>RXIY01000053.1 GCA_003963405.1 Hyphomicrobiales bacterium
TCGCGACGCCCTGCGCGGCGAGCGCCAGCCCGGCGAGCGTCGCCAGCGTGCTCGGCAACGCCCCGACCGCCAATCTTTCGGCCGCGACCTACAACGCTCAATGGGCGCTCTACGGGCGCAACGCCACCAACAGCGGCAATACACTGCTGACCTCTTCGGACACGCTCGGCAGCGGCGCAGGCTACTGGATCAAGAGCTTCTCCGCGCCGCTCAACGGCAAGCTCACGGTCGCCGGCGCGGCGGCGGCGCCCACGACCGGCGTCTCCGGCTGCCAGTCGCTCGTCGGCTGTGTCGTGGTCGCGGTCGGTTCGACGACGGCGGGATCGCGGATGCTCGGCAATCCCTTCGGCTACGATATCCCATGGTCGCAGGTCCGCATCCGCGTCGGGGGCGCGTCCGGCACGGTCTATACGCCGAGCGCCGCCGATGCGGCCGGCTATGTGAGCAAGCAGATCTGGATCTGGAACGGCAGTTCCTACGACACCTGGGACGACGCGACGACGCCCGGCAATCTGAAATATTCGCAGTCCTTCTTCATGAAGGTGCTCACCGGCGGCGCCGGCCAGACGATCGAGCTTTTGATCCCGGTCAACTCAACGATCTAGACCGCGCCGCCGATCTGGAGCGCGGGCTTGCGCCGCGGCGAAACTGAATGTAACGAGACGTATCGAATTGAAAACGCGAGCCGTGCCATGACCTTTCGGAGCCCACCCCGCCGGACGCCCTTGACGAGATCGGCGAAAACCCGGCTGGCGTGCATCGCCGCGGCGGTCGTCGCGCTCATCGCGCTCCCCGCGACTGCGCTCGTCCCGGCCGCGTCGGCTCAGGAGGCGCCGCCGGGCTGGCGGGTGACGCTGCGCGTCGAGACCCCGGCGAAGGCCGTCAAGGCGCGGGCGACGCTGGGCCAGTTCCCCGGTTCGGTCGTGGGCTATGACGGGGCCGATCTGGCGACCATGGCGCCGTTCGCCGCGCCGTGGCTGACGCTCGTATTCCCGCATGCCGACTGGGGCGCGAAGGCCGGCGATTACGCCACCGACTTCCGCGCTTTCGACAATGCGCCGGGCCAGTGGCTCTTCGAGATGCGCGCCGACAGGGCGGGCGCGACTGTGGTGCTGCGCTGGGAGGGCGATCCGGCGATCCTCGCGCGCTCGCGCCTCACCGACAAATTCACCGGCCGCGTGATCGACCCGACCGATCCCGCCTACGCCAACGGCTATCCCGTGACCCTCAACCCGGCGATCCGGCCCTTCAGCTGGGACTATCTCGGGCCGTAGAGCTTTTTTTGAGGCCCCGGCATCTCGTTTCATCGCGCTTTGCACCGGACAGGTTCCCGCTTCGGCGGAAAGCGCGCCAAGGCCCCCGGTAAGGAGCAATGCGTATGCGTAACCAGACTCATCCCGCCAGCGAAAACGAGACGCCCGGCGCGGCCGGCGACCCCGAGGCGGCCGACGCCGAGCGCCGGGCGATCCTCGCGGGTCTGGGCAAGCTCGCGGCGCTCACCCCGCCGACGGTCGTGACGCTGTTGATGTCGCAGCGCGCCTCCGCCCAGTCGATCAATCCGCCGCCGCCCGATCCGAACTGAGACGCGATGCTGAGGGCCGATCTCGGGAGCGCCCGCGTGCTGGCGCGTCCGGGCGATCGCCGGCTGTGGGTGCTCGACGCCGTCAGCGGCGCCCTGTGGGACGCGCAGGCGGCCGGAGTGGCGCCCGCCGCCATCGCAGACGCGCTCGCCAGACGTTTCGGCATGGAGATCGAGGCGGCCGGGCGCCACCTCGATCGGCTCCGCGACAGCTGGCGCGGCGCGGGTCTCCTCGACGCCGCCGTCGCGGCCGCGCGGGACGACGTGTTTCCCCCGCCGCCGGCCTTTCCGGCGCCGGGCGCGGCGCCGCCGCAGCCGCATTCCCTTCGGCTCGCTCTGCGGCTCGACATCGCCGGGCAGGCGATCGTCGCCGACATCGAAGACCCGGAGTTGCGCGCCCTCTGCGCGCCCCTACTGGCGCCGCTGGGCGCAACCGGCCGGCGCGCCGGCGCCGACGCGCCGGTTGCCGATCGCGTGATCCTCGCGGGCGATCCCATGCGCTGGCGACTGACGGTCAACGGGGCGGAGATGGAGCGGTTTCCGCCCGCGCGGGAGCCGGTCCGGGGCAGCAACGGGCTTTCGACCGGATCGCCAGGAGCGCCTGACGCCGGCGCCGGGCGGGACGCGGCCGTCGTCGCCCTGATGACGACCCTCGCCGAGCTCGGATGCCGCACGAGGGATCGGCTCCTCGTCGTCCATGGCGCCGGCCTCCTGTCGCCGCAGGGCGCGGGCCTGCTGCTCGTCGCCCCCGGCGGTTCCGGCAAGACCACGCTCGCCATGGCGCTCGAGGCCGAGGGCTTCCGCTTGCTGAGCGACGACGTCGTGCCGATCCGCGCCGACGGCGCCGCGCTCGGCCTGGGCCTGCCGGCTTGCGTCAAACGCGGCGCCTGGGGCGCGCTGGCCGGCCGCCGGCCGGATGTGGCGCAGGCGCCGGAGATCTTTCGCTTCGGCCAGGCGGTTCGCCTGCTGACGCCGCGAAACCCGCCGTTCACCGGCGCCGTCGCGCCCGGCGTCCTGCTCTTCCCCGCCTATCGGCCCGGCGCGGCGCCAAGCTCGTCGTCGCTGACGCCCGACCAGGCGCTGCGCGGCCTCGTCGAGGCCGAAGCGGTGATCCGGGATCTCACCCAGTCGCGGCTCGACGCGTTGTGCCGCTGGATTTCGTCCATGCCGGCCTTTTCGATCGCCTATCCGGACCTCGACGCCGGCCTCTCGCTGGTGCGCCGCGCCCTCGCCGCGTCTGCGGCGTCGCCAGCGGCGTCACCATGACGGCGGCGGACATTCCGCAAAACTGGCGCGACCTCGCCGCCCTGCTCGATCCGGCCGGTCTCTGTCCCGATCCGCTCGAGGAGGGGCGGCCCCTTGACTGGCATGGCCTTTACGCGCTGGCCGCGGCGCAGCTCGTCGCGCCCGCGCTCCACGCGGCGCTCGAAGCGACCGGACGCTTGCGCCGGGCGCCGCCGGAGGTGCGCGCCGCCCTGGGCGAATTGCGCCGGCTCAACGAGGCGCGGAACCGGCGCCAGAGAGCGATCCTGCGCGACGCCGTGCGCCTTCTCAACGCGCAGGGACTGGAGCCGCTGCTCTTGAAGGGCGCCGTCGCCTTGCTGCCGGGCCAGCCGCCCGTCGCGCGCGCGCGGATGATGAGCGATCTGGACATTGCGCTGCGCAACGCCGATCCGGAGCGCGGCGAGGCGGCGCTTTACGCCGCGGGCTATCGCTGCGCGGGCGGCGCCTTCGAGCTTTCGCATTACCGCCGCTTTCATCATCACCTCGCGCCCCTGTTCCCTCCCGGCGGCGCGGGCTATTTCGAAATCCATCGAAGGCTGTTTGCCGACGACGCGTCGGCCAGGGCCCTGCCGCTCGCGGACGTCTGCGCGGCCGCCGAGCCGGCGCAATGGGAGGGCCTGCGGCTCTGGATTCCCTCGCCCGAGCACCGTCTGCTCCACAATGCGCTCGGTCACCAGATTCAGGACGCGATCATCCGCGCCGACACATGCGCGCTGCGCCCGCTGATCGAATTCGCGCAGCTGCGCGCCTCGCCCGCTGCGGCGGGGATCGACTGGAGCGATCGACTGAGACGCCTCGACGCCGTCGGCGTCGGAGACCCGCTGCGCGTCTACCTGCTTTTGGCCGAACGCCTCTTCGGCCAGACGCTCCCGGCCGGGGTGACGGCGCGCCAGGCCAACCGCCGCGCCGAACGCCGCGTCTGGATCCTGATCCGCCGCCCGCGTCTCTTCTGCGCCTACGCTCTCGCCGGATATGTCATGCGCCTGCCGCGGCGGCTGCTGACGCCGGGCTGGCGCTCCGCAATCGAGTTGCGGCTTCGCCGCCGATGGATGACGCCCTGACGCGCCCGCCCGCCCGCGAATTTGAGGGCCTCTTCGCTTTATGTTAATCCGGCGACAGGGAAAGGAAGGGCAAGGAAAGGCAAGGCCGCGCCGTGCTCCCCCTTTTTTGAAGCGTGTTCAGCCGCGGGATGTGCATGGGCCTCGAGATCCTCGCTTCCGAAACGGGTTCGTCCGCGCTGCTGCGTCTCGATGGCCGTCTCGACATGGAGACGAGCGCATCTCTCGCATCCGCTCTCGCGGGCGCCGGCGCCCGATCGGTCGTCCTCGACATGGCCGAGTGCGGATATGTTTCGAGCGCCGGTCTGCGCGTGCTGCTGATCGCGCATCGCGATCTCGCCCGGACGGGCCATTCATTGTCCCTGATCAACGTCACGCCGCTGGTCCATGCGGTTTTCGAAACGACCGGGCTGGACCAGATCCTGCGCGTCGGCCGGGCGGCGCGGTCCATTTCTCTCGACGGCGCGGAGCTGATTTCGAGCGGCGCCTGCGGGGATTGTTATCGTCTGGACCGCGAGACCGTCGTCAAGCTCTATCGCGCGGGCGTCGATCCCGCCATTGCCGAAAAGGAGAAGAGATTCGCCAAAGCCGCCTTTCTTCTCGGCGTGCCGACGGCCCTGTCTTATGACGTCGTCGCCTGCGGTTCGCGCACGGGCGTCGTCTATGAAATGATCGACGCGACGCTGTTCAGCGCCATCATCAAGGCCGATCCGGCCAATACGCCGCACCATGCCCGCCGGCTCGCCGAAATCGCCAAAGGCGTCCACGCCATCAAGGGCGATCCCGCGGTTTTTCCGCGCCTCAAGGATCAGCTCGCCGATTACATCAAACGCATGGACGCATTTCTCGACGCGTCGGACGTCGCCTATCTGCTCCAGCGTCTGGAGGCCATCCCCGACAGCGAGAATTGCGTTCATTTCGATTTGCATTCCAGCAATGTGATGATCCGCCAGGACGAGGCGCTCATCATCGACCTCGGCGATTTCTCGCGTGGCGGCTATCTCTTCGATATCGGCCTCATCTGCTTCATTTACGCTTTTCCCGAATTCGGCGTCTGTGAACTGGCGACGAAGATTCCGGCCGGGCAGGGCGTGCAATTCTACGAAAGTTTCATCGAGGCCTATTTCAGCGACCTGCCGGCTTCGGAATTGTCCGTCTTCCAGCGCAACAGATATTTTCTCGCGTCGCTGCGCGCAATTTACACAGTGACGTTTCTGCCGCAGCTGCAATCAAAAATGGTCGAGATCGTTCGGGACGGGCTCCTGCCGAAGATGCGCCTCGAATCCTGATCGCGTGTCGCGTAACGGCGTTTCTGCTCCAAAGCGTTGCAAGGAGGAAGCATTGCCCACCCTTATCACGGAAGACGACGCGGCGACGGATGCAATCCTCAACGCGATCGCCCATTTTCCCACGCGCAGCCTTCCGTCCGTCGTCGCTGCGGACTTCTTCAGAAAGCTAGGCGATCATGCGTTCATGCGCATCGCCGTCTGGCTGGCGCAAAAGAGTTATGACGAGGGCGGCTGCCCGATCGGGGCCGTCATCGTCGACAATGAGACGAAGCAGATCGTCGGCAAGGGCCACAATACGCTCGTGCAGGGGAACGACCCTTATAATCATGGCGAAACGTCCGCGATCCGGGACGCGGGGCGGCAGGATTTCAGCCGCACGACGCTCTACACCTCGCTCAGTCCCTGCGATGTCTGCGCGGCTCTGCTCTACATGCGGCAGTTCGAGCGCGTGGTGGTCGGCGACATAACGAATGCGGCGGGCAATGAAGGAGTTTTGCGCGCGAAGGGCGTCAAGGTTGACATCCTCGAGGATCCGATGGGCGTCGCGCTTTACGGCAAATATCGACGCCACCATCCCGATCTCGATCTCGAAGATTGGAAAGGGCTCGGGGCGGTTCGCAAGGGCTAGAGCCTGAGTGACGCCGCGCGCCCCATGGCCTTTGCGACGCGTTTGAGCGTGAGGCGGAGGGGAGGCAAGGCAAGGCAAGGGTAACGACCGCTTGCGGGCTCTGCGCCGGAGCGCCTGTCCTCGGCGCCCGGCGCTTCGATCCGATCTCCTGCTTATTGCGACGGCGCGGCGACGAGAAACGCCGCAGGACCGGCGAGGCCGGCGACCACGAACAGCAGCCCTCTGGCGTTGAAATGCGGGCCGGTCGCGGCTGCGCTCGTGGGGGCGGCGCCGAGCGGCGGTTGCAGGGCCGACGCATATCTGGCGGCCCGTAAAGGCCCCAGCAGCGCCGCTGCGACGAAACCGGTTCCCGCCGGCGAAGCGACGCGGCACCAGCCATGCATGCAGCGCCCGACATCGACCGAGGTTTGCGCCGGGAGCTCCGCGAGGGCGGCGGAGGCGACGGCCGGTCCGGCGCGCAGATAGGCCGCGTCTATCACCATGCCGGGAGAAGCGGAGGCGGCGTTCACGGACGCAGCCAGGGTTGCAGCAGCGACGAAAGAAACGAAAACGGGCCGCATGACGACCTCCCATTTTTCACTTCGATAGACGGCGAAACTAGCGCGCGCCACGGCGATCGCCAGAGGGAATGGCGCGGCGCAAACCGTGCGAATGGCGCCGGTCTGCGCGGCGCTTGCCTGGACCGAGGGCGCTGCGGCGCCGCGGCGCCACGACGTCACGGCCGAGTGGCGCCAGGCGCGCGGGCGGCTCCACCGGCTTGGACTGCCGGTCCATCACGCCCATTGCGCAGACCGAGCCGCAGGAAAGCGAAAGCCGGCGGCTCCAGGGCGCGGCTCGTTATCCAAATCGGCCGCCAGCGTGAGCTTTTCCGGGTTCGTTCGACACGAACCTCAAAACGAAAAGACCCCGCATCGGGCGAACCGATGGGGGACCTTTGTCGCGCGTGGCAAAAATTTTGGCGACGGCCTGAAGCTCGCAGGCGCGTCGCCAGGTCGGGCTGGGCCGTCGCAAGATCCGTCTTTGGGGGCGGATCCCCGGAGCTTTCCACCGCTCGATCGCCTCGCCCCGAGGGGCGTGCAGGCGAATAATGAATTGAACGCCTTGATGTTTCATTGCTTGCGAAAATTTTTCGCCACCCGGGCGTCTCGTCGCGCCGTCACGGATCGACGCAATAGCAGGCGGCGCCGTCGAAATTGTTGAAGCCTTCGGGCGCCGCGGAGGCGGTCGTGGCGAAGCCGACGCTCAGGGTCAGGGCGATGGCGGCGAGGATGGCGCTCAGCTTGGTCATGATCGGCTCCCGTTGGGTCTTTGTCGTCTGTCGATGATCCAAACATAACCGAAGGCGCCGAGGCCCGACGTGCGCCGGCGCACGCGGCGCGCCCGCCGGCGATCCCCGCGACTCGGTCGGGTCGGCGTTACAATACGTTGCACAATGCGGATAGCCCGCCTTGCGAAGAACCGCTATCCCCAAGGCGCCGGTTCCGGCGGCGTGCCGATCGTGCGATGATCCCGTCTGTCGCGCAGCGCGAGGGGTCGCGCCGACGGGCGTGGAAAACCAAAGGCGTGGAGAGGCTTGGCGTGGTTCCCTGGTCCCTGATCGACACGGCGCAGATACCCGGCGGCGACGGCATGCTGCGGCTCATGCGTCGGGGCGCCGAATTCTCGATCATGCTGGGCGCCAATGAGCTGATGAACAGCCGCCTGAGCGGATCGGAGCAGGCGCTCGCCACGCTCGCCTGCGAGAGAATTCAATCCAATCCGGCGCCGCGCATCCTCGTCGGCGGTCTCGGGATGGGCTTCACCCTGCGCGCCCTGCTCGCGGCCGTCGGTCCAAAGGCCCAAATCGTCGTCGCCGAACTCGTTCCCGCGGTGGTGGCGTGGGCGCGCGGACCGATGGCCGACGTCCACGGCGCAAGTCTGACCGACCCGCGCGTCACGATCCGGGAGACGGATGTCGGCCGGCTCATCGACCCGGCGCGCGCCGTCTATGACGCGATCCTCCTCGACGTCGACAACGGCCCCGAGGGGCTGACGCGGGAGGCCAACGACGGTCTTTACGACAGGGCGGGACTGAGCGCCGCGCGCGGCGCCTTGCGCCCCGGCGGCGTCCTCGCCGTATGGTCTTCCGGCCCGGACCGGCGCTTCACGCAGCGACTCCACAGGGCCGGCTTCGGCGTCGAGGAGATCAGGGTGCGCGCCAATGGCGGACGAGGCGGGGCCCGGCACGTCGTCTGGATCGCGACGCGCCCTGTTTCTTAGCCCCTCTTCGGCTTCGGGCTTCTTTTCGAGCCGTCGGGGGATGGCGCGCGTCGCGGCGCCGTCGGCGCGCCGGATCTCTCGGCGCGGATGCTGTCGCCGCTCGGGAGCGCCATGTTGGCGATGAAGGCCGCGGCCACGCGCTCGGAAATTTCCACTTTCGTTTCATTGTCGAAAATGCGGATGGCGCCGATGTCCTGCTTCGTGATGTTTCCGCGCCGGCAGAGCATCGGCAGGAGCCATTTCGGATCGGCGTTCCTCTTGCGGCCGATGTTGAGGCGGAACCACGCCGCCTCGCCCGGCAGGTTCGCGGCGTGCGGACGCCTGTCCGGCCCGCCATGGCGGCTTGCGGCGGGGCCCGCCGCCGCGCGCTCGCGGCGCTCGGGCTCCTGTCCGGGGTCCACCACCTGCTCGATCGCCGGAAGACGCGATCGGTAGAGACGGACCAGCGCCGCGCCGAGCTGCTCGGGGGTGCGCTCGGCGAGCAGCAGCCGCGCGAGGCGGGAATCCTCTTCGCTCTCCGCCTGCGTCAGCAGCGGGTCCTGCAGCAGGCGGGTCTGGTCGAGATCGTGGATGTCCTCCGCCGTGGGCGGCCCGCTCCAATGCGCGACGACGCCCGCGTCGGCAAGCAGGCGTTCGGCGCGCCGGCGGCGCGACGCGGGCACGAGCAGCGCGCTGACGCCCTTGCGCCCCGCGCGCCCCGTGCGTCCGCTGCGGTGCTGCAAGGCTTCCGTATCATGCGGAAGCTCGGCGTGGATCACGAGGCCGAGATTGGGCAAATCGATGCCGCGCGCCGCCACGTCGGTCGCGATGCACACGCGCGCCCGCCCGTCGCGAAGCGCCTGCATGGAATGATTGCGCTCGTGCTGGCTCAGTTCGCCCGACAGCAGAACGGCGGAAAAGCCGCGTTCGAGCAGGGTCGCGTGCAAGTGCCGGACGGCTTCGCGCGTGTTGCAGAAGACGATCGCCGTCGGCGCCTCGAAATAGCGCAGGAGATTGACGGTCGCGAGCTCGGTCTCGTTCGGCGCCACGCGGATGGCGCGGTAGTCGATGTCGGCGTGTCCCCGCTCGCCGCGGGCGACGTCGATCCGCCGCGCGTTGCGCTGGTAGCGTTTCGCGAGCGCCGCGATGCCTTTCGGCATGGTCGCGGAAAACATCAGGGTTCGCCGTTCCGGCGGCGTGGCCTCCAGGATGAATTCGAGGTCTTCCCGAAAGCCGAGGTCGAGCATTTCGTCGGCTTCGTCCAGGACGACGGCCGCGAGCCCCGCCGTGTTCAGTCCGCCGCGCTCGATGTGATCGCGCAGGCGCCCCGGCGTGCCGACCACGATGTCGGCGCCCTCCGACAGCTTGCGGCGTTCGAGGCGCGCGTCCATCCCGCCGACGCAGGCCACGATGCGCGCCGACGCATATTTGTAGAGCCAGCCCAGTTCTCTCTCGACCTGCAAGGCGAGTTCGCGCGTCGGCGCGACGACGAGCGCGGCGGGCTCGCGCGCGTCCCGTCTCTCGGCGGCGCTCAGCACGACGGAGGCGACAGCCAGTCCGTACGCAATGGTCTTGCCCGAGCCGGTCTGGGCGGAAACAAGGATATCGCCGCCCTGGGACTCCTCCGCCAGAACCGCCGACTGCACGGGCGTGGCGGATGTGTAGTTGCGATCCGCGAGCGCGCGGGCGAGCTTGGCGTCCGTTTGAAAGAAAGTCACTTTGGTGTTTGGCCTGCTATGTGGGAGACCCGTCGAATGTCCTTCGACGCAACGGACAGGGGGCACCGTCCTCGACGGGCTGCTCGCGTCAGATCGACGATTCAGATCGACGAGGAAGCAAACGCGGCCCCGGCTGGGCGCCTCGGGAGGGTCGATAAACCCCGAGCGCGATCCAACCCCCGGCGATTGCTCTTGGAGCACGCTTCCCGCCTTTGCGCAACTTCGATTTCCGCCGCCGCCGCGCCGAAGCCTATTTGCCTGGCCTATTTGCCTGTCCCGCGGGGCGACGCGCGCGGCGTCTTCCCGTCGTCCTCCTCCTTGCAGCAGGGATTGTCGATGTCGATCTCGACACAGACGCTCTTGACGTGAACGCGGCGCGCGTGACGACCGTGGAGCCCCATGCAGTCGAGCAGCGCCGATGCGGCGTCGCGGCATTCGTCGTCGCGATCGCAGGGCGGCGCGCCGCCGCCCGACGGCGTGATCGGCGCGGGATCGCGGCCCGGCTGCTGAATGATGACGCCGGGCGGCTCGATGACGCCCGGATCCCAGGTGACGCCGACGCCATAACTTCCGTCGCCATTGTCCGTGGCGGCCCCGCCGATCGTGACGCCCGGCATCGGCGATAGGGTGAATCCGTCGCCGCGTCCCGGACCCAGCGGATTGCCATAAACGTCACGGGGCGTGATGACGAGAACGCCGTGACGGCCGTCCGGCAGATCGACGACGCCCGTCAGCGTCGCGCCCGTGCGGCCGGGATCGACGCCGCAGACGACGTGAATCGACCAGATCGCCTCGCGCGCGGCGCGGCAGCCCTGTCCATAGGACGCCACCGCCCGGAAATGGTAGGTTCCTTCCGCGCGCGTCAGATCGAGAAGCGGATTGTTGAAGATTCCGTCGGGCTCCAGCGCGCCGTCGTCATGCGCGCCGTCGTCGAACAGCGGCGTGCTGATCGTGGTCGTCGCCACCGGCAGCGCGCCGCCGTTCTTTTTCGCGACGGCTTTGAGCGTGGCGTGGAAGCTGTTGACCGGATCAGCGGAGACGGTCGGCGGATGCAGCCCCTCCTGCGTCGTCAATTGTCCGAGCGCCACGCGCGGCGCCTCGATGAAGAGCTCGACTTTCGCATCGCGCGGCGTCGTCCGATTGGGATAGTGCAGGCCGACGCGCGGATCGATACGGTCCCCGGTGTAGAGCCGCCGCGTCGAGAGCAGCGGATAGAGCTTCGGGCCGCCCGCGCAGACGACGAGGTAGAAATAGCGCACATCCGTGCGCGGCGGCGGAAATTCGCCGCCGGTCGGCAGGCGGTCGACGGTCACCCGCCAGGTTCCGTCGCGCTCGCCGAGATAGGGGAGGGGCACGCGCGTGAACGCCCAGCTTTCGCCGCGCACTTCCGGCGTCGTCCTGCCGCCGATCAATGTGCCGCCCGGCGTCGTGATATGCGCGCGCAACGGCGTCGCGGGATCGTCCCAGCCGATCACGACAGTGATGCGCTCTTCGCCGCAGACGTCGAACAGATGCGGCTCGGAGACATCCTGACTGGCGCGCAGGATGAAATCGGGATCGCTCAGCGCCCCGCTTTCGAAGATATTGCCGAAGGACAGGGCGAAGAACTTGCGCAGCGCCAGACCATCCGTCGCGCGCGTGAAATGCCCGTTGTGCGCATGGGCCAGCCTGTTGAGCAATGGCGCGTCGATATCGGCGTCGGTGCCGAAGCCGACGACGCCGAGCGTCACGCCGCCCATGTAGGGCTCGATCTCCTCGACGAAGGGCGGCGTATTCTGCAACCCGTCCGTCATCAGCAGGATGGCGCGGCCATTGGTCGACGCGCCATAGGTCAGCAGCGCCGCGCCGACGCCCGCGCCGATGCTCGTGCTGCCGCCGGCGGCGATCGCCCCGATCTTTCCGCCGGTGAACGGCGCCGGGCCGACGAGCGCGGGCTTCGCCGCCGCCGCCGGCAGCAGCCCCTGATCGAGCGCCGCGGTCGAACTGAAGGTCACGAGCCCCAGCCGATCGCCGGCGCCCTCGCGAACAAGCTGCACGAAGAGAGCGGCCGCGTCCTGCGCTTCCTTCAGCTTTGGCCGGCCGATCGGCGGGGCGGCGTCGCTCATGCTGCCGGAACGGTCGAAGACGATCGCCACATCGAGAGGATTTGGCGGCGGCGGCGGCGCCGCCAGAGCCGATTGAACGGGCGCGACCGGCGCGTAGCCGACCGAGCACCCGGAGCCCGAATGCAACGCCGCGCCGACCACCTGCCCGAGCGCGTCGAACAGGCCGGAGCCCGAACTGCCGCCGGCAAAGTCGAAGCCCGTCACCGATCCGCCGCCGAACGTTCCTTGCTGCGTCTTTTTCGCCGCGCCATTGGGGTGGTGCATGGTGAAGATCGTCTCGCCGGTCATCAGCGCCGCCGCGCGCAACGGCGCCGGCGCCGGCAAGGCGCCCGGCGCCGCGTCGAGCCGCACGACGACCCAATCGGAGCTTTGCGGCACATTCTCCGTGCCGGTTGGCGGCGCGCCGGACACGACTTCCTCGAGAACCTTGAAGAAGCGCGTCTGGTGTCCGGACGGCCGACTGAAGTCGCAAGCCGTCGCATAATCGAAGGTCACGGAGGAACTGCGCAAATCCTCGCCATTCGGGTCGGTCAGGCAATGGCGCGCGGTCAGAAAGAGATCGGCGCCGATCAGCGTTCCCGAACAGCTGGTGCAGTGGTTTCCGTCCACTTCGACGATGATGCCGGTCGCGGCGGCGACGCGATCCTTGACCGCGTCGGGGATGGTCGCCAGCGCGCAGGCGGCGTTGCGCCAGGCGAAGCCCGGCGTGCATTCGAGCCGCGTTTCGAAAATCGGATCCTGATAGACGGCGGCGGACAGGAACACGTCCGGATTGCTCTGGCTGCCGATCGTGGTGCCAGGCGCGCCGCCGCCGATCTCGCTGCTGCGCGTGGGCTGTCCCACGCCATATTCCTTGAGCCGCGCCGTCCCTTTGCCGCCCGTGATGCGGATCTTGATCGGGCCCTTGGAAACATCCGCCGGCCGCGACCAGAGGTCCGCGCCCGCGCCCGCGCTGAACACATCGGTTCCGTAGCCGAGCTCCACGGTCAGTTTCGCGGCGCCTTTCAGATTGACGCTATCGAAATGAAGGATGACGAAAAGCGGGCTGCCAATCGGCCCCGACACGGGCGTGAGATCGACGCCATTCGTTTCGTTGAAGGTTCGGCCGTCCTGGACAACGCGGCCAAGATCATGCGTCATGGCGGACCTCAAAAAAATAAATAACGCGCGACGATCGTTTTTCGCGCCAAAGAACTTTTTCACACTAACACGACTGGCGATTGTTTTGAAGGATCGTCTTTCAGCACGGCCACGAGCCTGAACGGCGCCTTGCGCGTCTATTCCGCAAGCGCCGAGAGAATGGGCCGCGCCGCGCGAAGGGCGAGCGCCGCGATGGTCAGCGTCGGATTGGCGGCTCCTCCGGTTGGAAAGACCGCCGCGCCGACGAGAAACAGATTGCGATGGTCGTGCGCGCGCAGATTTTTGTCGACGACGGACTGCGCCGGATCGTCGCCCATGCGCGCTGTGCCCATGATATGGCCCGCCGCTTGCGCGTCGTCCTTGTGCCAAAACGACGTCACGCCGACGCGCTGGAACATCTCCTCATGCATGCGCCGCGCATTGACGAGCGCACGCTGCGTGTAGCCATCGAGACGATATGAAATCTGCACTCCGGGCAAGCCCGTCGGCTCGGTCCGGCTCCAGTCCAGGGTCACACGGTTCTCTTCCAGCGGAAGTTGCTCCGTCAACGCCGCGATACGGATGTGCCGGGATGTCTGATATTCGAGCGCAGCGTAGAGCGCCTGTGCGCGCAGGCCGCTCATGGCGAGATCCCGCGCCGTCGATTCCGGCGCCCCTGTCGGCCAGGTCCACCCCTCGTTTCCGATTTCGAATCTCAGCGCCGACTCGGTCGCGCGCCTCGACGAGCGCCTGAACTGCTCGACGCCCGACGTCGAACCCGGTCCTCGATAAGGCCAGACCGGATCACGGGCGAGGGCCCAGCTCAGCTGGATCGGATGATCCATCAGATTGCGGCCGAGCTGGCCCGACCGGTTCGCGACGCCTTCCGGACATTCATTGGATCTCGAGGCCAGCAGCAGACGCGGCGTCTCCATTGCATTGGCGGCGACCACGACGATGCGCGCCAGCACGCGCCCGGTCGATCCGTCGCGACGCTTGAACCGCACCGCTTCGACGCGCCCGTCTTCCCGACACTCGACGAAGGTGGCGCAGGTCTCGGCAAGTAGGCGCACGCCGAGGCGCTCGGCGCGCGCGACATGTATGGTCGCGTCATATTTCGCCTGGATGGGGCAGACGGGGATGCAGCTCGCGCTTCCGTGGCAGGATGGACGGCTCGACGACGCCTGCGAGCGTCGCGCCTGTGGCGTGGCGCGGACGTCGAAGCCGGAGCCGCGCAGCGCCTTCTTCCAGTAGAGGTCCAGAAAGCTTTGTTGGACGGCGGGCAGCGGATAGGGCGCCGAGCGCGGCGACCCCAGATCGTCGGCGTCGTCGCCCGAAACCTCGAGTTCTTCTTCCGCCTTGCAATACCAGGGTTCGAGCTCCTCATAGGACATCGGCCAGTCGACCGCGAGGCCGAAAAGCGACTTCAGACGGAAGTCGTCGGGAACGAGGCGTATCGCGGTTCCCAGCCAATGCCAGGTCGTTCCGCCGACTTGCCGCAGATAGGTCGAATTGAAGATATCCGCGCCTTTTTGAGCGTAAAAACCGTGGGGGTTCTCGGTCGTGGGATGCGGCGTGAACTCCGACTGTCGATACGCCGACTCGGGCGTCTTCGGATATGCGGCGTGAAATCGTTTGACGGCCTCCGCGCGGTCGACGCGCGGCCCCGCCTCCATGAGAACGACGCTTGCGCCACTTCTCGCAAGCTCGCAGGCGAGAAGCGCCCCCGCGACGCCCGAACCGATGATCAGCGCCTCCGTGCGAATGTCCATGTCGGCTCCGTCAGGATGGCGCCAGGGCCCAGCGCCCCGCCTCGGCGTCGGGAACGCCCCTCGGTCTGGCGAAACCGATCGCGTCCCACAAAAGCGCGCCGGCGTAATCGATGCAGACAAGTCCCTTCGGCGTGAGCGTCTGCCCCGAACACCAGTCTGCGACAATTCGGGATTCGAGGGCGGCCCGCTCGTCTGTCGTCGAGCCGCGCGCATTCTCCCACCGCTTTCGCAAGCCTGCGTCGCCGACAATGTTTTGAAGATACATCTTGCCGATTTCCGGCGGGAGGTTCCGACGCGCGGTCAGTTCCTCGCTCAGCCGCAGAAAACGCGACAGATCGAGGCTTCGGACGTCGGCGAATGCTGTGGGGACGGCGAGAAGCAGGACGCTGACGGCCGCGCCCGCCAGAAGCTCGCGTCGCGCGATGCGGTTCGCCGGGAAAATCACTGCCCCATGTCCGACGTCGTCACGTCCGACGTGACGTCCTCGCCGACTTGCGCCGTGAAGGTCGCGATCGCCTCGTCGGAATGAGGAGAGCGGAGCAACTGGTCGATCATGGCGAAGGGGACGGTGATGTCCGCGCTGTAGCGCAGGGCCGCCTCCACTTTCCACGCATCCGCCAGGCTCGCCATGAGCAGCATCTTCTCGGGCGGCAAAACCAGGCGCGCGATCGACTCGAGCGTCGTTTCCCAATCGTCCTGCTTCATCGCTCTTCCGAGATAGACGGCGACGCCGTCCGCGCCGCTTTCCATCGCGGCGCAGGCCTGGGCCGGGGTGAAAACGGCCGTCACCAGACTTTTGCACCCGAGAGACGCGATGTCCGGACAAAGGGAGAGATGCTCACGCGTCGGCAGCAGCTTGATCCACAGCGTCGTGTCGCGAACGGCGCCGAGCGCGTCCCTGTAGGCGTGAAGCTGCGCCAGGACCTGCCCGGGCGCGCCGACGCCCTGGATCATGACGTCCCGCGCCTTCGCGTCGCCTGCCGCAAAATCGACGAGGCTCCGGGCCGCCGACACATATTCGGCGAGGCTCAGCTCCTGAACGCCGAGGGCGCGCAGGAAGAGCGTCGGGTTGGTGGTGAACCCCTTGCAGTAGGGGAGCGAAAGCGCCTGAGAGAGCTCCGCCCGGTCCGCCGAGTCGATGAAGATCATGCCCAGTCGCCTTTCGCACGCAGAGGCGCGGCAGTGTACACGGACGCGCGCGACGGTCCACTCCCGGGCGCAGGCAAATGAGATGGGGCGACAGCGTGAGCGTAGCAATGAACGCTTTTCGCGAAAACAGACGCGCGCCTCTCTGGAATGCGCGGGGGCGTTCAAATAAATTGGACCGCTCAGGCTCCATCGCGACCATGATTCTCGTCACTGGAAAGGCGCAATGCCGATCGTAACTTCCAAGGCTCCCCCCAGCGCCCCGAAAGGCGCCGTCGCCATCGCCGCGGTCCTTGCCGTCGTCCTTGCCGCCGGCGCGGTTCTGGCCGCCGCGGTTTACGCCTCCGCGGAGGAGCGCGCCCCGATCAAGGTCGGAATCCTGCATTCGCGCTCGGGCGCCATGGCGATCAGCGAGAATTCCATGGTCGACGCCGAGCTTCTGGCGATCGACGAGATCAACGCCCAGGGCGGCCTGCTGGGCCGGAAAATCCAGCCCGTCATTGCGGACGGCAAGTCGGATTGGCCGACGTTCGCGAAAGAGGCGGAGCGGCTGATCACGCAGGAAAAGGTCTCGGTGATCTTTGGATGCTGGACCTCCGCGAGCCGGAAGACGGTCGCGCCCGTCATCGAGAAATACGGCCAGCTGATGGTCTATCCGATGGCCTATGAGGGCCTCGAGCAGTCCCCCAACATCATCTACACGGGCGCGGCGCCCAATCAGCAGGTCATTCCGGCGATCAAATGGAGCCTCGACCACATCGGCCGCAAATTCTATCTGATCGGTTCGGATTACGTCTGGCCGCGCAGCATCAACGAAATCATGAAGGATACGATCCGCGCGCTCGGCGCGGAGCTCGTCGGCGAGGATTATATTTTCTTCGGCAGCTCCAATGTGTCGAAGGCCGTCGAACGGATAAAGGCGGCGCAGCCCGACGTCGTTCTCAGCTCCGTCGTGGGCGATTCCAACAAGGCCTTCTATCGCGCGCTGACCGACGCCGGCCTCACGGCGCAAAGGCTCCCCGTGGTTTCCGTCAGCATCGGCGAGGAAGAACTGCGCAGCCTGCCGATCGAGAGTTTGCAGGGCCATTACAGCGCCTGGAGCTATTTCGAGGCGGTCAGGACGCCTGAAAACGAGCGGTTCATCCGCGCCTTTCGCAGCAAATACGGCGAAAACCGCGTCACGGGCGACGTGATCGCGACCTCCTATTTCAGCGTGAGGCTATGGGCCAAGGCGGTGCAGGAGGCGCAGACGCTGGATGTCGAGAGGGTCCGGCGGACGATGCTGACCGAGACGCTCGACGCGCCGGAAGGACTGGTTTCCGTCGATCCCTATACGCAACACAGCTGGCGTTCCTTCTCGGTGGGCAAGATCCGTCCCGACGGCGGCATCGAACTGGTCTGGACGGTGGACCACCCGATCCGCCCGGTTCCCTATCCGCCCTCCCGCACCAAGGCGGAATGGGAGGCGTTTCTGGCCGCGATGTACGATGGCTGGGGCGGCCGATGGGCGAATCCGACGGAGGCGCAGTGATGACGTTCCTGAGGAGCTCCATCGGGGCCAAGATCATCTTCTGGTTTCTGGCGATCAATATCGTGTCCTGCGGTCTGCTCGCCTGGCGAACCTACGACATTTCGCGAGAATCTCTCGAGCAGACGGTGCAGACCTCCTTGCAGGTCGTCGCCAAGAAGAAGGTCGAGCAACTGGAGAATCTGACGCTCGAGAAGATCAGGAGCGTCGAGTCGCTGATGCACAACCCCTCGGTCGGCGAAGCCGTCCGCGAATTGAGCGCGGCGCTGCGAGCGGGCGGCAGGGGATCGGACGCCTATCGCGAGGCCGTCGCGAAACATGGCCCGACGCTGGGCCGCTTCGCCGACACCTTCAACTATGTCGATTGCGCGCTTGTCTCGCCCGCCGGCGAAACGCTCTTCGACCAGGCGGGCGTGGCGCTCTTCGATGAAAATCTGCGCGGCGGGAAGGAGCTTTCCGGCGCGGTCGAGCGCGCCCGCACATTGTTGCAGGCGGAAATCTCGGCCTTCGACATCTATCCGGGGTCGAAAGAGCCCGCCGCCTTCATCGCGGGGCCGGTGCTCGACAATGGCGTCGTCGTCGCCGTCGTCGTCTTCAAGCTCGACAACAAGGAGCTTTACGGCGTCGTCAATGATTACACCGGTCTCGGCGAGACGGGAGAGGCGCTCGTCGCGGCGCATTACGGCCGGGATCAGATGGTCGTGGTCAATCCGCTGCGACACGACGCCTCCGCGCCGTTCAGCATCCGCACGCCGCTCTCCGGCGGCGCCTTTCCGGCGCTCGCGCGGGCGCTCGCCGGCGTGCATGGCTCGGGCCTGTTCGACGATCTCGACGGAAAGCCGGTCGTCGCCTCCTGGACCTATGTGCCGTCGTTTCGCTGGGGCATGGTCGTGCAGCAGCGCACGGAAGAGGCCTTCGCGCTCACGCGCGCGCAAAGAGACGCGACGCTCTGGCTGCTTCTCTTCATGATCCCGCCGATCATCCTTCTCGCCATGGCGGTGGCGCGCACGATAACGCGGCCGATCAAGACCGCCGTCGGGGTCGCGGAGCGGGTCGCCGGCGGCGATCTCGAGGCGCATTTCGAGATCGAGAGCCGCGACGAAACCGGCCATCTTCTCACCGCGATCCGCTCCATGACCGGAGAATTGCGCGAGCTCTACGGCTCGATGGAGGACAAGATCCGGGCGCGCACGCGCGAGCTGCAACGCGCCAATGAGGAATTGTCGGTCGCGCGCGTGGCGGCCGAGGAGGCGAGCAAGACGAAAAGCGCCTTTCTGGCGAACATGAGCCACGAGCTGCGCACGCCGCTCAACGCCATCATCGGCTACAGCGAGATGCTTCAGGAGGACGCGCTCGACAAGGGCGACGAGGAGCCGATCGAGGATTTGAAGAAGATCGAGAGCGCGGGCCGGCATCTGCTCGGCCTGATCAACGACATTCTCGACCTGTCCAAGATCGAGGCGGGCAAGATGGAGGTCTTCATCGAGCGGGTGGAGATCGCGCCGCTCGTCCGCGAGGTCGCGTCCATCGTCCAGCCCCTGGCCGACAAGAACGGCAACCGCCTCGAACTCTCGTGTCAGGAGGATATCGGCGGCTTCCTTTCGGACGAAACCAAGGTGAAGCAGTGCCTGCTCAACCTCATGAGCAACGCCAACAAGTTCACGAGCCAGGGGACGGTGGCCCTGAGCGTCGAGCGGGACGCGGACGCCTGCGTCGTGTTCCGCGTCTCGGACACGGGGCTCGGCATGAGCGAGGAGCAGCTCGGCAGGCTGTTTCAGGCCTTCACGCAAGCCGACGCCTCGACGACGAAACGCTTCGGCGGCACGGGGCTGGGCCTCGCGATCACGAAGCATTTCTGCACGGCGCTCGGCGGCGACATTTCGGTCGAGAGCGCGCCGGGCGCGGGCTCGACCTTCACCATCAGGCTGCCCGACCAGGAGCGCGCGCCCGTCGCCAGGAAGCCGCCCGAGGCGGTCGCGCCTCATGCGACGATCCTCGTCGTGGACGACGACGCCACGGCGCGCGAGCTGCTGACGAGAACGCTCGAAAACAAGGGTTATCGCGTGATCGCCGCGCGCCACGGGCTGGAGGCGCTGGCTTTGGCGCGCCAGCACCGGCCGCAGGCGATCACGCTCGACGTGATGATGCCGCAGCTCGATGGCTGGAGCGTGCTCAAGCAGCTCAAGGAGGATGACGAGCTGCGCGGCATCCCTGTCATCATGGTGACGATCCTCAACGAGCGCGGTCTGGCGATTCCGCTCGGCGCGGCGGAGCTTCTGACGAAGCCCATCGACCGGCGCCGCCTGACGGCGCTGCTCGAAAACTACTGCGGCGGCGGCGGAGAAAATACGGTGCTCGTCATCGAGGACGATCCGGCGACGCGCGAGCTTCTCTGCCGCTCCGTCTCGGGCGCGGGCTACAGGGCGGAAGCCGCCGTGAATGGACAGGACGGGCTCGACTGGCTATCGGTGAATCCCGCGCCCGATCTCGTGCTGCTCGATCTGATGATGCCCAATCTGGACGGCTTCGGCTTTCTGCGGGAATTGCGCAGGCGGCCCGCCTTCGACCGGCTTCCGGTCATCATCGTCACGGCCAAGGAGCTGAGCGAAGAGGACATTCGCAAGCTGCGCGCACTCGGGGCGGACATCATCACGAAGGATCACGACTATCTCGAAGAGCTGGTCGGGATCATGCGTCAGTGCCTCGTTCCGAGCGCCGCCGACGCCGTTCATGCGCACTGACGAGGGAGAGCGACCAGGTGGCGAAGATTCTGCTTGTCGAAGATAATGAGATGAACCGGGACATGCTGTCGAGACGCCTCAAGCGCAACGGCTACGACGTCGTCATCGCCGTCGACGGACAGCAGGGCGTCGAGATGGCCGCGTCGGAAGCGCCCGATCTGATCCTGATGGACATGAGCCTGCCGGTGATCGACGGATGGGAGGCGACGCGGCGGGTGAAGCAGGACGACGCGACGCGAAAGATCCCGGTGATCGCGCTCACGGCCCACGCCATGGCCGGCGATCGCGAGAAGGCGATGGAGGCGGGCTGCGAGGACTACGACACCAAGCCGGTCGAGATCACGCGGCTCCTGGGCAAGATCACGGCGCTGCTCGCTTCCGGCGCTTCGTGACCCGCGTCGCCGACAGGACGGATCGCGCGCTGATCGCCTATGTGCGGCAGGAGCTGAGCGCGCCCGCCGAGGCCATCGCGGGCTATGTCGAGATCCTGCTCGACGAAGCGGGAAAGAACGATCAGGCCCAGTTCCGGGAGGATCTCGAGAAGATCAGGCTCGCCAGCCGCTCGCTGAGCGCGCTCATCGCGTCTCTGGTCGATCCGTTCAGCCCGCTCCGCGCGCGCGAGAAAGAGGCCGACGAGGATCCTGAGGACTATCGCCGGCGCCTGCGGCACGATCTGCGCACGCCCATCAATGCGATCAAGGGGTATGGCGAGATGCTGCGCGAGGACGCGGCGGATCTCGTCGACGCCGGCGGCCTCGTCACGGATCTCGATCGGCTCCTCGAGGAGGCGTCCCGCTTTCTCGAACGCATCGACGGCCTCGTCAGCTTCTCGCTGCCCCAGGGCGAGGGCGCGGACCCGGCGGAGGCGGGCGCGGGGCTCGTCTCGGCGCGGGTGGCGGACCGCTTCGTCGCATCCGTGCAGCCGATCGCGGAAGGCGAGGCCGACGACGCCGCGCAGCTGCCGAGCCGCATTCTCGTCGTCGACGACAACGCCTCCAATCGCGATCTTCTGAAGCGGCGTCTCGAACGGCAGGGCCATGCGGTGACGCTCGCCGAAAACGGCGCGCGCGCGCTCGCGCTCGTCAGGGAGGCGCCGTTCGATCTCATTCTGCTCGATCTGCTCATGCCCGACGTGAGCGGCTTCGACGTCCTTTCGGCGCTCAAGTCCGACGCGTCGCTCAGGGACATTCCCGTCATCGTGATCTCGGCGCTCAACGAGATCGACTCGATCGTCCGATGCGTCGAAGCCGGCGCCGAGGATTATCTCGCCAAGCCCTTCGATCCCGTGCTGCTTCGGGCGCGCATCGGATCGTCGCTGGAGAAGAAGCGCCTGCGCGACCGCGAGCGCGAGGCGCTGGAGGCGCTCAGGATCGAGAAGGAGCGATCCGAAAAGCTTCTCCTCAACATTCTCCCGGCGCCGACCGTCGAGCGTCTGAAGGGCGGGGAAACGGTGATCGCCGATCATCTCGACGACGTCACCATCCTGTTCGCCGATTTCGTCGGCTTCACCGAGTTGTCCTCGACGCTGCCGGCCGCCAGGCTCGTGGACATATTGAGCCGGGTCTTCTCGGCCTTCGACGCGCTCGCGCTCAAATTCGGCGTCGAGAAGATCAAGACCATCGGCGACGCCTACATGGCCGCCTGCGGGCTTTTCGGCAAGCGGGAGGATCACGCCCACGCCGTCGCAGACATGGCGGTGGAGATGATCGAAACCCTCGGCAGGCTCAACGCGGAACTGCCGGCGACGCTGCAAATCCGGATCGGCGTCAATTCCGGCGACGTCGTCGCCGGCGTCATCGGCGCGCACAAGTTCATCTACGACATCTGGGGCGATACGGTGAACGTCGCGAGCCGGCTCGAGGCCAACAGCCTGCCCGGCCGCATCCATGTGTCGAAATCCACCTGCGAGCGCCTGGGCGGCGCGTTCGTTCTGGAGCCGCGCGGCAGCCTCGAGGTCAAGGGCAAGGGCCGGATGGAGACCT
Organism: Hyphomicrobiales bacterium; assembly: GCA_003963405.1. Classification (GTDB taxonomy): domain Bacteria; phylum Pseudomonadota; class Alphaproteobacteria; order Rhizobiales; family Beijerinckiaceae; genus Methylocystis. The sequence goes on from RXIY01000053.1 coordinate 22,188, forward strand.
GTTTCCTGATCGGGAGAGCGCCCCCGCCCGCCTGACGCGCAAAAGGCGCCGCTTGCCTCGAAGAGAGACAGCGAAACTTACCTCGAAGCCGCGAGGCCCCGAGCGGCTGCGGGGGAGGTTGGCGATGGCCTGGCGTGCGCGCGTTCTTTCGATGATGCTCCCGATGATCCTCCTCGCCGGCTCCGTCGCCCACGCCGCGGCCCATGCGTCGCTCCTGTCGTCGGCTCCTGCTCCGGGGGCCGTCGTCGCCGGCGGCGAGGTGTCGATCGAACTGCGTTTCGACAGCCGGCTCGATCCGCGCTTTTCGCAACTGAAGCTCGTCAGGGAAGATGGCGCGGCGGCCGTCTTGCGGATCGAGGCCGGAGGGCCGTCCGACGCGCTGAAGGCGACGGGAACCGGCCTTCGCGAAGGACGTTACCGTCTTCATTGGCAAGTCCTGGGCGTCGACGGCCACGCCAGCCGGGGCGACGTCGCATTTCAGGTGGGGCGGTGAGAATGCAGGCGTTTCTCTCCATCTACGGCATGGCCGACTGGATCTTGCGCGGCGTCTCGATGGTCGCGCAAACGGTTGCGGTCGGCGGCGCGCTCTATCTGCCGTTCATGCTCGCGCCTCTCGAGGGGCCGGCGTCGGGGCGCGTCGGTCTGTGGCGCTTCTGCCGGCGCGTCCTCGTCTCTTCGGCCCTCGTCCTGTGCCTGGGACAGGCGCTGACGGCCGGCGCGCTGACGGCCTTTCTCATGGGCTCGACGGGCGCGGACCTCGCAACGGCGATGAGCGCCGACGCCGTGATCTTCGATCTCCTGTCCGCCTGCGCCGCCTTTGCGCTCGCCTCTGTGGCGCGCCGCGCCTCCGGCGCGACGGCGGCGCTCGTTCTGCTGTCCGTCGTTCTCGTCGGCGCCCATGCGGGCGTGACGCACGCCGCGAGCCGGTCGCAGCCCGCCGCGGCGCTGCTCGCGGCGGAGACGCTGCATCTCTTCGCGCTCGCGGCCTGGATCGGCGGCGTTCCCTATTTCATCGCCTCGCTTCGGATGCTGGAGGATCGCGGCCAGCGCGCAGCCGTGGCGGCGCGTTTTTCGCTCGTGTCCCTCGCCGCCGTCGCGCTTCTCGTCGCGACCGGCGTCTTCATGTCCGTCCCTTATGTGGGAACGCCCGAAGGGCTTTATCAAACGACCTACGGCCTGCTGCTCGGCGCGAAGGCCGTGCTGCTCGCCCTCCTGCTGTGCATGGGCGCGGTCAATCTTCACGCCGTGCGCAGGCAACGCCGAGACGGATGCGCGGCCCTCCGCAGCCTTCCCGTTCTCGCGGAAGCGGAGGTCGGCGTCGGCGTCATCGCCATTCTCTGCGCGGTGGCGCTCGCCTCGTCGCCGCTCGCCGCGGACACGCGCGCCGCGCGGCCCGATGCGTCCGAAATATCGAAACGCTTCGAACTCGCCTGGCCGCGGCTCGCGAGCCCCGCCCCGCCGCCGCTCGCGGCCGACGGCCTTCGCGGACCCTCGCCCGCGTCGGCGGCCGGGGGCGACGTCTTCGAGGACGAGACGGCGCGCAGCCCCTTCGACATCGCCTGGTCGGAGGCCCATCATCATTATGCGGCGCTCTTCGTCGTCGCGACGGGACTGGTCGCGCTCGTTTCCCGATCCGGGCGTCTCGGGCGCCTCGGGCGGCGCTGGCCGCTGCTGTTTCTCGCGCTGGCCGCCTATCTCTTCATCGTCGCGGATGAAGACGCCTGGCCGCTCGGCCCCACGGGCTTTTTCGAAAGCCTCGCCAATCCGCGCATCGCGCAGCACAAGCTCATGATCGCGCTCGTCGCGGCGCTCGCCCTGGTGGAATGGCGCGCGCAGGCGAAAAAGTTTCGCGCGGCGTGGCCGTCGTTCATCTTTCCGCTGACGATCGCCGGGGCGGCGGCGCTGCTTCTGACCCATTACGGCCACAGCGGCGACAAGCAGGAGGTGCTGGTCGAGATCAGCCACACGCCCGTCGCCCTGCTCGGCGTGATCGCGGCGGCGGCGCGCTGGCTGGAGCTTCGCCTGCCCTCCCCGGCGCTCGGCCGGGTCGCCGGCCTCGTCTGGCCCGTCGCCTTCATCGCGGCCGGCGCCGTCCTGCTGCTGTATCGCGAGAGCGCGTGAAACCGGTTCGGTCCGATCGCAAAAGGCTTTAGTCTGCGCCCGGCCGGCGTGAGGCCGGCGCGTCGGGCGCGAGAGAAGCCGCACATGAAAAAGACCGATCCCCGTCCCTGTGAAATCCGGATTTCGCTGGAGAGAAGCCGCGGCGAGCTGCTTCGCGCCTTCGTGCGGGAGGCCGCCCTGCTGGAGGGCGCGCCGCCGTCGGTCGCAAGTCTCCTGGCGGAGGATGCGCTCTGCGCCTTCACGGCCCTGTGCGCGCTCGCGTCGGGTCACGACATCGCGGACATCGACGTGTCTTCGTCCCGCCGCGACCTGCGCTGCCGGATTCGGCTCAAGGGACATGCGCGCTTTTCATCGATCGCCGGCGCGCTCGGCGATCTGGCGCGGCGGGACGCGGGGCTTTCGGTCCGCGAGCGCGGCGTCGACGGTTTCGAGGCGAGCTTTCATCGCGGCCTGGAGGCGGAGAGCGAAGCGCCCGTTTCGTTCGATCCGGCGACCGCGCCGCCGCCGGCCGAGGCGCCGCCCGCAGGGGACGTCTCGATCGATCTGCCCCGGCGCGAGGACGCCGCCGCCATCGCCAGATGCTTCCTTGCGATCTACGGCCACAATTACGTTCATACGGAAGTGTTTTCGCCGCAGCGGTACTGGAGCAGGGTCGAAAGCGGCGCGCTGCTTCCGGTGGTGGCGCGGGACGAAACGGGCGAGGTGATCGGCCATGTCGCGCTCGAACGCGAAAACGGCGCCGTCATCGCCGAACGCGGCGAGGCGGTGGTCCTCGACTCCTATCGCGGGCGCCATCTGCTCGAACGGATGACCGAGCGGCTCTCGCAGGAGGCGCGCAAGCTCGGCCTGACAGGAGTCTATGCGCTCCCCGTCACCCTCCACACTTTCTCCCAGCGCAACGACGAGCGGGCGGGAATGCCCGTTTGCGCGATCCTGCTCGGCAAGGCTCCGGAGGCGGCGCATCCGAAGGGCGCGCCGTCGCCGACCGCGGGACAGCGGCAAAGCTATCTCCTGACCTTCCGCTTTCTGGCGGAGCCGCCGAAGCGGGCGTTTCACGCGCCGCAAGCCTATCGCGAGATCATGCTGGGCATCTACGAGAGCCTGGGCGTCGCGGCGTCGCCCTGCCCGCCCGGATCGCCTCGCGCCGGCGCGTCGAAAACGCGCATCTCGATCGACCAGCGCGGATACGGCAAAATAGAATTCGAGGAGGTGGGGCTCGACGCCGGCGTGGAGCTCGCGCAGGCCCTTCAGGATGTGTGCAGCCTCGGCGCCCGCGCGACGCAACTGCTGGCGCGCGTCGCCGACCCCGGCCTGCCGCATATCGTCGAGAAAGCGCGCGGCCTCGGCTTCTTCTTCTGCGGCGTCGGGCCGGCCGTTCTGGACGGGGAAGACGTGTTGATGCTGCAGTATTTGCGCGATCCCCTCGATGTCGGAAAGCTTCAGCTCTTCACGGATCAGGCGCGGCGGCTCGCCGCGTTCATCGCCGACGACCGCGCGTCCCGCGCGCCGTGATGACAGAGGGGGAGGGCTTTATGGAAAAAATGCATTTCTCGCGCATGGATCAGGGCACGGACGCCGATTTCGAGACGCTCAGGCATGTTCACGAACAGACCCTGCACAAGCTGCCCGACCGGCTCTTCGGAGTGCTGCGCGCGCTGCGCGACGACACGGCCTACAACATCAGCCGATATGATCACTGTCTCCAGACGGCGACGCGGGCGCTTCGCGACGGAAGGGACGAGGAATATGTCGTCGTCGCCTTGATGCACGACGCCTGTGAGCCTCTCGGCCCCTTCAATCATGGCGAGGTGATCGCCGCCATCCTGCGCCCCTTCGTCTCGCGCGACAATTGCTGGATGCTTGCAAAGCACGGGCTGTTTCAAACCTATTTTTATGCGTCTCATCTGGGGCTCGACCCCAATGCGCGCGATCAGTTCAAATCCGATCCCGCCTATGCGCGCACGGTCGAGTTCTGCGCGAAATACGATGAGATTTCTTTCGATCCCGACTATCAAAACGAGCCCTTGGCGACCTTCGAACCAATGGTCCGGCGGGTGCTGAGCAAGGAATGGACGCCTCCGAAATAGCCGCGCGCGCGGTCGTTCCAGGCGCCTGAGAGATCACGGTCTGCCGTGACGGGTTTCCTCCTCGCGCCGGGTCGCGGCGGCGCGGCTCTCCATGTCCCGATAGGTCTGCGCCGGGATTTTCGGAAGAAGGCGGACGAATCCGACGATGTTCCAGATCTCGGCGTCGCCGTGCGTCCGGCCGAACGCGGGCATCCCCGTCATTCTGACGCCATTGCTGATGATCCAGAAGAGCTGCGCCGTCGTCCATTGCGTCGAGGCCTTGGCGAGGTCGGGAGGCTGCGGCTGCAGTCCCTTGCTGATGGGCGTCCGCTCCTTTCCAGGCGCCGAATGGCAGATGACGCACATTTCGTCATATTCCTCGAACCCCTTTTGCAACTCCGCCGGGCTCCAGCTTTCGCGGCCCGCGGCTGCGGCGCGGGCTTGCACCGAATGCCTCATGACGGAGTGAAGAATCGAGGAGACGGCCTCCGGCTCGGGCGCGGAGGCGGCGACGTCGTAGGACAGCGCCGTGATCGCCGCGCCGACCGCGATGACCACGACCGCGGCGATGAATCCGAGAGCGAATTTCATGGCCGGCATCCCGTTCGCGCGGCGTTGCGGTCAAACTAAGCGACGCCGCCCGCGCGGCAAGGCGCGACGGCGTGGCGAGACGGCGCGCGTCCGGGCGTCGCCGGTCTCCGCTCGCCCGGCGCCTTTCGATCGCGCCTCACCATGATCATCGGTTCTGTTGCGTTAGCGGAGACGGCGCGGTTTCGGTAAGCTATGCGCCTAACCAACACCGCTTAGATCGGCCCCCATGATCGAC
>RXIY01000017.1 GCA_003963405.1 Hyphomicrobiales bacterium
GCCAGGCCGAGCTCGAGGATCAGGTGGGCGTCGTCACCGGCCTCGCCTGGACGGAGGTCGGCGGCGAGCTGCTGACGATCGAAGGCGTGATGATGCCCGGCAAGGGCAAGATGACGGTCACGGGCAATCTGCGCGACGTGATGAAGGAGTCGATCTCCGCGGCCGCGTCCTATGTGCGCTCGCGGGCGGTGGATTTCGGCGTCGAGCCGCCGCTCTTCGACCGCCGCGACATCCATGTGCACGTGCCGGAAGGCGCGACGCCGAAGGACGGTCCCTCGGCGGGCGTGGCCATGGCGACCGCGATCGTCTCGATCGTCACCGGCATTCCGGTGCGCAAGGACATCGCCATGACCGGCGAGATCACGCTGCGCGGCCGCGTGCTGCCGATCGGCGGCCTGAAGGAGAAGCTGCTCGCGGCGCTGCGCGGCGGCATCAAGAAGGTGCTGATCCCGGAGGAGAACGCCAAGGACCTCGCCGAGATCCCAGACGCCGTGAAGAACGGCCTCGAAATCGTGCCGGTGGCGCGCATGGAGGAAGTGCTCCAGCACGCCCTCGTCTCCCAGCCGACGCCGATCGTCTGGGAAGAGGACGCCGCCGCCCTCTCCAAGCGGACCGCCGCCCTGGCCGAGGACGACACGGGCGTCCGCGCCCACTGAGGCAAGCGGCCGCAGGCCAGAAGAGCCCCGTCCGTCGGACGGGGCTTTTTCGCGCGCGCGCGCGGCGGAAAATCCTCGGGAACGTCATATTTTAGCAGCTTTTTCGCAGCGCACCCGGCGATTTCCCCCGGTTTTCCGGCATTTTTTGAAGGGCGGGGCGGTGAACGCCTTGCTTTTCCTTGAATTCAGCACCAACACTCGCCGTCGCTGCGCGCCGACGATTCGAGATTGCCGGTTGAAAAGCGTTTGATCGCCGGCCTCCCAGCGCGTCAATAAAAGGAATAGGCCATGAACAAGTTGGAACTGGTCGAGCATGTCGCGGCCGAGACGGAGACGTCCAAGGCGGCGGCTGCGGCGGCTGTCGACGCCGTCCTCGAGGGCATCACCAATGCGCTCAAGAACGGCGACGAAGTGCGCCTCGTCGGCTTTGGCACCTTTTCTGTCAAGGAGCGCGCTGCCGGCAAGGGCCGCAATCCTGCGACCGGCGACGAAATCGATATTCCGGCCTCGAAGAGCGCCCGCTTCAAGCCCGGCGCCGCGCTGAAGGGCGAGCTGAACAAGTAGAAAGACCACGGCTTTCGTTTTACGGGCACGGCCGCCGGGCGATCTCGGCGGCCGTTCCGCCGTCAGCGGCGCTTCGGCGCTCGCCATATGGGCGCTTCAGCGCTTTCCATAAGGGCGCTTCGGCGCTTGCCATTGGCGCTCGCCCTCTTTAAAACCCTGCCGCCGCCTCGTCGAAGCGCAGCCGCCCGCATGGTCGCGCGGGCGGGAGAGAAAGGCCGCCGGCTTTTCAGATTTGCTTCGACGAAGCGCGCCGGGCGGTTAGCTCAGCTGGTAGAGCATCTCGTTTACACCGAGAATGTCGGGAGTTCGAACCTCTCACCGCCCACCATCGACATCCTACGCTTGCTTCTGGCGCGCTTTCCGCCGAAGCGGGAGCCGGTTCGGCCGTAGACAGCGCGACGGAACAATAAGCTGGAGCCTCGGAGAAGACTCTAGCAGACCCGCTCGAAGTCCCAGTCCCGATCATTGTAGACATAGCACGGATCGCCCCCGTAGGTGCGCACCCCGTCGCTCCAATAGCCGTAGGTCGCGCCCAGCAACGCGGCGCCGAAGGCCGCGGCGGAGGATGCGCCCGCGGCGGACACCTGTGGGCCCCCGCCGAGATAGGCTTGTCGATAACCGGCGACATAGCCATTCCGGTATCCGACATGGAAGCCGCGATGGTAGGCGTTTTTGCCATGCGCGGCGCCGGCGCGCGCCGCCGCTTCGGGGAGCGGCGCGGCGATGGCCGCGAGGAGCGCCGTCGCCTGCAAGATTTTTTTGAGCATAGCTTTCTCCCGCCACAGGCCATTTTGCAAAAACATGGCTCTTTTCAAGGGGGGCTGTCCAGCCCCCCGGAAGGGGAGCGCCGGGCTGTCGGGCGGAAGATCGTCGGCCATCGTCCCGGAGGCTCCGGATGGCTTGACGCGCCCGCTCGAGGCCCGTAGCGCTGCGGGGGTTGGTCGGTTGCGCGAAACTGCGGTAAAGAGCGCCCGCTTTTCGCGGCGCCGTGCGAAAGTCCTTTGCCGCGCGCAGACGAGCAATTAGGCTTGAGATCCGTTCGGATTCACGAGGCGTCCGCAATCATGACGAGACTGAGGTTCCTGGCTCTGTGCGCATTCGGCCTTCTGGCTCAGGCGGGCCTCGTCGCCGCCCCCGCGCGGGCCGAGGAAATGAGCTTCCGCCTGGTCGGCGCCACTGGCGGAAATTGCGGCGCGCGCTGCCCGCAGATGATCGCCGCGCAGGGCGAGATCGGGGAAGGGACGCCGGACGCCTTCGTGAACTTCGTGCGCGAGAATGTCGGCTCGGGAAATCTGCACGGCATTCTGCTTCTCGACTCGCCCGGCGGCAAGGTCGTGGCCTCCATGGAGCTCGGCCAGGCGCTCCGCCGGCTCGGCATGGCGGTGATCGTGGCGCGCCCGGCGGCGCAGTCGGGGGATTCCGTGGCGCTCGTCTCGGGGCGCTGCTACTCCGCCTGCGTCTATGCGCTGATGGGCGGCAAGCGGCGGGTGATTCCGCCCGAAAGCCGCGTTGGCATTCACCGCATGTTCAATTATTCCACGAGCTTCGATTTTTCCGAGGGTCTCGTGAAGGAACGCAATTACGACGACGGCGGCATGCGCGAGATGCTCTCGCATTACGCCAGCGGCATGGGGGTTTCCCCGGAACTCGTCAATCTCGCGGAACGCACCTCGCCGGATCAGCTCTACATGCTGAGCGGCAAGGACATCGCGCGCTGGCGGCTCGGGTCGCGCAAGCTCTAAGAGAAGCGCAGCAAAAAACGAGAGAACAGAAGCAGGGCTGGACATGAAACATATTCTCGATGGCCTCGAACAGCGCCGCGCCTCGGCGCGCCTCGGCGGCGGCCACAAGCGCATCGACGCACAGCACGCGCGCGGCAAGCTCACGGCGCGCGAGCGCATCGAACTTCTCCTCGACCAGGGCTCCTTCGAGGAGTTCGACATGTTCGTGACGCATCGCTGCACGGACTTCGGCATGGATCAGGGCGAGAAGACCTCGGGCGACGGCGTCGTCACCGGCTGGGGGACGGTCAACGGCCGCGCGGTCTTCGTCTTCGCCAAGGACTTCACCGTCTTCGGCGGCTCTCTATCCGAGACGCATGCGCAGAAGATCATCAAGCTTCAGGACATGGCGCTGAAGAATCGCGCGCCGATCATCGGCATCTTCGACGCCGGCGGCGCGCGCATCCAGGAGGGCGTCGCGGCGCTCGGCGGCTATGGCGAGGTGTTCCAGCGCAATGTGCTGTCGTCCGGCGTCATTCCGCAGATTTCCGTGATCATGGGCCCCTGCGCCGGCGGCGACGTCTATTCGCCCTCGATGACCGATTTCATCTTCATGGTCCGCGACACGAGCTACATGTTCGTCACCGGCCCGGACGTGGTGAAGACCGTCACCAATGAAACCGTGACGGCGGAGGAGCTCGGCGGCGCCTCGGTGCACACGACCAAGAGCTCCATCGCCGACCGCGCCTATGACAATGACGTCGAGGCGCTCCTCCAGATGCGCCGGCTCATCGACTTCCTGCCCTCCTCCAACACGGAGGAGCCGCCGGAGTGGCCGAGCTTCGACGACGTCGACCGTCTCGACACGTCGCTCGATAGGCTCATCCCGGACAATCCGAACAAGCCCTATGACATGAAGGAGCTGATCTCGAAGATCGTCGACGAGGGCGACTTCTTCGAGATTCAGGAGGCGCACGCCAGAAACATCGTCGTCGGCTTCGGCCGCGTCGAGGGCCGCACGGTCGGCTTCGTCGCAAATCAGCCGATGGTGCTCGCGGGCGTTCTCGACATCGACGCCTCCAAGAAGGCGGCGCGTTTCGTTCGCTTCTGCGACTGCTTCAACATCCCGATCGTCACGCTCGTCGACGTTCCGGGCTTCCTGCCGGGCACGGCGCAGGAATATGGCGGCCTCATCAAGCACGGCGCCAAGCTGCTCTTCGCCTATGCGGAAGCGACCGTGCCGAAAGTGACGGTCATCACGCGCAAGGCTTTCGGCGGCGCCTATGACGTCATGAGCTCCAAACATCTGCGCGGCGATGTGAACTACGCCTGGCCGACGGCGCAGATCGCCGTGATGGGCGCCAAGGGCGCCGTCGAGATCATCTTCCGCGCCGACCTCGGCGACCCGGAGAAGATCGCGCAGCGCACGAAGGAATATGAGGACCGCTTCCTCTCGCCCTTCGTCGCGGCGGAGCGCGGCTATATCGACGAAGTGATCATGCCGCATTCGACGCGTCGGCGAATCGCGCGCGCGCTGGCGCTGTTGCGTCACAAGGAGCTGGAGAATCCCTGGAAGAAGCACGACAACATTCCGCTGTGACGGCGAGTTGTCACAACTTCTGGTAAGTTGAATTGGCGCGGCCTATCGCCGCGCCATTTTCATTTTGTGCCCTTTTGGAACGGCGTCCTGCTACCCTGCCCAAACACCGGGCGCCCTTTTCGAAATTTCGACAGACTGCTCGATTTTCGGATGACAGACTTTCGGTTTTGGCATAATGTCCCCCTCGCCAAGTTGGTTGGGTAAGCCTAAGCGTTTAAAGCGTTTAGCTTTCTGTTCCCAGCAACGGTCCAAGTCGGGGAGGACGCCGGAGAAAACGCAGCTTGCGAGGGTTCGAGAGACGAGCCGAGGCAAGCGGTTATCGGAGCGCAAAGACTTCGAGGCCAGGCGTGGATTCCGGTTAAAGGACAGGGTGCCAAAGAGTGGGGTGCGGCCCGGCCGTCCCCGCTCTTTGTGTTTGAGGGGGCATTATAGAATTTCCCTCTCGCGCCATAGGCGCCACGCCCGCTCCGCCTCGGACCGCTGCTTGACGCGCGGTTGGCCCGTTCCTACGTTTCCATCTCGAATCCTCACCTGTCCGCCATACCTGTCCTGGCCCGCAACGAAAGCGCTCTCATGTCCACGCAGAAAATTACCGACGCCACTTTCGAGCAGGAAGTCCTGAAATCCGCCGAGCCCGTCGTCGTCGATTTCTGGGCCGAGTGGTGCGGCCCCTGCCGCATGATCGCCCCCGCGCTCGAGGAGATCGCGGCCGAGATGAAGGGCAAGGTCAAGATCGTCAAGCTCAACATCGATGAGAATCCTGCTGTCGCCGGCACGCTGGGCATCCGCTCGATCCCGACGCTCATTCTGTTCAAGGACGGCAAGGCCGCCGCGCAGAAGGTCGGCGCCGCGCCGAAGGGCGAGTTGACGCGCTGGATCTCCGCCGCCGTCTGAACCAATCTTGCGAGGGCCGGATAAGCGCCCCGCGAAGCGAATGGCGGCGTTGTGCTCGACCTGACGTCGGAAGATCTCGTCGCCATCGGATTGAGCGTAAAGGTCGCGACCGTGGCGGTCGCGGCCTCTCTCCCCGTCGCCGTCTTCGTCGGCTATGCGCTGGCGCGCTGGCGCTTTCCGGGCCGCGCGGCGCTCAACGCCGCTGTCCACCTGCCTCTCGTCATGCCGCCGGTCGTCACCGGCTTTGCGCTGCTGCTGCTGTTCGGGCGGCGTGGTCCCATCGGCGCCTTTCTCGCCGACCATTTGGGCCTCGTCTTCGCCTTCCGCTGGACGGGCGCGGCGCTCGCGGCCGCTGTGATGAGCTTCCCGCTGATGGTGCGGCCGGTACGGCTCGCCTTCGAGACCGTCGATCCGCGCCTGACCGCCGCCGCTCGCTCGCTCGGCGCGAGCCCCCTGTGGAGCTTCGCGCTCATCGACTTTCCTCTCGCCGCCAATGGCGTGCTGGTCGGCGCGATTCTCGGCTTCGCCAAGGCGCTCGGCGAATTCGGCGCGACGATCACCTTCGTCTCCAGCATTCCGGGCGAAACGCGCACCATCCCCGCCGCCATCTATGCGCTGCTCCAGACGCCCGACGGCGACGCCTCGGCGCTGCGACTCGCCGCCTTTGCGGCGGCGATCGCCGTCGGGGCGCTGCTCGCTTCTGAAGCGTTGCAGTCGCGACTCGGTCCGCCGAGATGATCTCCCTCGACCTGCGCTTCCGGCGCCCCGGCTTCGACCTCGCCTGCGCCTTCGAGAGCCGCGCGCGGGCGCTGGCGCTGCACGGCCCCTCGGGCGCCGGCAAATCCACGCTCGCCCATCTCATCGCCGGCGTCCTGCGCCCGGATGAAGGCTCGATCGTCGTCGAGGGGGTCACGCTCGTCGATACGGCGCGCCGTGTCTTTCTGCCGCCCGAGAGGCGGCGCATCGGCGTGGTGTTTCAGGACGCCCTGCTGTTTCCGCATCTGAGCGTGCGGACAAACATCCTCTTTGGCCGGTTCTTCACGCCGAGGGCCGAGCGCCAGGCTCCTTACGAGGCGATCGTGGAGACGCTCGGTGTCGGCCCGCTCCTCGAGAGGCGTCCCGCGACGCTCTCGGGCGGCGAGCGCCAACGCGTGGGGCTGGCGCGGGCGCTTCTCTCCTCGCCGCGGCTGCTGTTGATGGACGAGCCCATGGCGGCGCTCGACCATGCGCGGCGCCAGGAAATCATGGGCCTGATCGAAAAGCTGCGCGACGCCTTCGATACGCCGATCGTCTTCGTCTCCCATTCCGCCGAGGAAATCGCCCGGCTCGCGGACGAGGCGGTGATCATCGACCGCGGCCGCGTCGTCGCCCAGGGTCCGCCGCTCGACGTTCTGCCTGGCGCGAGCCGCCTGATCGAGGGCGGGCGCTTCGGGCTCGTGAATTCGCTCGAAGCCGGCGTCGCAGCGGTCGATGCGGCCTATGGCGTCACCCGCCTCGCCCATCCGGCGGGAGAAATTCTCGTGACTGCGCGGCTCAGCCAGATGCGCACGGCCCGCGTCGCCATTCGGGCGACGGATGTGGCGCTGGCGAAATCCCGGCCCGCCGACACCAGCGTGCGCACCATTCTGCGGGGGCGCATCGCGCGGATCGACGCCGGCGACGGCGCCCTCGCCTTCGTCACGCTGCAACTTGTCGGCGGCGACAAGCTCGTCGCCGCCGTCACGCGCCTGGCGCTCGACGACCTCGGGTTGCAGAGCGGGGCTGAAGTCTTTGCGCTCGTCAAGGCCGTCGCGCTCGACGAACGCGCGCTATAGGCCGGCAGGCGCAGGGACGAAGGCGAGCGCCGCCGCGCCGGCGCCGAGCGCCAGAATCGAAGCGACGGCGAGCCTGAGCCCCATGGCCGCGCCACCCAGAAACCAGGCGATCCCGACCTTGGTCGCGGTATTGCTCAGGACGGCGATGAGCACGGTAAGGGAGGCGGCGGTCCAGCCGATCTCCTGCGCGCCATGCCGCGCCATGGACAGCGAAATGGCGTCGACGTCGGCGAGGCCAGACACGACCGCCAGCGCATAGACGCCCGAACTGCCCGCGACTCTGGTGAGGACCTTGGAAAGGACCATCACGGCGGCGAGAAGCGCGCCGAATTTCAGCACCGCCGGCAGATCGAGCGGATTGCCCGAGGCCGCGGGGTTGCGCGCCCTGTCCTCCGGACTCGCGCCGCGTCCGATGAGCAGCGCCCCGGCCAGCAGATAGACGAGGCCGATCGCGATCAGCGGCGCCGCAAGGCGCAGGGCCAAGCCGGGATTGACCACGCCGAGAATGGCGAGCACGCGCGGCCCCATGACGGCGTTGGCGAAAAGAGCGCCCGCGGCGAGCACGCCCGCGGCGCCCGGATTTTCGTCCGCGAGACGCGCCATGGCCGCCGTCGTCGCCGTCGAGGAGGCGAGCCCGCCCGCCAGCCCCGCGACCGCGATCCCGCGCCGGTAGCCCACGACCTTCACGGCGACATAGCCGCAGAAGGAGACAGCGGCGATCAGCACCGTCATCAGCCACAACTCATGAGGATTGACCGCGCCCCAGCGGTCGATGTCGCGGTCGGGCAGAACGGGCAGGAGAATGAAGCTCATGACCAGCAGCACGAGGCCCGAGCGCAATTCCTCCCAGGTGAGCTTCTGCACCCATTCGTGCAGCAGGCCTTTCGCCGCCAGCAGGGTCGTCGCCGCCACGGCGCCCGCCGCCGCCGCCGCCTCGTCGCCGACGATCGCATAGGCGCCGAGCCCATAGGCGAGCATCATGGCGACGACGGAGGTGGCGCCGAAGGTCTTGTCGTGTTCCGTCTCGCGGAAGCGGAAGACCGCCATCGCCGCGCCGAAAAGCACAAAGGAGAGCCCGAGCGCCATCGCGCCGCCATCCCGCGAGAACTGGAGGGCGATGGCCCCCCAGACGCCGCCGAGCAAAGCGGCGAGGCCATGGGTTCGAACGCCCGCCGTGCGCTCGCCCTCCTGCTCGGCGCGCGCGCCCCACCCGCGTTCGAGACCGATGAGCAGGCCGATGGCCAACGCATAGGCCAGGCGCCGAATGATTTCAGCCGCGCCCATCTCATACATTTCCAAAGCCTTCCGCTCGGCGCGATGCAAACACTCGCATGGAAAATCGAGGCGCCTTAGAGAGTTTCACTAGCGCAAAATCCTTATCAACCGCCGCCCCGCAACCGAAAGGTCGAAAAAATGTCGCGCCTGCGCCCGTCACGCCGATCCGCCGTCGCCCCCTTCATGGCGATGGAGACCCTGCGCGAGGCGCGGAGCCTGGAGCGGGCGGGCCGGCGCATCATCCATATGGAGCTTGGCGAACCTGGCGCGCCGGTTCCCCGGCGCGTGCGCGCCGCCGCCGAATCGGCGCTCGCCTCCGGGGGCCTCGGCTACGGGGAAGCCATGGGTGACGCGGCGCTTCGGGACAAAATCGCGCGCCATTACCTGACGCGCTATGGCGTCGAGATCGCGCCCGATCGGGTGATCGTGACGACGGGCTCGTCGGGGGCCTTCATGCTGACGCTGATCGCCGCCTTCGATCCCGGCGCGCGCATCGCCGTCACGGCGCCGGGCTATCCGGCCTACGCCAATCTCCTGTCCTCTCTCGGCCTCGAAGCGGCGCCCCTGCCCGTCGGCGAGGCGACCCGCTTCGCGCCGACGGCCGCGATGCTCGAGGCCGCGCATCGCGAGAGGCCCCTCGGCGGCGCGCTGCTGATGAGCCCCGCCAATCCGACGGGCGCCATGATCGACGCCGGGGAGCTGTCCCGCATCTGCGCCTTTTGCGAGGAGGCGGGGATCGTCTTCATTTCGGATGAAATCTACCACGGGCTCGAATATGCGGCGCCTGCCGAGACCGCCCTGCGCTTCTCGCCCCGCGCGATCGTCATCAACTCCTTCTCGAAATATTACGCCATGACCGGCTGGCGGCTCGGCTGGCTCGTCGCGCCCGAGGAACTGGTGCGGCCGCTGGAGCGTCTCCAGCAGTCGCTGGCGATCTGCGCGCCGACCATCTCGCAGCGCGCGGCGCTCGCCGCATTCGACGCGACCGAGGAGCTCGAAGAAAACCGCGCGGCCTATGCGCGCAACCGCGCGCTCTTGATGGAGCGCCTGCCGTGGATGGGGCTCGACCGCTTCGCGCCGCCCGACGGGGCCTTCTACATTTATGCGGATGTGTCGGCCTTCACGCGAGATTCGATGGATTTTTGCGCGCGCTTGCTCACCGAGGCGGGCGTCGCGGCGACGCCCGGCGTCGATTTCGACCCGCGCGGCGGCGCGACCAGCGTGCGTTTCTCCTACGCCGGCGCGGAGCTCGATGTGGCGGAAGGCGTCGCGCGGCTCGGCGATTGGCTGTCGCGCGCGAAGTAAAAGAAAGCCCGGTCCGACGACGCCGGACCGGGCTGCTTTCTCGACGTGAGGCGCGCCTTATTCCGGCGCGCGCACGCGGCTCCACCAACCGCCCTTCTTGGGCGCGCTGGGGTCGGCCTGGGTGATGACGACCTGAGTCGGCTCGCGCGGGGGGGCGGGCTCCTGCGCAGCGGCGGGCGCGGGCGCTTCGGGCGTCGTCTCGGGCGGCTGCGGCGCGGCTTCATAGACCGCGCCTGCTTCTTGCCCAGGCGTCGCTTGCTGGTCGACCGCTTGGATCGCAGCCTCCTGCACCGGCGGCGGAGCTGCTTCTGCTTCACGCGCCGCGGGCGGAGCCGCCTCGACTGCCGTAACGGCGTCCGCCGCTGCGGCCGGCGCCCCCTCGACATCTCCGGCGGGCGCCGCCGGAGCGGACGGCTCAATCGGAGTCTGGGCGAAGGCCTCCGGTGCCGGAGCGAAGTCCGGGATATGAGCCTCCTGCGGCGAAACGAAAGTCTGCGCCTCTTGCGCGCCTTCATCCAGCGGGAAAAGCGCGGAGGGATCGCGGAATTCCTCCGGCAGCGGCGCGGAGCGGCGCCAGCGGCCGGGCCCGCGTCCCCGGCTGACGCGCGGCTCACGAGGCTCGCGCGGCGCCGGCGCGCCTTCGATCTCCGCCATGATCGCGAGGCCTTCGTCCGAGGGCTGCTCGGCGCCCGGCGCGAACACCTCGCCATTCTGGGCGCCGCCACGGCCGCGGCGGCGACGGCGGCGGCGTCCGCGCCCAGCGCCCTCCTCGCCTTCCTCGCCCGCGAAGCGACGTTGGTCGCGGTCGCGGCGCCCCTCGGCGCGAGTCTCCTGGCTTCCGCCGGCGGCGGCTTCTTCCTCGGCCAGCGCCTCTTCCTCGAGAATGTCCTCCTCGAGCGGCTCGGCCCGGATCGAATCGACGCGCAGCGGCGCGGGCGCCGAGGGGACGCGCGGTCCGCTCGCAAGCTCCCCGCGCTCCAGCGCATGATAATTCGCGCCCGTCAGCGTGTCGTCGGCGGCGACGGTGATGTGGACGCCGAAGCGGCTTTCCAGCGCATGCAGATGCGCGCGCTTCTGATTGAGGATGTAGAGCGCCACGACGCCGCGCGTGCGCAGCGTCACGTCATGCGCGGCGCTCTTGATCAACGCCTCCTCCAGCACGCGCAGCACATGCAACGCGATGGAGGCGGTGGAGCGCACATGGCCCGCCCCGGCGCAGTGCGGACAGGGCACGGTCGAGCCCTCGACGACGCCGGCGCGGATGCGCTGGCGCGACATTTCGAGGAGGCCGAAATGCGAGATGCGGCCGACCTGGATGCGCGCGCGGTCGTTCTTCAGCGCGTCCTTGAGCCGGCGCTCGACGGCGCGATTGTTGCGGCTCTCCTCCATGTCGATGAAATCGACGACGATCAGACCGGCGAGGTCGCGCAGGCGCAGCTGGCGGGCGACTTCGTCCGCCGCCTCCAGATTGGTGCGCAGCGCCGTGTCCTCGATATTGTGCTCGCGCGTCGAGCGGCCCGAGTTCACGTCGATCGCCACCAGCGCCTCGGTCTGGTTGATCACCAGATAGCCGCCCGATTTCAGCGTCACGTGATTGGAGAACATCGCGTCGAGCTGCGCCTCGACCCCCGCCTCGGCGAAGATCGGATAGGGCTCGCGATGCTGCTTCACGTTTTTCGCATGGCTCGGCATGAGCATGCGCATGAAATCCTTGGCCTCGCGATAGGCGTCCTCGCCGGAGACCACGATCTCCTCGACGTCGCGGCCATAAAGGTCTCGGATGGCGCGCTTGATGAGCGAGCCTTCCTCATAGACGAGCGTCGGCGCGCTGGAGCGCAGCGTCAGTTCGCGCACGCTCTCCCACAGCCGCAGCAGATATTCGAAATCGCGCTTGACCTCCGCCTTGGTGCGCGTCGCGCCCGCCGTGCGCAGGATGACGCCCATCCCCTCCGGCACTTCGAGATCGTGCACGATTTCCTTGAGGCGCTTGCGGTCGGCGCCGTCGGTGATCTTCCGGGAGATGCCGCCGCCGCGCGCGGTGTTGGGCATCAGCACCGAATAACGGCCCGCGAGGGACAGATAGGTGGTGAGCGCCGCGCCCTTGTTGCCGCGCTCCTCCTTCACGACCTGGACGAGCAGCACCTGGCGGCGCTTGATGACTTCCTGGATCTTGTACTGGCGGCGGGGGCGCGCGACCCGGAACGGCGCCTCGTCCATGGCGTCGCCGCCGATATGCTCGACGTGCTCTTCCTCGTCGTGCTCTTCGTCCTCGTGGTCCTCGTCGCCCGGCTCCCCGCGCGGCGCGCGAGCCTCGAGCGCCTCGCTCTCGCCCGCCGCTTCCGCCTCGCCGGAGTCCTCGGCCCCTTCTCCAGCTTCCTCGGCTTCCTCGCGGGCGCGCTCGCGCTCCTCGTCACGCTCGTCCTGCCGGCGCGCCTTCAGCTCGTGGTCCGGCTCGGCCGTCGCCTCGACGAATTCCTCGGCCGCGCCTTCCTCGACGGAGCCGAAGCCTGACGGATCGACGGAAATCGTGTGATGGCCCTCGTCGGCTTCGACGATGCCGGCGGCCTCGACCGCCTCGACCGCCTCGGCCTCGACCTCGATGTCGGTGGGCGCCTCGGTCTGCGCAGGGGCCGGCTCCGCAGCAAGGGCGGCGACGGCCTCGGACCCGACGACGGCCTCTTCGCCAGCATCTTGGCCGGACCCGTCGGTCTCGTCGGCGGCGTCGATCAGCGCCTCGAGGTCGACGGGCTCGCTGACCAGCGTCTCGTCGGCGCCGGCGCGCTTTTCGGCGCCCTCCTGCTGACGACGGCGCGAGCGACGTCGCCCGTGCGGACGATGCTGCGGCTCCTCCTCCTCGTCCTGCCGATGGGCGC
Source organism: Hyphomicrobiales bacterium (assembly GCA_003963405.1). Classification (GTDB taxonomy): domain Bacteria; phylum Pseudomonadota; class Alphaproteobacteria; order Rhizobiales; family Beijerinckiaceae; genus Methylocystis. Next base: position 12,703 of record RXIY01000017.1, read on the forward strand.
GGCTCTCCTCTTCGAGGAGCGCCTGACGGTCGGCCACGGGGATCTGATAGTAATCCGGATGGATTTCGGCGAAGGCCAGAAAGCCGTGGCGATTGCCGCCGTAATCAACGAAAGCGGCCTGAAGCGAGGGCTCCACCCTCGTTACCTTGGCCAGATAAATATTGCCGCGGAGCGGTTTCTTGTCGGCGGCCTCGAAATCGAATTCCTGAACGCGGTTACCGCGCAGCACCACCACCCGGGTTTCCTCCGGGTGGGAGGCGTCGATCAGCATCTTGTTTGCCATGTGGGACTCTTTGGGGCGCTGCGCGCGCGGCGGCCGCCGGAGGGCGCCGCAGTCCGGTCGGGGACGCGGCGGCCGCTGCTCGGCGGGGCCAGCGGGCGCGAACGCATGTTGTGCGAGAAAAGGGGAAGGGCCGCAGGCCCGTAACGCTCTGGCCGGCGCTTTGACCGGCGCACAGATAGGCTGGGCTCGTCGCCGCGAGCGGGCGCAAACCCGCCCCTACGGCGCAGAGCCGGACAAGATGACGACCCCAAGCCCGAAGATCCTTCGCGGCGCGAGCGCCGGAAAACGGACCGGGAGGCGCGCGGCGTGAAGCGGGACGCGCCGCGCGGACGGACCCGGCGAGGCGAACTTCACTTGCTGCGCATATCATGGTCCTGGCCATGAGATCGTCAAAAAACCTTTCGCGACGCCTGAAGGCGGCGATTTTGCGTCGCATCCGGCCGGAAGCCGCTGGCGACACAAGAGACCTCAGCCCATCCTGGAAGGCGCCGGCCATAATGGCGAGACGCGCCGCTGACGGCGCGCGCCAGCCGACTCCCAGAGAGCGCCGCTCCTTCATAGCGGTCGCCCGCGAAACGCGCAAGCGCCGCCGCTGCATCCCGTCGGCGGCCCCCGGCAAGGGTGGCGCAAGCTGTGGAAGTTAACGAAACCTCAACGGACAGGCTCGAAATATCTGCCTATATATGAGCGAGCCTGAAACCTGCGGGACCCTGGCCATGACGCATCCGCCCTTTTACCGGAAGAGGGCCGCCCGGCGCCTTCGCGACGCGGCGGGAACGATTTTTATTGGTCTCGGCCTCGGAGTCGACGTCGCCGCAGCAGCCGAGGCCGAGAAGCCTGTCTCCGCGATTTCCAGCCATGTCGAGGCCGCCCCCGACCATTCCCGCCTCGTCTTCGACCTGACGGGCGCGGTCGAGGCGCGGGCCCATCCGGCGGCCAATCCGCCCCGGATCATCGTCGATCTGCCCGAAGTGGCCTTTCGCATCGACCCCGGCCAGGGTCGGTCGGCCGCGGGCTCCAAGCTGATCAAATCCTACCGTTACGGCCAGTTCGCGGCCGGACGGTCGCGCGTCGTCGTCGATCTTCTCTCTCCCGCGCGGATCATGAAGGCCGGGGTCGAAGGGAATTGTCTCATCATCGATCTCGCCCCAACGACGGAAGCGAACTTCAATGCGGCCGTCGCGCAGAGCGCCGCCGCCGCCCCTGCCGAGCAGCCGGCCACGCGCGCCGAGACCGCTGCGCCGCCGCCCTCCGACAAGCCCGTCGTGATGATCGACCCCGGCCATGGCGGGGTCGACATGGGCGCGACGGGCAAGCATGGCGAGCAGGAAAAGACGATCGTCCTCGAATTCGCCCGCGCTCTCGCGGCCAAGATCGAGCAGGGCGGTCGAATCAAAGCCGTGATGACGCGCAACGAGGATATTTTCCTGCCGCTCGCCGAGCGGGTGCGCATCGCCCATCACAACAACGCCGCACTGTTTCTCTCGATTCACGCCGACACGCTCGCCGAGGGCCATGTCGAGGGGGCGACGGTCTACACCGTTTCCGCCAGGGCCTCCGACGCGGAAGCCGCGCGCATCGCCGAGAAGGAAAATCTCGCCGATCAGGCGGCGGGTCTCGAGAGCAAGGAAGAGAGCGGGCAGGTCGGCGACATTCTCTTCGACCTCACCCAGCGCGAGACGCGGGCTTTCAGCGCGCAATTCTCGCAATCGCTGATCGCCCGCTGGAAGGAGGCCGGCAGCCTCAACAAGAACCCCGCCCGCTCGGCGGGCTTCGTCGTGCTGAAATCCTACGACATTCCCTCGGCGCTGCTGGAGCTCGGCTATCTGTCGAGCGAAAAGGATCTCGCGCGGCTCACCTCGCCGGAATGGCGCGAGCAGGCGGCCGGCAAGACCGCCGAGGCGATCGAGGCCTTTTTCGCGGCGCGTTCGCGCGAGGCGCGCGCGCCCGAAAAGCCGCGCCCACAATAAAACACAAAATCGCGTCACTTGGGCGATCGACCGGATTCGGAGCGGGGGCTCCGCCGGCCGCGTGAGCGGGCTTGCGGCGAGGGGCCGCAGCCACTGGATCGACGGACGCGGGCAATGCTAAGGCAGTGCCGCGCGCAACGGAAATGGACGGCGTTCGCCGTGTCTGAGCGAGCCCGCGACGACGCAAGCAAGCAGCCCGAAACGGCGCAGGCGCGCCCCGCTGGAGTTCCCTGAAAAAGGGGCAGGCAGGCGCCATATAGAGGCAGGCGCCGGAAGAGGAGCGGTTCGCCAACCGCTTGAGAGGAAGATTTTCATGCGACTTCTCGCAAGATTTCTAGGTTTTGTCTTTGCGACGGGCACGATCGTCTTCCTGATCGCCGCCGTCGCCGGCGCCGGGCTGATCTATTATTATTCGAAGGATCTGCCCGACACGGCGCAGCTCCAGAATTACGAGCCCCCGGTGACGACGCGGCTCCATGCGAGCGACGGCTCGATTCTCGCCGAATACTCGCGCGAGCGGCGCCTGTTCCTGCCGAGCTCGGCGATTCCCCCGCTCGTGAAGCAGGCCTTCATCTCCGCTGAAGACAAGAATTTCTATACGCACAACGGCGTCGATCCCGAGGGCGTGTTGCGCGCCGTCGGCGTGCTGCTCGAAGGCGGCCGCCACGTGCAGGGCGCCTCGACGATCACCCAGCAGGTCGCCAAGAACTTCCTCGTCGGCAACGAGCGCTCGATCGACCGCAAGATTCGCGAGGCGCTCATCTCCTTCCGCATCGAGGCGGCCTATTCCAAGGAGCGCATCCTCGAGCTCTATCTCAACGAAATCTATCTCGGTCTCGGCAATTATGGCGTCGCGGCCGCCGCGCTCAATTATTTCAACAAATCGGTCAACGAGCTGACGCTGGCCGAGGCCGCCTATCTCGCGGCTTTGCCCAAGGGGCCGAACAACTATCATCCCTTCCAGCATCGCGACCGCGCGATCGAGCGCCGCAACTATGTCATCGACCGCATGGAGGCCGACGGCTTCGTGACCCATGAGGAGGCGACGAAGGCCAAGGCCGAGCCGCTCGGGGTCAATCCGCGCGCGCTCTCGCCCAATACCTATGTCGCCGGCTATTTCGCCGAGGAAGTGCGCCGCGATCTGCTGGAGCGTTACAAGGAGAAGGGCCTCTACGAGGGCGGCCTGTCGGTGCGCACGACGCTCGACCCCAAGATGCAGGCCTGGACCCGCAAGGCGCTCGCCGACGGCCTCGTGCGCTTCGACGAGGCGCATGGCTTCCGCGGCCCGATCAACCACATCGACGTCTCGTCCGACTGGGGCGCGCCGCTCGCCAACATCCCATCGCTCGGCGACATCAAGCCCTGGCGGCTCGCCGTCGTGCTCGATCTCACCGACGCCGGCGCGCGCATCGGCCTCCAGCCGGGCCGCGAGGCCTCGGGCGAGGTCGCCCGCGAGCGCGAGACGGGGACGCTCACCGCCGAAGGGATGCGCTGGACGGGCCGCAGCCCCAAGAGCGCGCTCACCGTCGGCGACGTCATCTATGTCGAGCCGATGGTCGGCGCGCCGGGCCGCTACCGGCTGCGCCAGATCCCCGAAATCTCCGGCGCCATGGTGGCGATGGACCCCTATACGGGCCGCGTCTTCTCCATGGTGGGCGGCTTCTCCTTCGACCAGTCGGAGTTCAACCGCGCCACCCAGGCGCTGCGCCAGCCGGGCTCGTCCTTCAAGCCCTTCGTCTACGCCACGGCGCTCGACAATGGCTATACGCCCTCCTCCTCGATCCTGGACGAGCCGATCTCGATCCAGCAGGCCGACGGCAGCTACTGGACGCCCGAGAACTTCGAGGGCGGCCACGGCACGGGCGCGCATCCGCTGGACTATGGCGTCGCGCATTCCAAGAACATGATGACGGTGCGTCTCGCCAAGGACGTGGGCATGCCGCTCATCGCCGAATACGCCAAGCGGTTCGGCATCTACGACGACATGGGGCCCTATCTCTCCCTTTCGCTCGGCGCGGGCGAGACCACGCTGCTCAAGATGGTCACGGGCTATTCGATGTTCGCCAATGGCGGCAAGCGCATCAAGCCGACGCTGATCGACCGCGTGCAGGACCGCTGGGGCAAGACCATCTACCGCCACGACGAGCGCCAGTGCCTCGGCTGCGACGCCGAGAAATGGGACAATCAGAACGAACCCAAGCTGATCGACAAGCGCGAGCAGGTGCTCGACCCGCTCACCGCCTATCAGATCACCACCATCATGGAGCATGTCGTCCAGCGCGGCACGGGCGTGTCGATCAAGTCGGTGGGCAAGCACCTCGCCGGCAAGACCGGCACGACCAATGAGGCGAAGGATCTCTGGTTCGTCGGCTATTCGCCCGATCTCTGCGTCGGCGTCTATATCGGCTACGACCGGCCGCGCTCGCTCGGCAGCCACGCCCAGGCCGCCCTCTTCGCCGCGCCGATCTTCCGCGACTTCATGACGGTCGCGCTGAAGGACAAGCCCGACACGCCCTTCCGCGTGCCGCCGGGCATCAAGCTCATCTCGGTCAATCCGAGCTCGGGCCTGCGCACGGCGAGCGGCGGCGAGCTCTGGCCCTTCAAGCCCGGAACGGCCCCGCCCGACTCCTATTCGGGCGGCGGCGACGGCCCGCGCCAAGTCAATACGCAGGACGTCGACCAGCGCGTCGGCACCGGAACCGGCGGGCTCTATTGATCCCGAACGGCGGATGAGGCCAAAGGCGTCATCCGCCGTTTTCTTTTCCGGAGCGCCCCGATGACCCCCGAAGCCTCGCCGGTCGAGATCGCGATCGACGGCCCAATCGCGACGCTGACGCTGAACAGCCCCGGCTCGCGCAACGCCCTGTCGCGCGCGCTTATGGCCGATTTGTCGGCGGCGCTCGAGGATGTCGCCGCGCGGCGGGGCATTCGGGTCGTTTTGCTGCAGGCGGAGGGTTCGGCCTTTTGCGCCGGCCACGATCTCAAGGAGCTGACCGCCCGCCGCAACGACCCCGACCGCGGCCGCGCATTCTTCGAGGAGACCATGCGCGCCTGCTCCGCGCTGATGCAGAGCATCGTGGCCCTGCCCCAGCCCGTCATCGCCGCCGTCGACGAGATGGCCACGGCCGCGGGTTGTCAGCTCGTGGCGAGCTGCGATCTCGCCGTCGCCGGTCCGCGCGCGCGCTTCTGCACGCCGGGCGTCGACATCGGCCTCTTTTGCTCGACCCCCGCCGTCGCCCTCGCCCGCGCCGTCGCGCCGAAACAGGCGATGGAGATGCTTCTGACCGGCGCGCCCATCGGGGCCGAGGAGGCGCTGCGCATCGGGCTCGTCAATCGCGTCTCTCCCGACGGCGCACGCACCGGCGCGCTGGCCCTCGCCGAGCAGATCGCCAGAAAATCACCGGAAGCCATCCGCTTCGGCAAACGCGCCTTCTACGCCCAGCGCGAGAAGCCGCTCGCGCAAGCCTATGCGCTCGCGAGCGCCGTCATGACCGAGAACATGCTGGCCGACGACGCCAAGGAGGGGATCGCGGCCTTTCTGGAAAAGCGCGCGCCGGCCTGGGGCTGAGCGGCCGGGCGCGGCGGCTCACTCCCCGAGATTGCGCAGCGCCGCGGCGGCCGCGAAGGGACAGAGCGCCAAAGCGACGAGGGTGATGGCGCAGAGGATGGAGAAGGGCGACAGGAAGGGGACCGTGCCCCCCGTCGCGGCCTCCGACGCCGAGACGCCGAAGATCAGCACCGGGATCGTCAGCGGCAGGACGAGCAGCGCCATGAGCAGGCCGCCGCGCCGCACGGTGACGGTCGCCGCCGCGCCGATCGCGCCGATGAGGGTCAGCGCCGGCGTGCCGACGAGGAGCGTCGCCACGACGCCGGCGAGCGCCATCGTCTCCTGCTGGAGCATCAGGCCCAGAAAGGGCGCCGCGACGATGAGCGGCAGCCCCGTCGCCGCCCAATGCGCCGCGCATTTGACGAGCACGGCGAGTTCCAGCGGCGTATCGGAAAGATGCAGGAGATCGAGCGAGCCGTCCTCGGCGTCCGCCTGAAACAGCCGGTCGAAGGCGAGAAGGCTCGCGAGCAGCGCCGCGATCCACAGGATCGCCGGACCGATGCGCGCCAAGAGATTGGGGTCCGGCCCGACCGCGAAGGGCACGATGGCGACGAGGGTGAGGAAGAACACGACGCCCATGGCGCCCGAGCCGCCGACCCGCCGGGCGATGCGCCATTCGCGCAGGAAGAGGGCGGAAACCGGCGCGGTCATTGCGGGGCTCCGAGCGGCAGTTCGCCCGCCTCCTCGAGCCCCAATGGCTCGTGGGTCGCGGCGACGATGAGTCCGCCGAGGGCGCAATGATCGCGCAGCACGGCGGCGAATTTCTCGCGCGAGGCGCGGTCGAGCGCGGTCAGGGGCTCGTCGAGCAGCCACAGCGGCCGGAAGGCGACGAGCAGCCGCGCGAGCGCCGCGCGCCGTTTCTGCCCCGCCGACAGCGCCCCGAAAGGCGCATGGCGCGCATGGGTGAGCCCGACCATCGCGAGCGCCTCGGCGACCGGGCGGCTGCGGCGATCCTCCCCCCGGCCAAGATAATTCGCCCAGAAATCGAGATTCTCCTCGAGCGTGAGCGCCGCCTTCATGCCGTCGGCGTGGGCAAGGTAATGCGCCGACTGGGCAAGCTCGCGATCCTCTCCCACCCCCTCGAGCGCGACTGTTCCGGCCGCCATGGGCAGCAGGCCGGCGATCGCCCGCAGCAAGGTGGATTTGCCGACGCCGTTGCGCCCGGTCACGACCAGCGCCTCGCCGCCCGAAAGCGAGAAACTCACGCCCGACAAGACGGGCCGGCCGCCGCGCGCGACGGCGAGATTCTCGACCCTGAGCTTCGGGACGGCGTGGCGCTCGGCGTGGGGAGCGGCGTGAGGGCGCTTCGGGCTTGTCTCCATCGGGGAAGCCAATAGAGAAAGCCGCGCCAAAGCGCCATAGGCGCCGCGCCCGCCCGCTTGCCCGGCGGAGAGGCGCACTGGCGCGCGGGGGCTCGGGGTGATAAGGGACGCGATCACTTCAAGGGGGCCTTCCGCCCCGATTCTTCGTGAAACATGTGCGCGCGGCGCGCCAGGCCATCAGGGACTGCGAATTCAGTGACGAGACACAGAAGCCTCTCGGATTACGCGTCGCGGCGATTCCGCCTTGCCGGCAACGCCCTCCTCGAATTCAACAATCCGTTCTTCGCCCAGATCGACAAGCTGAAGGCGGACTTCGAGGCCAATGGCGTCCATTTCGTCAGCTTCGCCAATTACGACTATCTGGGCCTCGCCAACCATCCGCGCATCCGCGAGGCGGCCAAAGAGGAGGTCGACGGACTCGGCATTGGCGCGCTCGCCTCGCGGCTCGTCGGCGGCGAACGCACGACGCACAAGCAATTCGAGGCCGAGATCGCCAAATTCATCGGCATGGAAAGCGCGCTGGCGCTCGTCTCCGGCTATCTCGCCAATGTGACGACCATCGCCTATCTCATGAACGGCAAGCGCGACGCCATCTTCATCGACGAGCTCGCGCACAACAGCATCGTTTATGGCGCCGAGGGCGCGCCGGCCCATGTCGTGAAGTTCCGTCACAACGACATGGACCATCTCGACCATCTGCTGGCCCGCCACCGCGAGGAATATCGCAACGTGCTCGTGGTGGTCGAGGGCGTCTACAGCATGGACGGCGACACGGCCGACCTGCCGCGCCTCTATGCGCTCAAGGACAAATACAAGATCTGGCTGATGGTCGACGAGGCCCATTCCCTCGGCGTCCTCGGCGCGACAGGCCGCGGCCTCGCCGAGCATCAGGGCGTTGATCCGGGCCACATCGATCTGATCATCGGCACGCTTTCAAAGAGTCTCGCGTCCTGCGGCGGCTATGTCTGCGCCAAAAAGGAAGTGATCGACTGGTTCCGCTTCACGCTTCCGGGCTTCGTTTACAGCGTCGGCTTCTCGCCCGTCGTTCTCGCGGCGGCGCGCACCGCGCTGACGCTCATGCAGGAAGAGACCTGGCGCATCGACAAGCTTGCGAAAAACGCCGAACTCTTCCGCCAGGTGGCGCACGAAAACGGCTTCTCGACGGGCCCGGCCATCGGCCGCGGCGTGGTGCCGATCCTCTTCGAGAGCGACCTCGAAACCATGTGGGCGGCGCGTCACCTGCTCGAAAAGGGCTATTACGTGCCCCCGGTCGTGCGCATCGGCGTGCCCAAGGATGGGCCGCGTCTTCGTTTCTTCTTCTCCGCCAATCACACGGAGGCCGAAATCCGCGGCGTGGTCCAGGCGCTGCGCGAGATTCCGCCCGTCTCTGAAGAAGCGCAGCGCATCGTGGCCGCCGCCATGTCCGGCGCCGCCGCGTGAACGCGGCGCCTTCCGCGTCATCTTGACGCCCTTTTGCGCAGAGTTTTTGAAGAGTAGGAATTTGAGATATGGCGCGAATCGACATCGTTCCGGTCGCGGGACTTTCGCATTTTCTTACCTTTTGCAAGCTGCCGCGCCTTCTCTACAAGGGCGCGCCGGGTTTCGCGGCGCCGCTCGACCTCGAACGCTGGACGCTCTTCGCCCATTTCCTCAATCCGCATTACAAGCTCGTCGAGGACCAGAAATTCCTCGCCCGCCGCGACGGGGAATGGGTCGGCCGCATCTCCGCCCATGTCTACAAGGACGGGATCACGCCCGTCGGCGCAAGCCCGGCGCAATTCGGCGCGCTCGACGCCGTGGATGATCCCGCGGTCGTCCGGGCGCTGACGGAGGCCGCCGAGGGCTGGCTCGCGGAAAAGGGCGCGACCCGAATCAACGGCCCCTTCTCGCCGACCATCAATGGCGAATGCGGCATGCTGGTCGAGGGCTTCGAGGCGACGCCCATGATTTTCATGCCCTGGCACCCGCCCTATCTCTCGCGCCATCTGGAGGCGCTGGGCTATGGCAAGGCCAAGGATCTCCTCTCCTATCGCTTCGCCATCGACGAGGCCCTGCTCAACGAGAAGCCCCGCATCACCAGCCGCAAGGAATGGCGCGACCGCCTGACGCTTCGCCCGCTCGATATGGCGAAGCTCAAGACGGCCGAGACGGCTCTGATGGAGGAGCTTTTCAACGACGGCTGGAGCGAGAACTGGGGCTTCGTGCCCTTCACCAAGGCGGAGTTCGACTCGACGGCCGACGCGCTCAAGCTCGTCATGCCGCCGGAATTCGGCGTCGTCGCCGAGCTCGACGGCAAGCCGCAGTCCTTCGTCATCGCGCTGCCTAATCTCTTCGAGATCGTCTCCGATTTCGACGGCCGGCTTTTCCCCTTCGGCCTGCCGAAGCTGATTTCGCGCATGCGCAACCACAAATTCGACGCGGCGCGCATCGTTTTGCTCGGCACGCGCAAGGCGTTGCAGAACAGCGCCACCGGCGGCGCCGTTCTGCTCGGCATGATCGAGGAGATGCGCCGGCGCGGCGCCTCGGCCTCGCTCAGGAATCTCGAAGCCGGCTGGGTGCTCGAGGACAATATCGCCATGCGCCGTCCGATCGAAATGTTCGGCGGGCAGATCGACAAGATCCACCGCATTTACGAGAAGCGTCTCGACAGTTCGGGAGCATCTTCATGACCGGCATTTCCGTCACCGCCCAGGGCGCCGACCGCTCGCATGTCGAACGCCGGCGCCAAATCCTCGAAAAATATCCGCAGGTGCGGGAGCTCTTCGGCAAGGACCCTGTTACCTTCAGGATCACCGCCGGCATATTCGCCCTGCAATTCGCCATCTCCGCCTGGCTCGGCTGGCTCGGCCTCTCCTATTGGTGGCTGTCGCTCATCCTCGCGATTTGCGTCGGCGCCTTCGCCAATCACGCCAATTTCGTCGTCATTCACGACGCGATTCACAATTGCGTGTTCGAGAGCCCGCTCGCCAACAAATGGACGGCGATCCTCGCCGATCTGCCCAACGCCTTTCCGACCGCGATGGGCTTTCGCTGCTACCACATCAAGCACCATTCGCATCTCTCGGCCTATGATTACGACGCCGACATTCCGAGCGAATGGGAAGTCGAATGGGTGGGCAACAGCACATGGCGAAAGGCGCTTTGGCTCTTCGGCTTCCCCGCCATTCAGCTCGCGCGCCTGTCGCGGCTGAAGGGGACCGTGCCGATCATGGGCAAATGGACCTATATCAACATCGCGGTCATCGTCGCCTTCGATCTCTTCATGCTCTGGGCCTTCGGCCCCAACGCCCTGCTCTATCTCTTCTTCTCCTTCTGGTTTTCGGTCGGCGGCCTGCATCCGTTGAGCGCGCGCTGGCTTCAGGAGCATTTCGCCTTCGGACCCGATCAGGGCACTTTCGACTATTACGGGCCGCTGAACCGGCTCGCGCTCAACATCGGCTACCACAACGAGCACCACGACTTTCACGAAATTCCGTGGACGCGTCTCCCCGAGCTGAAGGCGATGGCGCCGGAATTCTACGATACGCTGCGCGCCCACCGTTCCTGGGTGGCGCTGCTCGTCACTTTCGTCTTCGATCCGACCTATTCGCTCGGCACGCGTTCTGAAAATGTCACGCAGGCGGCCGAACCTACCCCTCCGGTCGCGGCCCCCGCGGAGTAAGCCAAATGACGCAGGACACCAGAACCGAAGCGCTCGACGCCTCGCCGCGCCTGTTCGAGAGCGACCTTCTGGACAAGCTCTCGCGCGTGCATCATCTCACGCCGGTGATCGTCTATACGCCGATCATTCTGGGCCTGACCTTCTATTCGCTGTCATCCGTCGGCGCCGGACTGCTGCTCGCCGGACTCCTCATCGGCTATGTCGCCTGGACGCTGACCGAATATCTCGGCCATCGCTATCTCTTCCATACGGTGTTTTCGCTGCCCTTCGGGCTCGGACCGCGTTTCCAGTTCCTGATCCACGGCGTGCATCACATCTATCCCAACGACCCGCTGCGGCTCGTGATGCCCCCGCTCCTTTCGGCGCCGATCATGCTGATCGCGCTCGCGATCATCCGCCCGCTGTTCGGCGCGAGCTTCTGCTGGCCGGTGCTCGCGGGCTTCATGACGGGCTATGTCATCTATGATTGCGTGCACTATTGGACGCATCACGGCCAGCCGACCTCGGACTTCGGCAAGTGGGTGAAGCGGCTCCATATGCTTCACCATTTCCGCGACGCCGAGAAAGGCTTCGGCGTCCACGCGATCTGGTGGGATTACGTCTTCGGCACGGCCTATCGGAAGGAAGAGACGCCGGGGACGAAGGCGGTCTGAGCCACAAAGGCTTGATCCAAGTCGGCGAAGCAAGGACGCCAACCTTTCCGGCGTCGTGCCCGCGCTTGTCGCGGGCATCCACGGCCCCACTCGGCGGCGCTGTTGCGGCCCGGCGTGGAGGGCCGGGACGGGCCCGGCCATGACGGTTGAGACGATCGTTCTCCTACCCCTGCCCCGTCCGCGTAAACCACTCGTCTTCCGAGATCACCTCGATCCCCAGTTCCTGCGCCTTCGCGAGCTTCGACCCCGCGCCGGGGCCCGCGACAACGAGGTCCGTCTTCTTGGACACCGACGCCGCGACCTTGGCGCCGAAGCGTTCGGCCTGCGCCTTGGCCTCGTCGCGGGTCAGGCGCTCCAGCGAGCCGGTAAAGACCACCGTCTTGCCGGCGACGGGCGAGGTTGAGGCGATTTCCGGCATCGGCTCCAGCGTCACCTGCGCGAGCAGCGCGTCGAGCTCCGTCTCATTGTGCGGCTCGGCGAAGAAATCATGTAGCGCCTCGGCGACGACGGGGCCGATTCCGTCGATGCAGTCGATCCGCGCCCGCGCCTCGGAGCCGGGCGCGGCCTCCCGCGCCGTCTCGCGCAGCGACTCGAAATCGGCGAAATGGCGGGCGAGGCGGCGGGCGTTGGTCTCGCCGACATGGCGAACGCCCAGCGCATAGAGGAAGCGATTGATCGGAATGCGCCGCCGCGCCTCGATGGCGGCGAAGAGATTCTTCACCGAGGTTTCGCCGAAGCCCTCGCGGTTCTTGATCTTTGTCAGGCTTTTGCGGTCGCGTTCTTCGAGCCTGAAAATGTCGGACGGCGTGCGGATGAGGCCCTCCGCGTAGAAATATTCGATCTGCCTGTCGCCGAGCCCCTCGATGTCGAGGGCGTTGCGCGAGGCGAAATGCTTCAGACGCTCCACCGCCTGGGCCGGGCAGACGAGCGAGCCCGTGCAGCGGCGCACCACATCGGCCTCGCCGGTCTTCTCGTCGATCTCGCGCAGCGCCGCCGAGCCGCAGCGCGGGCAGACATGCGGGAACGCGTAAGGTTTCGCGCCGGCGGGCCGCTTCTCCGTCACGACCTCGACGATCTGCGGGATGACGTCGCCCGCGCGCTGCACGACGACCGTGTCGCCGATGCGAATGTCCTTGCGGGCGATCTCGTCCTCGTTGTGCAGCGTCGCGTTGGAGACGACGACGCCGCCGACCGTCACGGGCTCGAGCCGCGCGACGGGCGTCAGCGCCCCGGTGCGGCCGACCTGAATCTCGATGTCGCGCAAAAGCGTCGTCGCGCGCTCGGCCGGGAATTTGTGCGCGACCGCCCAGCGCGGCGCGCGCGAGACGAAGCCGAGCCGTTCCTGAAGCGCAATGTCGTCCACCTTGTAGACGACCCCGTCGATGTCATAGCCGAGCCGCGCGCGATCGGCCTCGATCGCTCGGTAATGCGCCAGCATCTCTTCGACGCTCCGGCAGAGCCGCGTCCGCGGATTGATCTTCAGGCCGAACGCCTCGAACGCCTCCAGCATCCCCCATTGCGTCTTCGCGGGGAGCGCGCTGACCTCGCCCCAGCCATAGGCGAAGAAATGCAGCGGCCGCTCGGCCGTGATCCTTGCGTCGAGCTGGCGCAGGGAGCCCGCGGCCGCGTTGCGGGGATTGGCGAAAATCTGCCTGCCGGCCGCTTGGTGGCGCTCGTTGAGCGCGGCGAAATCGGCGTGGGTCATATAGACCTCGCCGCGCACCTCGAGAGTCTGGGGCGCGCCGTCGCGCAGCGTCTGCGGCACTTCCTCGAGGGTGCGGATATTGGCCGTGACGTCCTCGCCCTCGAAGCCGTCGCCGCGCGTGGCCGCCTGCGCGAGCCGGCCGTTCTCATAGCGCAGCGAGCAGGAGAGGCCGTCGATCTTCGGCTCCGCCGTGCAGGGGAGCGGGGCGCCTTGCGGCAGGCCCAGAAACCGGCGCACGCGCGCGACGAAGTCCTCGACATCCTCGTCGGAGAAGACATTGCCGAGCGACAGCATCGGCACGGCGTGCTTCACCTTGGCGAATTTTTCGGACGGCTTGGCGCCCACCTTTCCGGTGAGCGACTCCGCCGTCGCGAGCTGAGGGAACGCCTTTTCCAGCGCCTCGTAACGGCGGCGCAGCGCATCATAGTCGGCATCGGAAATGACCGGCGCGTCGTCCTGATAGTAGCGGCGGTCGTGCCCGGCGATCTCCTGCCCGAGGCGGGCATGTTCGGCGCGGGCCTGACGGAGCGTGAGCCGTTCGGGCGGCGTGAATTCGGAATCGGCGGGTTTTCTTGTCATTTCGCGTGAAGGCCCGGCCGTCGGCGCGAAGGGGCGAAGCGGCGCCGCAGCGTCGACGCCGCCCGCGCATTGCTTCGCTTCGCTCGCAATGACGGGAGAAACGAAGCAGTCAGCCGCAGCCTATCGCGCGCGGGGCCTTTCGGCGAGAGCCTACGCCGCCTCCGGCGCCGCGCCGACGAGGCGCCTTGCTTCCTGCGCGCTGATCGGGCGCCCGAAGGCGTAGCCCTGCGCATAGCCGCAGCCGAGTTGATAGAGCTCGATGGCGTCGGCCTCGGTCTCGGCGCCCTCCGCCACGACATCCATGCCGAGATCCTGCGCCAGCGCGATGAGCGAGCGCAGAATGACGGGACGGGCGCCCTTGCCGCTCTGCTTCACGAAGGAGCGGTCGATCTTGATCGTGTCGAAGGGGAAGCGTTGCAGATAGGCGAGCGAGGAATAGCCCGTGCCGAAATCGTCGAGCACGAGGCCGGCGCCGAGTTCCTTCACCCGCGCGAGCATCTGCGCGGCATATTCCGGGTTCTCCATCACGAGCCCCTCGGAGAGCTCGAGCTTGAGGCTGCCCTTGACGACATTGTGGCGCATCAGCACGCTTTTCACGTCGCGCAGCAGATCGTGGCGCAGCAACTGGCGCGATGAGACGTTGACCGAGGCGAAGATCGGCGGATCGACGGCGAGCGCCCGCTGCCAGGCGGCGAGTTCGCGCGCCGACCGCTCGAGCGCCAGCAGGCCAAAATCGACGATGAGCCCCGTCTGCTCGGCGACGGGCACGAACTGCGCCGGCTCCAGACGGCCGAGCCGCGGATGATCCCAGCGCAGGAGCGACTCGAAGCCCGCAATGGTGCGATCCTCGAGCCGAACGATCGGCTGGAAGAAGACCTTCACCTCGCCGCGCTCCAGCGCCCGGCGCATGTCGGCTTCGAGCGTCACCCGGTCCGACCGCTGCACGCGCATGGAGGGGCGGAACACCTCGATGCGGTTGCCGCCCGTGCGCTTGGCGAAGCGCATGGCGATCTCGGCGTCGTCGAGCATGTCGCTCGCGCCGGGATGCACCTGCTGATCGTAGAGCGCGATGCCGATCGAGGCGAAAAGCGCGATCTCGCGATCCGCGAAGCGCACCGGCGTCGCGAGCGACCGGCGGACCGAGTCGGCGAGCGTGATCACATGATCCGGATGGGTCTCGGACACGAGGATGATCGCGAAAGTGTCGCCGTTGAGACGCGCGAGCGTGTCCTGCGGTTGCAGAAGGCGCGTGAGGCGGTGCGCGACGGTCAGCAGGATGCTGTCGCCCATGGCGACGCCGACCTGCTCGTTGATCTGGCGGAAACGGTCGATGTCGATGACGAGCGCCGTCGGGCGCACGTCCTTCTCCATGCGCGCAAAGACGAGCGCCGCCTCGAGCCGGTCGAAGAACAGCTCCCGGTTGGGCAGGCCGGTCAGATTATCGTGGACGGCGTCGTGGAGCAGGCGCTCCTGGGCGTTACGCTCATCGGTGACGTCGGTCAGCGTGCCGACGACGCGGATCACCTCTCCGTCGGGGCCGACGACGGGCCGCGCCCTGAGCCGGTAGCAAAGATAATGACCGTCGGCCGCGCGCAGGCGAAACTCCTGATTGATCCGCCCCCGGCGCTGCTCCAGCAGCGCGTCGAGACAGGCGCGGTAGCGGTCCTGCTCGAAAGGATGCAGCAGATCGAGCCAGGAGGAGGCGGCGCCCTCGAGCCCGCCGCGGTCGAGGCCGAGCGCCGCCTCGGCCTCCGGGCTCACATAGATATGGTCGGCCGGCACGTCCCAGTCGAAGACGATCTCATTGGCGCCGGTCATGGCCAGCGCCTTGCGCTCCACGTCGCCGATCGCGCCTTGCGACAATCCGCCTGTTGCAAAGGCGTTTTGCATCACCGTGAAGCCGATCAGCATGACGATGAGCACCAGGCCGCCGACGAGCGCGGGCGAGACGAGGTCGTTCGTCATCCAGCCCGCGACGGCGAAACCCGCGGTCGCCACCCAGACGACGAGCAGGAACCAGGTGGGGATCAGCATGATCGCCCGCTCGAAGCCGTGCGAGGCGAGATAGAGCACCAGCACGAAGCCGACCACGGCGATGGTCGCGAGCGAAATGCGGGCGACGCCGGCCGCGACCGGCGCGTCGAAGAGCGCGAGACCCACGAGATCGAGCAGGATCAGCAGCCACAGCGCCGCGACATGCCAGGCGCGCACATGCCAGCGCGCGAGATTGAGATAGGCGAAGAGGAAGACGACAAGGGTCGCCGAGAGCACCGTCTCGGCCCCCGCGCGCCAGACGCGATCGGCATTGGCGTCCGAACCGAAGATCTTGTCCCAGAAACCGAAGTCGATGCAGACATAGGCGAGCACCGCCCAGGCCAGCGCCGCCGCCGCGGGAAAGATCACCGCCCCCTTCACCACGAAGACGATGGTGAGGAAGAGCGCGAGCAGGCCCGCAATGCCAATGACGATGCCCTTGTAGAGGGTGAGGCTCGTCACCTTGTCCTTGTAGGCCTCGGGCTCCCACAGATAGAGCTGCGGGAGGTTCGGCGTGCGCAGCTCGGCCACATAGGTGACCGTCGTTCCGGGGTCGAGGGTGAGCCGGAACACGTCGGCGTCGGCGGAATCCTCGGCCTCGGGCGGGAAGCCCTGGCTCGCCGTGATGGCGGAGATGCGGGTCGAGCCGAGGTCGGGCCAAATGACGCCGGAGCCCTGGAGCCGGAAATGCGGGGCGACGAGCAGGCGCTCGATCTGCTCGTCCGTATCGTTCGTCAGCGCGAAGACGATCCAGTTCGGACGGCTGCCCGCCTCGCGGGCGCCGACCTCGATGCGGCGCACGATGCCGTCCGAGCCCGGCGCGGTCGAGACCTGCAGCCGGTCGCTCTGCGAGGAATGCTTTTCGACGACGTGGGTCAGGTCGATCGCATGGGCGCCCTGCGGCACGCGCACCGATTCAACGCAGTAAGCCGCGGTCGTCATCGCCAGAAGGGCGAAAAGGGCGATCAGAAGCTTTTGAAGACGCACATTCTCTTCTCGGCTGCGGCCTGCGGGCCGGCTCTTCTCTTCCTCGGGAGGCGTTCACTAATCGCGGATCGCGGCCAGGTCGCGACAAAGGCTGGGCGAAAATGAAGCCCATGGCGCTCAACTTGCCCGAGGCCCTGGTTCCTCGGGCCGCCCACCCCCGCCCTGCCGGGCCCGGAGGCGCGCTCTCACCCGAAAGCACTAGTGCCTCCCAGCCTCTTCCGCAAGCCGGATTCAAACCGGGGAAAATGCGGTATGCTCCTTGCGAGGGAAGGTCGGCCGCGCTTGCGAATGGCGAAGGCGGCCAATATACCCTTGTAGACGTAGCAGCGCGGCGCGCGCGGATTTCCCGAAAAAGGGCGAACGGCGGTTTCGCGACGGTCCGGCCGCGGGCGTCGCCTTGTGGATGGGAATGAATTGAGCATGCGTAGCGCTCTCGGCGGTCCCCGCCTTCTGCTGCGCCGGCTGCGCGAGATCAGCGCGGAGTCGGTGAGCGCGCAGGCGCGTCTCGACAAGATCGTCGTGCAGATCGCCGCCAACATGGTCGCCGAGGTCTGCTCCGTTTACGTGCTGCGCGCCGATCAGCGCCTCGAGCTCTATGCGACCGAGGGCCTGAACCGCGAGGCCGTCCACCAGACGACCATGCACGCCGGCGAGGGCCTCGTCGGCCTCATCGCCCGCAGCGCCGAACCGCTGGCGCTTTCCGAGGCGCAGGATCACCCCGCCTTCGCCTACAAGCCGGAAACGGGCGAAGAGGCCTATCACTCCTTCCTGGGCGTGCCGATCCTGCGCGGCGGCTCGACGCTCGGCGTCCTCGTCGTGCAGAACAAGGTCCGGCGCGTCTATTCCGAGGAGGAAGTCGAGGCGCTGCAGACGACGGCGATGCTGCTCGCCGAACTCATCGCCTCGGGCGAGCTGCAGGCGATCGAGGACCCGCGCGACCTCGCCCTCTACCGCCCCGCGACGCTCAGGGGCGCCCCCATGTGCGAGGGCGTCGGCCTCGGCCATGTGCTGCTGCACGAGCCGCGCGTCGTCGTGAAGCAGCTCGTCGCCGAGGATCTATCGCGCGAGCTCGTTCGTCTGGAGCAGGCGGTCGACGCCATGCGCGCGTCGATCGACGAGCTCGTCGCCCATGGCGACCGCATGGGCGTGGGCGAACATCGCGACGTGCTCGAAACCGTGCGCATGGTCGCCTATGACCGCGGCTGGGTGCGCCGCCTGCGCGAGGCGGTGAAATCCGGCCTGACGGCGGAAGCCGCGGTGGAGCGCGTGCAAAGCGACGCCCGCGCCCGCATGCAGCGCCAGACCGACCCCTATCTGCGCGACCGGCTGCACGATCTCGACGACATCGCCAACCGGCTCCTGCACCAGCTCACCGGCCAAAGCTACGTCGCCGACCGCGACAGCGTGCCGGAGAACGCCATCATCGTCGCCCGCACCATGGGGCCGGCGGCGCTGCTCGACTACGACCGCGCGCGGCTGCGCGGCCTCGTGCTCGAGGAGGGCGGCCCGTCGAGCCATGTCGCCATCGTCGCCCGCGCGCTCGGCGTCGCGACCGTGGGCCTCGTGCCGGGGATCATCGATCTCGTCGAGACGGGCGACCCGATCATCGTCGACGGTTCGACGGGCGAAGTGCATGTGCGGCCGCAGCCCGACGTGCAGAGCGCCTATGCCGAGAAGGCGCGGCTGCGCGCGCGGCGCCAGGAGCAATACGCCCGGCTGCGCGACGTGCCCGCCGTGACCAAGGACGGCGTCGAAATCGCCCTGCACATGAATGCGGGGCTCGCCATCGACGTGCCGCATGTGCACGAGACCGGCGCGCAATCGATCGGCCTCTTCCGCACCGAGCTGCAATTCATGCTGGCCTCGCGCTTTCCGCGCATGGACGAGCAATATCGCTTCTACAGGGGCGTCTTCGACGCCGTGCCGGATCGTCCCGTGACCTTCCGCACGCTCGATATCGGCTCGGACAAGATTCTTCCCTACATGGCGAAGATCGACGAGGAAAACCCGGCGCTGGGCTGGCGCGCGATCCGCATCGGCCTCGACCGGCCGGGCCTGCTGCGGATGCAGTTGCGCGCCATGCTGAAGGCGGGCGCGGGCCGCGAATTGCGCATCATGTTTCCCATGATCGCCAATGTCGCGGAGTTCGAGGCGGCCAAGTCCATCGCCCTGCGCGAGCTCGAGCATCTGAGGCGCCATCGCCATCCCGAGCCGCAAACGCTCCGGCTCGGCGCCATGGTGGAAGTGCCCTCGCTTTTGTGGGAGCTCGATCTCATCGCCGAGCGCGCCGATTTCCTCTCGGTCGGCTCGAACGACCTGGTCCAGTACATGTACGCCGCCGACCGCGACAATACGCGCGTGTCGAAACGCTACGACAATCTCTCGCCCCCCGTGCTGCGCGCGCTGGAGCGCATCGCCGATACGGGGAAGCGCGCCGGAACGCCGGTGACGCTGTGCGGCGAGATGGGCGGACGGCCGCTCGAGGCGCTCGCCCTGCTCGCGCTCGGCTACCGCTCGCTTTCCATGTCGCCCTCTGCCATCGGCCCGGTGAAGTCGATGATCCTGAGCCTCGATCTCGACGAGGCGCAGGTCTATCTCGCGACGCTGCTCGCGGCCAATGACGGCGCGCCCTCGCTGCGCGACAAGCTGCGCGACTATGCGCTCGCGCGCGGCGTGCCCTTGTAGCGGCGCTTTCTTGCCGCCCAAAAAAGCCGCGCCCCTTTATCCTCTCTCAAAAGATCAAGATGTTCGCACAAGACAAGCTCGACCTCATCATGCGCCGCTATGAGGAAATCGGCGAGAAACTCGCCAGCGGCGCCGATGGGCAGGCCTTCGTCGCCCTCTCGCGCGAGCGCGCGAGCCTCGACGAGGTGGTGGAGGCGATCCGCGCCCATCGCGCCGCCGAGCGCGAGGTCGAGGATCTCGACGCCATGCTCGCCGACGGCGGGCTCGATCCCGACATGCGCGCCCTCGCCCAAGCCGAGATCGACGAGGCGCGCGAACGGCGCGAGGCGACCGAAAAGGCGCTGCAATTCGCCCTGCTGCCGAAGGACGAGGCGGATGAAAAGGGCGTCATTCTCGAAGTGCGCGCCGGCACCGGCGGCGACGAGGCGGCGCTGTTCGCCGGCGATCTCTTCCGCGCCTATCAGAAATACGCCGCGCTGAAGGGCTGGCGCGTCGAGCTCGTCTCGGAGAGCCCCGGCGCGCTCGGCGGCTTCAAGGAAATCGTCGCCGAGATTCAGGGGCGCGGCGTCTATGGGCGCCTGAAATTCGAGTCCGGCGTCCATCGCGTGCAGCGCGTGCCCGCAACAGAGACGCAGGGGCGCATCCACACCTCCGCCGCGACGGTCGCGGTGCTGCCGCAGGCGGAGGACGTCGACATCACCATCGACGACAAGGACCTCAACATCGAGACGATGCGCTCGGGCGGCGCGGGCGGCCAGCACGTCAACAAGACGGAATCGGCGATCCGCATCACCCATATTCCGAGCGGCATCGTCGTGATGATGCAGGAGGAGCGTTCGCAGCACCGCAACAAGGCGAAGGCGATGACTCTTCTTCGTTCACGCCTCTACGACGCCGAGCGCAGCCGACTCGATCAGGAGCGCTCCGACGACCGCAAGAGCCAGGTCGGCTCGGGCGATCGTTCCGAGCGCATCCGCACCTATAATTTTCCGCAAGGGCGCGTCACCGACCACCGCATCAATCTGACGCTCTACAAGCTCGACCGCGTGATGGAAGGCGAGTTCGATGAAATCATCGACGCGCTGCTGACCGACCATCAGCAGAAGCTTCTGGCGCAAAGCGCGGCGTGAGCGCCGCGCTCGTCTGCACCCAGCGCAGCCGCCCCTTGCAATGATCGAGGCTGGATTCCCTTACCAGCCGGGGACGGTCCCGTTATCCATGATGCTGCCGTTTTCGGTGTACCAGGTCGGATCGTAACCGCCGCGCTGCTCGAGGAAATAATTGTCGTTGTTCTGCGCGTTCGGCTTGAGCGTCCCGCTCGCCGGATTGCCGGCGCCGTCGTCGAGCCAGTCCTTGTTGGTGGTCAGATCCTTGGGAAGCGGAATGGCGTTCGGATCCTGCGACACGGCCCCCTGCGGGGCCGGCGCCGGCTTGCGGGATTTCGCGAGCGCGGCGTCTCCGCCGGCAAACGCCGAGACCAGAGCGACACAAAGAGACAATCGAACCGCGCGGCGCATGGCGAACTCCAGAAAGAATACAATCTCCAAAACACCTTAGCCGGAACCGGTATGCCTGCGCTAGAGCCTTTTCCGGTCCGATGCAACGGATCGGAAAAGGCTCCAGCTTCTTGTTTCGCCGCGCTTTCTGCGGCCGAACCGGTCTCCCCTTCGGCGGAACGCGCCTAATGCCGGAAGTGCCGCACGCCCGTGAACACCATGGCGAGGCCCGTCTCGTCCGCGGCGGCGATCACGTCCTTGTCGTTGACCGAGCCGCCGGGCTGAATGACGGCGGTCGCTCCTGCCGCCGCCGCCGCGAGCAGGCCGTCGGGGAAGGGAAAGAAGGCGTCGGAGGCGACGACCGAGCCCTTGGCGAGGCTCTCGGCGAGACCCGCCGCCTGCGCCGCCTCGCCCGCCTTGTGAGCGGCGGTGCGCGAACTGTCGACGCGCGACATCTGCCCCGCGCCAATGCCGACCGTCGCGAGGTCCTTGGCGTAAACGATCGCGTTGGACTTCACATGCTTCACCACCCGATAGGCGAATTTCAGATCGGCAAGCTCGCGCTCGGTCGGCGCGCGCTTCGTCACGACCGTCAGCGCCATGTCGTCGACGACGGCGTTGTCGCGCGACTGCGCGAGGAAACCGCCCCCCACGCTGCGAAACACGAGCCCCGAGGCGCGCGGGTCCGGCAGGCCGCCGGTCAGCAGCAGGCGCAGATTCTTCTTGGCGGCCACGATCGCCGCCGCCTCGTCGTCGGCGTCCGGCGCGATGATGACCTCGGTGAAGACCTTCACGATCTCGCGCGCGGCCGCGGCGTCGAGCCTGCGATTCGTCGCGACGATGCCGCCGAAGGCGGAGACGGGGTCGCAGCGCAGCGCCTTGCGGTACGCCTCTTCGAGCGACGCGCCTTCCGCCACGCCGCAGGGATTGGCGTGCTTGACGATGACGACGGCGGCCGTGCGCGCCGGATCGAACTCCGCGACGCATTCGAAGGCCGCGTCCGTGTCGTTGACATTGTTATAGGAGAGCTGCTTGCCCTGCGCCTGCCGCGCCGTGGCGACGCCGGGCCGCGCCTCGCCGGTGAGATAGAAACCCGCCGCCTGATGCGGGTTCTCGCCGTAGCGCATGGGCTCGGCCAGCCGGCCGCCAAAGGCGCGCACGGGCGGCGACGCCTCGCCCAGATGCTGCGCAAGCCAGTTCGAGATCGCCGCGTCATAGGCGGCGGTGCGCGCGAAGGCTTTCTGCGCGAGGCGCCGGCGCGTGGCGATGAGCGTCGCGCCGCCCGTCGCCGTCATCTCGTCGACGATGGCGGCGTAATCCGACGGGTCGACCACCACGGCGACGTCGTCGTGGTTCTTGGAGGCCGCGCGGATCATCGCCGGGCCGCCGATGTCGATATTTTCGACGCATTCGTCAAAGGGCGCACCCTTCGCGAGCGTGGCCTCGAAGGGATAGAGATTGACGACGAGCAGGTCGATCGGGGCGATGTCATGCGCGAGCATCGCCGCCTCGTGCTCGGGATTCTCGCGGATCGCCAGCAGGCCGCCATGCACTTTCGGGTGCAGCGTCTTGAGCCTTCCGTCCATCATCTCGGGAAAATGGGTGAGGTCGGAAATGTCCCTGACGGCCAGGCCCGCATCCGCGAGCGCCTTGCGCGTGCCGCCCGTCGAGACCAGCTCGACGCCATGGCCGGCGAGCGCGCGCGCGAATTCGACGAGGCCCGTCTTGTCGGAGACGGAGAGAAGCGCCCGCGCGACTTTACGCTGATCCACCGGCATGTGCTCGAATCCTCCCTTGGAATTGGCCGCGCTTATCACACATCGGCAGGCGGCGGAACGCCTCAGACCCGCTGGAAGGACCAGCTGACCTCGGCGCCGGGCGCGGCCTTTCCGCGCAGCACGATCTGGACGCATTTGCGCGCCCCGCCGGACGCGGCAAAAAATATGCTTTCCTCGAGCTGCGGAAAGGCGCCGTCGGCCTCGAAAATGAGCGTCTCGCCGCTCGCCAGCGCCACTTCCACCGCCTCGCCCAGCGCCGTCGCGCGCACGCGCGGGTGGAGGTGGAAGCGCACCGCGAATTCGGCGTCCCCCGCCCTGCCGCCGCCATTTGCGGCGCGCAGCCGGTCGCAGCCGGAGAGCGAACCCGCATCTGCGGCGAGCATGATCTCGCGGGTGTGGAGAAGGCCGAAGTCGCGCGCATAGCCGTCGTGCGACAGCAAGAGCGTCACGCCGGCGGGCGCCTCGCGCCGCTCCGCCTCCACTTGCCGCGGCCCCGCGACGATCCGCCCGGCGCGCGCGTCTTTTGCAGCCACGCGGGCGGAGGAGCGGTCGTCGATCACGAGCGTGGAATGGGCCGCCGTGGCGCGCGCCACCTCGCGCAGCTCCTCGTGCGGCGGCGCGGGGGCGCCGCAATTCACCACGACATGCTCGACGCCGAGCGAATATTCGAAGGAGAGACAGCCGGCGTGGGCGCTTCGGGAAAATTCCGGCGGCGGCGGCGCGCCGGCGTCGACGATCGCCACCGCGTCGCGCGCGACGAGGCGCTGATAGCCCGAATAGGGCGCCTTCAGCGGCGGCGCGCCGCGCGTATCCTCATTGGCGAGAACATTGGCGACGCGGTCGAGCTCGGTCACGCCCATCCCGTTGAACAGCGCCAGCGCGCCGTCGCCATGCTGCATCATGCGCAAGGCCGGCATCATGCGGTCGATGGCGCGCAGGGCTGAAGGCCGCTGAAGGCCGCGGGCGTCGAGAACCTGCCGCAGGGGCAAGAGATCGAGCAGAAGATCGACCGCGACCTGCGGATTGCGGCTGATATGGCCGCCATCGGGCAAAATCTGGCGCTCGAGCTCGGCTGAAAGCAGGCGCGAGACCTGCGGCGCGATCTTGCGGCCAGTGTCGGCGCAGACGGCGAATTCGGCGAGCGCAATGGCGCAAAAGGCGCGGTCGGCGCCCTCGGCCTGACCGGTGGCGAGCGCCCGCCACAACAGCCGCGCGCCCTGCGCCAGGGACTGCATGAAGGCGTCGTAGAATTCCGGCTCGGCGCCGTCGAGCAACACGGGCGACTGCGCGAAAAACGACATGAGCCGGCGCGCGGCGACGGCGGGCTCGAGCGCCGGATCGTCGGGCGCGAGTTTGCGGATCGTGAGAAATTCCGCGACGAGCGCCCGAGCGTTCGCCTGCGCCAGCGCCTTGTCGGCCGAGCGCAGATGCCGCAGCCAGGAGAAGCCCGTGAGCGCCCGGCGCCAGGCGGGAGAGGGCGGCGTCAGCGCGAAGGGAGACGCGCCATAGCTTTGCGCCGTCTTGCCGGCGAAAGAAAAATATCCCGCATAGATCTCGTCGGCGACGGTCGGATCGGCGGTGCGAATGTCGGGCGGCGCGATTCGCAGCCGCTCCGGCGGCGCGATCGCCATGGATTTCACGATGTGATAAGGCGCGCTCGCGCGGCGCGCGAAAGTCTTCGCGGCGAAAGCGCCGGCGAGCCGCATCCGATCCCGCAAACCGCCGTTCAGGTCCTCTTCCTCCGATTCGCCGGCGCGTCGCGTCAGCGGCAGATTCCACGATCATTTGCCGGCGCCTGACAGGATGCGCGGCGCGCATGGCTGTTTATATACGTTTTTCGCCATCAGGCGAATTTGACCAGGAGCGCGACGTCAAGGCGCCGCTTGGCTCGGCCGCTTTGTAGCGGCCGTCGCCTTGCGCGAGCCCCCTTTCGCTCGCGCCGCGAGAAATGGCAATGTCGCGCCGGACATATGCAAGGAGAATCCTGAAAATGCCGCTTTACACGCTCGACGGCGTCGCGCCGCGCCTGCCCCAGCCGGGGCGTTATTTCGTTGCGCCCGGCGCGCATCTCATCGGCCGGGTCGAGCTCGCGGAAGACGCCAATGTTTGGTTCAATTGCGTTTTGCGCGGCGACAACGAATGGATCACGATCGGCGCGCGCACCAATATTCAGGACAACAGCATCCTGCACACCGACATGGGCTTTCCGCTCGACATCGGGCCGGACTGCACCATCGGCCACAATGTCATCCTGCATGGCTGCACGATCGGCGAAGGCAGCCTGATCGGCATGGGCGCGACCATTCTGAACGGCGCCAAGATCGGCAGGAACTGCCTCGTCGGCGCCAATGCGCTGGTGACGGGCGGCAAGGAATATCCCGACAATTCGCTGATCGTCGGCTCACCCGCCAAGGTCGTGCGCGAACTCGGCGACGAGTCGCGCGCGAGCCATCTCGAATCGGCGCGGCATTATGTGGAAAACGCCCGGCGCTACCTGAAGGGCCTCGTCGAGATCGCGCCCTGAGGGCTCATTTCGCCACATACATCGGCGCGCTGACCGGCGCGCCGATCGACACCCACATATTCGGGTTTTCCTGCGACTGGCGCTTCACGAAGCGGTAGGCCGTGCGCGTCCAGGGCTTCACCTCGTCGGTGAGATTGTCGAGCACGAAATCGCCGCGGCTGGTGCGCGCCATGAGCACGGCGTGGCCGTCGCCATGCGCGTCCTTCACCACGGTCATGAGCAGGGCGGCGCGGGGGAAGCCCGCCTCCATCAGCAGGCGACGCTTGAGCAGCGCATAGTCCTCGCAATCGCCCTTGTCGTCGTCGGGATAGTCCCAGGCGTCGGGAACGCCCGCATGGTCGGCGTCGGCGACGGGATCGACCCTGGCGTTCACCTTCGCATTGATCGTCTCGATCCTCTGGAGCGCGGCCGGCGTCAGTTCGATCGTCTCCGGGGCGCTCTGCGCCTCGTCGCATTCGCCGCTGTAGCGCTGGCAGAAATCCACCCAGCCGAAGGGCACGCTGGTCTCCGGCCCGAGCGGCGAGAGAGACGAGGCGGGAAGGCGGACGCCGGCGACGGCGGCGAGAGGCGAGAGGCTCACGGCGAAGAGGCCGAGAAGCAGAACCCTGGAGAACTGACGCGCAACACACATCTTAACGCAACCTTCGCCCGCGAACCCGTCGTTAAGAAAGTTTTAACGAGTAGGGCGGCTTTGCCAAGGTCCGCGTTAAGAAGTTCTTAACTTATGGTTTACGGCGGAGCCGGCGCCCCGTCGCGGGCAGGCTTGTCGAGTAAGAAACTATACTTGGCTCCGCTCCCGGTTCAGCGCCGCCGCAAGCGCCCTCTAGCGTTCGTTCGAGACATAGGCGGGCGCTGTCGTCGGCGCGCCGATCGCGACCCAGACATTGGGGTTTTCCTGGGACTGGCGCTTGACGAAACGGTAGGGCGTCTGCGTCCAGGGCTTTACCGCGTCAGTGAGATTGTCGAGGACGAACTCGCCGCGATTGGTGCGGATCGTCAGAACGGAATGGCCGTCGCCATTCTTTTCCTTCACGACCGTCATGAGCAGGGCCTCGCGCGGGAAGCCCGCCTCCATCAGCATCCGGCGCTTGAGCAGCGCATAGTCCTCGCAATCGCCTTTTCCGTCCGTGGGATAGTCCCAGGCGTCGACGGCCGCCCAATGATCCTTGTCGGTCACGGGGTCGATGGTCTTGTTTACAAAGCCGTTGATCCGGGCGATCTGGCGCAGGGCCGCCGCGGTGAGGTCGACATCGCGCGGCGCCGTCGTCTCCTCGGGGCATTCGCCGCGATAACGGCTGCAGAAATCGACCCAGCCATAGGGCACGCTCGTCTCGGACCCGAGCGTCGCGAAGCTCGACAAGTCCGCGCCGGCGACGCCCGCCGTCGTCTGGCCGACGAGAGCTGCGCTGAAGAGTCCGAGAGCCACAAGCCAGTTGACGACCACGCGACGCATTGCCCGCCTCCATTCGATGGGGCGAGAATAGATTTCTCCTTTTGCCGTCCTTGAAAGTAATTCCGCCGCATTTTACGCAGATCGATTCAGAAATGCGGCGATCTCTCGTAAGTATAATTTTCAGCGAATGAAATAGCTAAAATGCGATGCTTGCTTCGTAACGGCATGATTCTGAACGGTTTTGTCAGAGAGACCGCGGCCTTGGGGCGGCCTCTCGCTTTTCTCGGGATGGACTTCGAGGTGGCGGCCGTTAACGCCCCGGCCCGTTGCTGGTTAACGGGCCGGCCGGGCGTCAAGTCCTGTGGCGCGGATGCGGCGAAAATTGGAAAGACAGGGGAGGCGCGCGCCCCTCAGAAGACCTTCGGCAGTTGCGGCAGGTCGGGCAGATAGTCGCTCGGGTCGACGACGAAGGAGCGCGAGACGGCGAGGCCCGCGGTGAACTGGCTGCGGGAGCCGATCACATTCGGGATGGGGCTCGCGCCGACGCTGCCGAGCAGGCGCTGGCCGCCGCCATAGATCGAGACGTTGGTCAGTTCGTTGATGTCGTAGCGCACCGTGGCCATGCCGCCCGCGGCGGTGAAGCCGCCCGTGGCCCAATAGGGCGTGAGCCGGCCGTTCAGCATCGCCTCCAGCGGCGTCACCGAATAATAGGCGTTGGCGTAGGTGTTGTCGCCGAAATTCAGCCGCGGCCCGACCGAAAGCCGGATTGGCCCGAAGTTCTGATAGGCGTCGGCGTAAAAGGCGGCGACGAAGCCCTTGTGGCCGTCGATGCCCTGCCGCATCTCGGCGCGGACGCGGAAATGGTCGACGGGATAGAGTTCGACGAAGCCGCCGATCTCATGCGTCAAGCCGATGCGGCGCATGCCGAAAAGCCCGTCCCGCTGGCCGCGCTGGAACACGAAATTCGCCACCGGTCCGGCTTTCATATAGCCGAGATCGAGGAGATCGAGGCCGAAGCCTTCGTCGGGCGTCGAGAAGCTCTCCGGCTCGCCCACCCGGCGGAAGGAGACCGAGGGAAAGGGATAAGGCCGCATCTGGCCCGAACCGGGGAAGCTCGGCGTCACCGCGCCGATGGCGCTGACCGTGACGATCCAGCCCTTGGCGTCCGTCTTGGGCGGCGGGGTCAGCTCGGCGGCGGCTGTCGCGCCGGCGAAGCCAAGCCAGGCGGCGCCGCAGGCCAGAGCCGCGCCGCAGGCCAGATGTATCGCCCCGAATCGCAAGGATTACAGCCCCGTTTCAGATTTCTTGACAAATTCCTAACAAGCCGCGCAGCGCCGCGCTACTGACTATGGCGCGAAAATCACGACTCCTCGCCCTATGTTGCGCTTTGGCCACGGGGCTGACGGTAAAGCCAGTCGTTGCGGGCGAGCATGCCGCGGCCGCCGAGCGCGCGAATGGCGAGATCGCGGCCGACGGCGCCGAGGCCGCCGAGGTGGAAATAATCTCCCTGCCGCCGGGAGGCGCGCACCACGCGCGAGGCGCGGTCGATGCGGCTCTTTTCATAGGCCGAAAACGCGGTCTCGACGCTCGCCCCGAGGGTCAGGAAGGCGCGGCCGAGCGCCTCCGCGTCTTCGATCGCCTGGGCCGCGCCCTGGGCCAGAAAGGGGACCATGGGATGGGCGGCGTCGCCCAGAAGCGTCACGGCGCCCCGGCTCCATCTCGAAAGCGGCGGCCGCGCGAAGAGCGGCCAGTGACGCCAGACCGCCCCGGCCTCGATCAGGGCGGAGAGCATCGGGGCCGGCCGGCGGCCGTGCAGCGCGCGCGCGAGCGCCGCGCCGTCGAGCGAAAGGACCGCCGCCTGATCGTCCTGGCGCGGCGTCGCGACGATCACGACGACATTGACGATCTCGCCGCCGCGCAGCGGATAATGGACGACATGGGCGCCCGGCAGCATCCACAGATTGCTTTCGCGCGCCCGCAACTCGGCGGGGGCGCTTTCGGCCGGCACGAGGGCGCGCCAGGCGGTGAGGCCCGAATAGACGGGCGCGTCGCGCTCGGTCGGCAGCAGATGGCCGCGCACCGCCGAGCGTTGCCCGTCGGCGCCGACGAGCCCGGCCGCCGCGATTTCCTCGACGCCCTCTCCCGCATGGACGCGCAGGCGCACGGCCCCGTCGCAGTCCTCGAAATCGCCGACGCGCGCGCCCGTGCGAATCTCGATCGCCGGCTCGTCGTCCGCGGCCTGCAACAGAACCTGCTGAAGATCGCCGCGATGATAGACGCGGAAAGGGGCGCCGTAGCGCGCGCGGGTCCCGGCGAGACCGAGCCGCGCCAGAACCGCGCCGTCATGACCGCGCCGGACGTTGATCGCCGCGGGCTCCAGCGCCACGGCGCGCAGCTCCTCCTCGAGGCCGAGGCCGGCGAGAATTCGGCCGGCGTTGGGCGCGATCTGGAGGCCGGCGCCGACCTCCTCGATTTTCGGCGCCCGCTCGAGAAGCAGGACGCGCCGGCCGGCGCGGGCCAGCGCAAGGGCCGCGCTCAATCCGCCGATGCCGGCGCCCGCGATGACGAGGGGGGCGCTCACGCCGGGGCGGCCGATATCAGGCCGGCTCTTCGGCGTGATAGACGCATTCCTTGGGCTCGGCGCCGCCATGGAGCGTGGCGTCATAGACGAAAAGCGTCGAGCAATAGGGGCAGACCGCCTGCGTATCGGCGCCCATGTCGATATAGACATGCGGATGGTCGAAGGGCGGCAGCGCGCCGATGCACATGAATTCCTTCGCGCCCACGCGAATCTCGGCGACGCCGGGCGTATTGTGGAAATGGGGCGTGGAATGTTCGGCCATGTTCCGCTTCTTTCGCTTCGCGCCGCGCGGGCGGCTCAAAAATGCTGCCGCCCCCTATATTGCAGCGCGGCCCGGTTTCATAGGGGGCGCGTCTCGTCGACCTCGTCGGCGACGCCGAGCGCCTTGAGCCGCGCGCGCTCCTCAGCCGTGAGGCCGGCGGGTCCGGCCGGGATGGCGCGCCGGCGGGCGGCGACGAAGACGGCCGCAGCCCCGGCCAGCAGCGCGAAGAGCGGCGCGGTCCAGAGCAGGATCGTCTCGACTTTCAACGGCGGGCGCAGCAGCACGAAATCGCCGTAGCGGGAATGGACATAGTCCTTCACCTGCGCGTCGCTCAGGCCCTCCTTGAGCTTCTCGCGCACGAGAACGCGCAAGTCCCTGGCGAGCGACGCGTCGGAATCGTCGACCGACTGATTCTGACAGACGAGGCAGCGCAATTCGCTGGTGATGGCGCGGGCCCGCGCCTCCATGGCCGGATCGGGCAGCATCTCGCCCGGCGTGACGGCGAAGGCGGGGGCGAGCGCGAGGCTGACGGTGAGCGCGAGCGCGACGCGCCGGACGGAAAAGGTTTCGGTCTTCCGCCTCATTCCGCCGCCTCCGGCATCGCCGCGGCCGGGGCGCGGCGCGCCACGCCGATTCTCAAGCGCCGGTCGGCGAGCGAGCAGGCGCCGCCGAACGCCATGACCAGCGCGCCGATCCAGATCAAGGTCACGAGCGGTTTCCAGTAGAGCCGCGCGTCGATCGTCCCGTCGGGATGGGAGTCGCCGATCGCGGCGTAAACCTGCCCCAGGCCCAGCGTCACGATGCCGGCCTCGGATCGCTGCATCTTGCGCGCCTGATAGAACCGCTTGGCCGGCTCGATCTCGGCGAGCGTCCTGTCGCCCGCGCGCACGGCCATCTGCGCGTAAATCTCCGAATAATTCGGCCCGTTGCGCGGAGCGATGGCTTCGATGGCGAGCTTGTAGGGGCCGACGTCGTAGAAATCGCCGGGCTTCATGGCGACGATGGTCTCGACGCCCCAGCCCGTCGCGGCGAGGCCGAGAAGCGTCAGCCCCATGCCGGCGTGGGAAATCGACGTGCCCCAGGCCGAGAGCGGCAGGCCGCGCAGCCGGGAGAAGACGGCGCCCGCCGAGGACGCGCGGAAGGCGGCGCGCTGGGCGATGTCGCTCACGCCGCCGATGACGAGATAAAGGGCGAGGCCCGCCGTGACGATGGAGAGGAAGGGCGTCCCGTAGAGAGCGCCAAAGGCCGCCGCCCCCAGCACGCCGACGGCGAAGGCGGCGCGCAGGCGCTGGAGCGCCGCCGGCAGGTCGCCGCGCTTCCAGGCGAGCATCTGGCCAATGGGCATGAGCACGGCGAGCGGAAGGGCGATCGGGATCAGCACCGTGTTGAAGAAGGGCGGGCCGACCGAAATCTTCTCGCCGGTGAGCGCCTCGAGCGCCAGCGGATAGAGCGTGCCGACGACGACCGTCGCGCAGGCGGCCGAGAGCAGCAGATTGTTCACGACGAGCGCGCCCTCGCGCGAGATCGGCGAGAACAGCCCGCCGACCGGCAGCGCCCCCGCCCGCAGGGCGAAGAGCGCCAGCGCGCCGCCGATGAAGAAGACCAGAATGCCGAGGATGAAGACGCCGCGATCGGGATCGCTGGCGAAGGCGTGCACGGAGGTGAGCACGCCCGAACGCACCAGGAAGGTGCCGAGCAGCGAGAGCGAAAAGGCCAGAATCGACAGGAAGATCGTCCAGACCTTGAGGGCCTCGCGCTTCTCCATCACCGCCGCGCTGTGGATGAGCGCCGTGCCGGCGATCCAGGGCATGAGCGAGGCGTTCTCGACCGGGTCCCAGAACCAGAAGCCGCCCCAGCCGAGCGTGTAATAGGCCCAGTAGGAGCCCATGGCGATGCCGAGCGTCAGCGCCACCCAGGCAAAGAGCGTCCACGGCCGCGCGAAGCGCGCCCAAGCGGCGTCGATGCGCCCGCCGATCAGCGCCGCCGCCGCGAAGGAGAAGACGATCGAGAAGCCGACATAGCCGAGATAGAGCAGCGGCGGGTGGATCGCGAGGCCGGGGTCCTGAAGGATCGGGTTGAGGTCGCGTCCCTCCCACGGCGGCTGATCGACGCGCGCGAAGGGATTGGAGGTGAGCAGGATGAACAGCAGGAAGGCCGCGCCGAGCAGGCCCTGCACGGAAAGCGCGTCGGCGCGCAGCCTGTCCGGCATGGACGAAGAGAAAATCGCGATCAGGGCGCCGCAGAGCGAGAGCACCAGCACCCACAGGAGCATGGAGCCTTCGTGATTCCCCCACACGCCGGAGATTTTGTAGATGAACGGCTTCAGCGAGTGCGAATTCTCGATGACGTTCACGAGCGAGAAGTCGGAGACGACATGCGCGTAGGTGAGCGCGCCATAGGCGAGCGCGACGAAGAGGAACTGTGCGATCGCCGTCGGGCGCGCGACCCGCATCAGCCCCGCGTCGTCGAGGCGCGCGCCGGCGAAGGGCACGGCGAACTGCATGAGCGCCAGAGCCAGGGCGAGAACGAGGGCGTAATGTCCGGTTTCGACGATCATGAGCGGTTGCCCCATCGAGTGGCGCCGTCTCCCGCGTCATGGCCGGGCCTGCCCCGGCCAATTACGCAAAGAGTCACTTCTTTTCTCCCTGCCAAACGCCCTGCTTCTTGAGGGCGTCGGCCACGTCGCGCGGCATGTAGCGTTCGTCGTGCTTGGCGAGAACGCTGTCGGCCCTGAAGGCGCCGCCCGGCTGCAACTGGCCATCGACGACGACGCCCTGCCCCTCGCGGAAGAGATCGGGCAGCAGGCCCGTATAGGTCACGTCGAGATCCTTCGTCCGGTCAGTGACGGCGAAGGAAATGTCACGCCCATTCTTGACGACGCTGCCTTCCTTGACCAGCCCGCCGATGCGCAGCCGCGCGCCGGGCGCGACCTGCTTCTGGGCGAGTTCCGAGGGCGTGTAGAAGAAGACGATATTGTCGCGCAGCGCAAACAGGATGAGGCCGGCGGCGAGGCCGAGCGCCGCCAGCGCCCCGATGATCAGCGTCAGTCTCTTGCCTTTTCGCGTCATGCTTCTCGTCGCCTGATTTCCTCGCCCCGCCCCTCTTCCGCCGCGCGGAGGAGGGCCGCGAGCGGGCCTTTCGAGGGATTATCCCCCGATGTCCAATTCCCTCGCCAGCGCCTCGATGCGGGCGACCTCGGCTTCCTTGCCGGCGAGCGCCTTGCGCGCGTCGGCCACGGCCTTCCTGGCCTTTTCGGACTCGGAGAGGACGCTGTAGGCGCGGATGAGCCGCAGCCAGCCCTCGACGTCGTCGCCCTTGGTCTCGAGCCGCGTGGCGAGCCGGTCCACCATGCTGCGGATCATCGCCTCGCGCTGATCCGCCGGCATGGCGGCGATGGCCTTGCCCTGCTCGCCGCCTGGCGCTTGCGCCATGGGCGCCATGGGGGCCCGCGGCGCCTGGGCCAAGGGCGCCTGCGGCGCTTGCGCCAAGGGCGCCTGCGGCGCTTGCGCGAAGGGCGACTCGGGGGCCTCCCCCTCGCCGCGCAGCGTCGCGAGACGCTGTCTGACGGCGGAGAGATAGGGCGCGTCCGCCGGCGCCTCTGCCTCCATCTTCGAAAAGATGTCGATGGCCCGGTCCTTTTCGCCGGCCTGTTCGGCGGCGACGCCCAGATAGAAGCGGGCGGCGGGAAGGGCGGGATCGAGGGCGAGCGCCGCCTCGAACTCCTTTCGCGCCTCGGCCGTCACTTGGCCCTGCGCGACGATCATGCGCGCCTGGCCCAGCGCCAGATGACGCTCGGCCGTCGCCCCGAGCAGCTTCAGGGCCTGTTCATAGGCGCTGATCGCCGCCTCGCCCTGGCCGGTGCGCAGATAATAGGGGGCGACGACCTCATAGCCGCGGCCGTCCTCGGGATGCTCGCGCAAATGATGCTCGATGCGCGCCACGGCGCCGGCGAGATCGCCCTTTTCGGGCGCGGCGTCGAGACGCGCGGCCAGCGGCATGTCCGGCAGCGCCGACTTGCCGAGTCGCAAATAGATCGGGAGGGCGACGGAAGGAATGGCGACGATGGCGGCGAGCGCGGCGATCAACGCCGCCTTGCGGGAGCCGGCCGATCCGGTCTTCGGAGCGGCCTCGGCGCGCAGCAGGCGCCGCGCGGCTTCGGTCCGGGCGGCCTCGGCCTCGGCGGGATCGAGACGCCCCTCGTCGCGCTCGCGCTCGATTTCGGCGATCTGCTCCTCGAAGAAGGCGATGTCGGCGGCGCTGGCGTCCCTGGCCTCGCCCCGCATGGCGAGAGGCGCGAGCACCGCCATGACGGCGGCGCCGGTGAGAAGAGCGAAAACGAGCCAGATCATGGGGGCTGTTTAAAGCTTTGAGGCCCGCTTTGAAAGAAAAATGCGGGCGCCGCCGCTCGTCGCCGAAAATAGCGCGACCGAGAGGACCAGTATATCATGGCCGCGCCTGTCCCCCAGTCCACGGCCTCCATGTCCTTCGACCTTCAGACCCCCTCGATCGAACAGCTCTCCAACGTCATCTCGCAGGTCACGGGACCTGCTTTTCTGCTCGCCGCCGAGGCGCAATTGCTCAGCGTCCTCATCTCGCGCCTCGATCGCCTCGTCGACCATTCGCGCGAACTCGCCGCGCGCGGGGACGACGACGCGCGCGATCAGCACAGAGCCGAGCTCCCGGTCCTGCGCCGCCGCGCGATGCTGGTGCACCGCTCGATCTATTGGGGCGTCGCGAGCTGCGTCGTCACCAGCCTTCTGGTCATTCTCGGATTCGTCGCGGCCTTCGCCCGCGTCCGTCACGAATATGGCGCGGGCTTTCTGTTCATCGTCGCCATGGCGCTGTTCACCATGGCGCTCGTCGCCTTCGGCCAGGAGGTGCGCCTCGGCTATACCGAAATCGACGCCCACGCCCTGCTCATGCGCAAGAAGAGGTGGGGGCCGAATCTGACCGGCGACGAGTAGCGCGCCCCTTACGCCGCGCCGAAGACGCGGCGGAAGACCGTGTCCACATGCTTGAAGTGGTAGGAAAGGTCGAAAAGCTCGTCGAGCTCGGCGGGCGAGAGTTTTGCGCTGACGTCCGGGTCCTGGCCCAGCAGCGTGCGGAAGTCCCCCTCGCCGCGCCAGACCGGCATGGCGTTCCTTTGCACCATGGCGTAGGCGTCCTCGCGAGAGACGCCCTTTTGCGTCAACGCCAGCAGGACGCGCTGGGAATGCACGAGCCCGCCGAGCCGGTCGAGATTCTTCTGCATGTTCTCGGGATAGACGAGCAGGTTCTCGATCACGCCGGTGAGCCGCGCGAGCGCGAAATCGAGCGTCACCGTGGCGTCCGGGCCGATCATGCGCTCCACCGAGGAATGGGAGATGTCGCGCTCGTGCCAGAGCGCCACATTTTCCATCGCCGGAAACGCCATGCCGCGCACGAGGCGGGCGAGGCCGGTCAGATTTTCGGTGAGCACCGGATTGCGCTTGTGCGGCATGGCCGAGGAGCCCTTCTGGCCGGCCGAGAAATATTCCTCGGCCTCCAGCACCTCGGTGCGCTGG
>RXIY01000071.1:0-30115 GCA_003963405.1 Hyphomicrobiales bacterium
TCCGTGGCTCGTCTATTCGGGCAAGGTGACGCCCAATGTCCCGCGCAACACCTATTCCTTCTGGAACAAGGTCGACATTTCGTCGCTCTTCGACGCCGGGCCGGGGGTGCTGGGTCTTGGCGGCGGCGTCATCTACAACGCCAAATTCTATCCGGCGATTGACAACGCCGTCGTCGTCCCCGGCTACGCCCGCGTCGATGCGGCGGCCTATGTAAAGCTCAGCGAACGGGTGAATGCGCAGCTCAATATCGAAAATCTGCTCGGGGCGCGATATTACGTCGCCGCGACCAACAATAATAATATCATGCCCGGCGCGCCGCGTTCAGCGTTCGTCAC
Organism: Hyphomicrobiales bacterium; assembly: GCA_003963405.1. Classification (GTDB taxonomy): domain Bacteria; phylum Pseudomonadota; class Alphaproteobacteria; order Rhizobiales; family Beijerinckiaceae; genus Methylocystis. The sequence goes on from RXIY01000071.1 coordinate 337, forward strand.
GGTAAATGCGAAGTTTTAAACCTCTCGCATTTTGATCGGCGTGAGCTTCGGGCGAGTGTCGAACGACGCTCGCCTATTTGCGTTTCCTTGGTGAAACGCCATTTCGAACTTGAAAAGTTTCTCAATTATTTCAGTATTTATTTGTGGCAATGAACTGGAAATATTAGCGTGAAGGCCAGGATGTTTGCCGGGTTCGGACGACCCGCCGCGCTTCAGGACTTTGCGACATGACGAAATCGACCTCCGCGAGATCTCTGCCCCTAACCTGCCTCTGCGCGATCTCGACGGCGTTTTCTTTTGCGGACGTGGCGCTGGCGCAGCAGTCGCTACCCACCATCAATGTGGGAGGCGCCCGGCGCGCGTCTACGGCCTCCGGACCCCGCGCGGTTCGTCCGGTTCAGGCGGCGCCGTCGGTCGTCGCCGCGCCGCAATCCGGCTCGGGCTCGGGGAGCGGAACGGGTTCCTTCATTCCGGCGGGCATGCAGGTCGGGCGCGGTCCGACGGATGTTCACGGCTATTTCGCCGGCGGCACGTCGACCGCGACGAAAACAAACACGCCGATCCTCGACATTCCGCAGTCGATCACGATTCTCACCAAGCAGCAGCTCGAAGATCGCAACAGCCTGACGCTCAATCAGGCGCTCGCCTATGTGCCGGGCGTGACGGTCGCGCAGGGCGAGGGGCAGCGCGACCAGATCACCATCCGCGGTCAGCCGACGACCGCCGATTTCTACACGGACGGCGTGCGCGACGACGCCGAGTATTATCGCGACCTCTACAACATACAGGCGGTCGAGGTGCTGAAAGGCCCGAGCGCGCTGATCTTCGGACGCGGCGGCGGCGGCGGCGTGGTCAATCGCGTCACCAAGAAGGCCGACGGCGTGATGCGCCGCGACATGCAGATCAGCACGGGCAGCTTCGGCCGCAAGCGCATAACGTTCGATGTGGGGCAGGAGATCAACGATCAACTCGCCTTCCGCGTCAACGGCCTCTTCGAGCAATCCTACAGCTACCGCGATTTCTTCAACATGCGTCGCTGGGGCATCAATCCGACTTTCACCTGGAAGCCGCTCGACAAGACTCTCGTCACGCTCAGCTACGAACATTATTTTGATCACCGCTTCCTCGATCGCGGCATACCCTCGGCGAATTTCAACCTGGGGCCCGAAGCCGTGCGCGCGCAGACGCTGGGGCTCGGCTATCTCTTCCCCGGCTATCCATCGCCAGCGGGGCGCTCGACTTTCTTCGGCAATCCGGCGGTCAATTACGCGAAGACCGACGTCGATCGCGCGGTCCTCATGATCGACCACACGACGGACTTCGGCGTCAACATCAAGAACCAGACCGTCTTCGCCAATTACGCTAAGTTCTATCAAAACACCTTCGCCAACAGCGGCGTCATATTCAACGCCGCCTGCGCGGGAACGCTGCCACCCTGCGTGCAGCTCTCCGGCTACAATAATGAGACGCCGCGGCAGAACATCTTCAACCAGACGGATCTGACCTACACGCTGGTCATGGCGCCGGAGATCAAGCACGTGCTGCTCGGCGGCATGGAGTTCGGCAATCAGAAATCCGACACCAATCGCAATAACGCGCGCTGGCTCGATCCCTTCTCCGGCTCGGCGAACTTCAATACGTTCTTTGGGGCGCCGACGGTCTATTCGCCGGTCGTGTTCAACAACTCCAATGCGCCGAACGGCTTTCGCCGCCATACGGATCTCGATCTCGCAGCCGGATATGTTCAAGACCAGATCAGCATCACCAAATATGTCGACATTCTCGCGGGCGTGCGCTTCGACAACTTCAATCTGAAATACGTCAACAATTTTGCAGGCATCAATCCGACCATCGACAATTACCGCGGACAGACGATTTACAGCAACACGAGCCGCTGGTCGCCGCGCGTCGGCCTCGTGGTCAAGCCTCTCGAACACGTCTCTCTTTACGGCGCCTATTCCCGCTCCTTCCTGCCTGCCGCTGGCGATCAGTTCAATACGCTGACGGTGTCATCCGCCAATCTCCAGCCGCAGGGCTTCGAGAATGCCGAAGCCGGCTTCAAGGCTGAGATCACGCCGACGCTGCTGTTCACCGGCGCGCTCTACAATCTCAACCGCACGAACCAGCCCATCGCCATCAATGCGTTCTACAATGTGTTGACGAACACGCGCACGGTCGGTGGCGAACTGGGGCTCGTCGGTTATCTCACGAAGGAATGGGAAATCTCGCTCGGCTATGGCAACCAGCACGCCTATGTGACGAGTTCAGACCGAAACGTCGCACTCGCGGGTACGGGCAGCGGCGTGTTCTTTACCGAGAAGGGCAAGAATGTTCCCTCCGTTCCGCAAAACACCTTCTCGTTCTGGAACAAATACGACGTTTCTTCGCTCCTCGGCCTTGCGCCCGGCGTCCTCGGTCTCGGCAGCGGCGTGATCTACAACAGCAAATTCTTCGCCGCGCTCGATAATGCGGTGATCATTCCAGGCTACGCGCGGTGGGATGGCGCCGTCTATGTCAAGCTGACCGACAACATATCTGGCCAGGTCAATGTGGAGAACATTCTGGGCGCCTTCTATTATGCCTCCGCGCACAATAACAACAACATCATGCCCGGCGCGCCGCGTTCGGCTTATGTGACCATCAACGCAAAGTTTTAGATGAAGAGAGGAGAGCGCGCGTTTCGCCTTCCTCCTGCATAAATCAAAAACCAATTTGGAGTGGGCAAGTGCAAATCTCCCGCGAATGGGCGACGCCGCTGACCATCGGCGCATTCAGCCTGATGAGCGTCACGGGCCTGTTGATGTTCTTCCATTGGGACATGGGTCTGAACAAGCTCGCTCACGAATGGGTCGGGCTGGTCATGATCGGCGGCGTCGCCGCGCACGCGGCGGCGAATTGGCCGGCTTTCAAGCGATATTTCCTGGCAGGCAATCTCGGCCGCGGCATCATTGCCTTCAGTCTTGCCGTGCTGGTCGGCTCCTTCTTTTCATGGACGGGCCAAAAGCGCCTGCCGCCTCCTGTCATGGCGATGCGCGCTATTGTAAACGCGCCGCTCGCCAAGATTGCGCCGCTGTCCGGCCGCTCGACAGAGCAAGCCATCGCCGCTCTCGCAAAAGCCGGCGTTCACGTCGCAAGCGGCGAAATGTCTTTGGAACAGGCGACAAACGCGACCGAGACATGCAGGCGAAGGCGATTACTGCTTTATTCGGCAAAGGCCATTGAGCGCCCGTCTCCAGGTTTTCGGCTTAATGGATTTTTAAGACGCTACGGCAATGCTCACGGTTGTGAGGGCGTGAGCTATGCTGAAACTAAGTATAATCGTCATGGGGGTCGTTCTGTTCAACGCCTATCTGATCCTCGACAAAAAGGCGTTGCTGCTTACGGAGGGGATGTCGTCGGACGGCTGGCGGCGTTCCTGCACCTATTATCGTCCGTTCCGCAAAATTGTGGTTTCACGGCCGATCCATTTCACCTGCACGAGATTCGAGAGCCTTTCCTGAGGCTCGCGGAAGCGGTTCGGCGTTCGACTCAGGGGCCCCATCCTGAAAGCCCTGCGGCGCTCGCGCTTCGACAGGACGGCGACCGCCCCGGACACGTCACTCACGCTCTTGCGGCCGGCGCCTTTTGCGGCGCTGCGGGATGGGCTATGCGTTTGCCTTCTAGCAAACAGGCCCGATCGTGACGCGTAAACCCGACGAAGTTTCATCCAGTCTGATGCAGCCGCTCGAAACGCTGCCGGTTTTCTACCCCCTCGCGGGCAAGCGGGTGGTGGTGATCGGAGACGGGGAGGGCGCCGCCTGGAAAGTCGACCTTGCCGCCGCGACGGGAGCGCAGGTCGACGTTTTTGCGCGCGACCCGTGCGAGAAGCTGCGCGAGATCGCCAGCGACAGAGATAACGTCGCCATATACGAGCGCGCCGCTGCGCCGGCCGATTTCGAGGGCGCGACGCTCGCCTTCGGCGCGACATTCGACGACGCCGAGGCCGAGGCCGCTCGCAAGGCGGCGGATGCGGCGGGGGTGGCGCTCAATCTCGCCGACCGGCCGGCGATGAGCGATTTCATCATGGGGGCGATCGTCAACCGGTCGCCGCTCGTGATCGGCGTCTCCACGGGCGGCGCGTCGCCGGTCTTCGCCCAGGCTGTGCGCGGGCGCATCGAGTCTCTTGTGCCGGCAACCTTTTCGGCGTGGGCCAAGGCGGCACAGGAGTGGCGGCCGCAGGTGCTCTCTTCCGGCCTCGACTTCCTGGCTCGGCGCGATTTCTGGCGCCGCTTTACGCGGCTCGCTTTCCGCGACATAGAGCGCGCGCCGACACAGACGGACCGCGACGCGCTCCTCGCCGAGGCGCGTGCGGCGGGTGACGACGCCGTGCGCGGGCGGGTGACGCTTGTGGGGGCGGGGCCGGGCGACCCCGAGCTTATGACGCTCAAGGGCCTGCGCGCGCTGGCGGGGGCCGACGTGGTGCTCTTCGACGATCTCGTGCCCGCGAGCATTCTCGACTTCGCGCGCCGGGAGGCGACGCGGATCAATGTCGGCAAGCGGGGCTATGCGCCCTCGGTGCGGCAGGAGGAGATCACGACGCTGCTGGTCGAACTCGCCCGCGCGGGCAAGAATGTCGTGCGTCTGAAGGGCGGCGACCCTCTGATTTTCGGCCGCGCCAATGAAGAAATCGCCGCACTGCGCGAGGCGGGCTTCGCGATCGAGATTGTGCCCGGCGTCACCGCCGCCTGCGCCGGCGCCGCCGCGCTCGGCGCATCGCTGACCAGCCGAGAGACGGCGCGGCGCGTCCAGTTCATCACCGCGCACACCAAGGACGGAGAGTTCCCCGAGGATTTCGACTGGAGCGCGCTCGCAGACAGGCGCGCGACAACGGCGGTCTATATGGGCAACCGCACGCTCCCGGCGCTCTCCCGTCGCCTGCTCGAAGAGGGCATGGCGCATGACACGCCCGCCTTTGTGATCGAGCGCGCCTCGACGGCCGAGGAGCGGGTCATCCGGGGCACGATTTCCGATCTCCCGGCCAAGGTCGCGCAGGAACGTCTTACGGGCCCCGTCATGGTTCTGATCGGATGGGCGCTGATCGAGAACTAGATCCAGCGACTTGGGTTTCTGCCGTTTTAACGGATGTTCGTTCGAACATTTGTTCGTATTCGCCAGATCCTGACGCGTCGCCTCTTGGCGCTCGTGCGGATTAGCCTGACGCTTGCCCTCCCATGCCGCAAGACCGTCCATCGGGGATGGTCATGCCCCGTCCCGACGTGAGGGACGAGGAGTTGTCGGCGCGCCCTAATCGTCTCGTAGATTCGACGCTGAAATTACGACACACGTAAAATACGCATAACGTAATCCATATTTACGTATCTCGTAATAAGGCGCCCTCCAGGGCGTTGCGCGCCGCCGCAAGCAATCCGGCCTCGTCGGGCTTTGCTGCGACGGCAGGGTTGAGGCCGATGGCGCGCAGGGGTTTTGCGACCTCTTCCGACAAGGCGACATGAGCCATGCGAGAAAGATGGGGGGTGAGCCCGGCGGCCTCGGCGAGCGCGAGGAAGATTTCGGCGCTGCGTCGGGAATAGTGCAGCGCGATGTCGACGGCGCCTTCGCGCATCGAGGCGACCGCCTCGTCGGACAGGCGCTCGGCCGCGCGCGCCTCATAGACCTCCGCGGCCGTGATCGCGTGACCGCCGGCGCGCAGCCCCGCCTCCAGCGCCGCCTGACGATCGCGCCCGGCGAGATAGAGGAAATGGGCGGGGGCTCCATAATGGTCGAGGAGCAGAGGCAAAATGGCCTCGGCGTTCCCCGCGACGATTTCCGGACGCCAGCCTTGGGCTTGCGCCGCCGCGGCGGTCTTGGCGCCAACGGCGTGGAACGGAAGAGATTTGTAGGGCTGCGCCTCGGCCCCGGCGCATTCGAGGCCCTTGGCGCTCGAGGCCAGAACGGCGTCATAGGCTCCAGCCGGAATCGGCTCGCCTGTCGCGGCGATTTCCAGCACCGGAGAGAGCAGGGACTCGTAGCCGAGCTCCCTTAGCTTCGCGGCCGTGCGCGCGGCGTCTTCCCGCGCGCGCAGCACGAGCGCGCGCGTCACATCAGCCCCGCAAGGCCATGCGGCAGCTTCAGCACGATCTCGTTGCCGGCGTCCGCGCCGATCATCGCCGCGTCAATGGCGCGGCCCTTGCGGCGCGCCATCCAGACCTCGCTGCCATCCGATTTGAGCACCTCGCCGTAAAAGGAGAGTTCGCCGCCGTCGACCGTCGCATGGCCGGCGATTGGCGTCCGGCAGGAGCCGTCGAGGGCGGCGAGAAAGGCGCGTTCGGCGGCGAGCGCCAGCGCGGTCGCCTCGTCGAGGATGGGCGCGAGCGCGGCGCGCGTCTTCTTGTCGTCGGCCCGTGCGGTAATGCCGATGGCGCCCTGTCCCACGGCGGGTGGAAAGGCGTCGAGCGGCAGCAGCGCGGTGGCGCGGTCGGCGAGGCCGAGCCGCTTCAGACCCGCCAGCGCCAGCAGGGTGGCGTCCACCTCGCCGCTCTCGACCTTGGCGAGACGCGTATGGACGTTGCCGCGCAGAAGCGTCGTCCGCAGATCGGGACGGCGGCGCTTCACCTGCGCGGCGCGGCGCAGCGACGCCGTGCCGACGACGGCGCCAGAAGGCAAGGCGTCGATGCCCGCGCCGTCTCTGCCGATCCAGGCGTCGCGCACGTCCTCGCGCGGCAGATAGCCGGCAATCACGATCTCCGCGGGGAGATGCGTCGGCAAGTCCTTGGAGGAATGCACAGCAAGGTCGATGCCGCCGGCGATGAGCGCGAGATCCAGCTCTTTCGTGAAGAGCCCCTTGCCGCCGGATTCGGAGAGCGGGCGGTCCTGGATCATGTCGCCGGTCGTCTTGACGATCTCGATGGCGAAATGGTCCTCGGCGACGCCGTGCGCCTTCGCGAGCAGCGCGCGAACCATGTGGGCCTGGGCGAGCGCAAGCGGGCTGCCGCGCGTGCCGATGCGTAGGCTCTCGATCGTCATGGACCTTTCCAGCGTGGGAGGAAGCCGGGACTATAAGGTTCGCGAGGGGAAGGGCAAGCGGTCCTTGCTCGGCCTCTTCGGGACGCGCGAAGAGCCCCACGGCCGCCTCCTCGCTCGCCATCCACGTCGCGTCAGTCCGCGCTCGGCAGGCGCCGCATGACGAATTCGATTCGCCCATCCTCGAGCTCACGCCAGAACTCGATTTCGGTCATGTAGGCAGCCTTGGGATAGCGGTCGAACCACTCCCGCGCCTTGGCGCGGGCGTCGGGGCGCGGCAGGGTGAATGTCTCGCGCCGCCAGCCATCGCCCTTGTCGCTCCTTGCTCGGCTTTTCTCGCCAAGCCGGCGCGCAATGTCCCTCGGCGCCCTGGACATGCTCATGACGACACTCCCGAAGATCGTTAGAAGATAACGCGCGGCCGCAGGGAAGGGGAGTCGAATCACAACCCCCCGCTCCCGGCCCGGACCACGCTTTAGGCGACGCGTGTTTAGAGGTGATGAAGGCCGGCGGCGCCGTCAGGCTTCCGGCAGTCGGCCCCATGTGTCCCGCGAATGGCGAAGGCTGCGACTTTCCCCTTTCGCAAAAGCGCGCTATCTCCGCGCCCATGTCTGAGCGCCCCACTTACATGATCACGACCGCCATTCCTTACGCGAATGGCGCGCCCCATATCGGCCACGCCTATGAGCGGATCGCGACGGACGCCTTCGCGCGGTTCAAGCGGCTCGACGGCTTCGACGTGCTCTTCGTCACCGGCATGGACGAGCACGGGCAGAAGATGCAGCGCACGGCCGAAAAGGAGGGGCTGACCCCCCAGGGCCTCGCCGACCGCACGGCCGCCCAATTCGCCCGCATGGGCGAGGCGCTGAACGCCCGGGCCGACGACATCGTGCGCACGACGCAGGAGCGCCACAAGAAGACGGTGCTGGAAATCTGGCGCCGGATGGAGGCGAACGGCGACATTTATCTCTCAAAATATTCCGGCTGGTATTCCGTCCGCGACGAAGCCTATTACGACGAGAGCGAACTCACCGAGCGCGAGGGCAAGAAATTTGCGCCCACCGGCACGCCGGTCGAATGGGTGGAGGAGGAAAGCTGGTTTTTCCGGCTTTCGGCCTATGCGGACAAGCTCCTCGCCTATTACGAGGCGCATCCCGAGTTCATCACGCCCGAGCACTACAGAAACGAGATCGTCGCTTTCGTGAAGCGCGGCCTTTCGGACCTTTCGGTCTCGCGCACGACCTTCGACTGGGGCATTCCGATTCCGCCCAGCCCGCAGACGACCGCCAACCATGTGATGTATGTGTGGGTCGACGCCCTGACCAATTACATCACCGCGACGGGCTGGCTCACGAAAGAGGGCGACAAAACGGGCTTTTGGCCGGCCGACGCCCATGTCATCGGCAAAGACATTACGCGGTTTCACGCCATTTACTGGCCGGCGTTCCTGATGTCGTCAGGCGCGCCGCTGCCGAAGCAGGTCGTCGTGCACGGCTTTCTGTTCTCGCGCGGCGAGAAGATGTCGAAGTCGGTCGGCAATGTCGTCGACCCGATCGAGCTCGCCGAACGCTATGGCGTCGATCAGCTGCGCTATTTCTTCCTTCGCGAAATTCCCTTCGGTCAGGACGGCAACTATTCGCACGAAGGGATCGTCATGCGGATCAACGCCGATCTTGCGAACGATCTCGGCAATCTGGCGCAGCGCTCGCTGTCGATGATCGCCAAGAACTGCGCCGGCGCCGTGCCGAAAAAAGGCGCGCTTAGCGAGGCGGATCAGGACATTCTCGGGCAGGCCGCCTTCGCGCTGGACAAGGCGCGCGCGGCGATGAACGACTATGCCCCGCATCATGCGCTTTCGGAGATTTTCCGCGTGGTCGCGGAGGCCAATCGCTATTTCGCCGGCGAGGAGCCCTGGGCCAAGAAGAAGACCGACCCCGCCCGCATGGAGACGATCCTCTATGTGACGGCCGAGACTTTGCGCCGGCTGGCGATCCCGCTTCAGGCCTTCATCCCGGAAGCCGCGGGCAAGCTCCTCGACCTTCTGGGCGTCGGGCCGGATTCGCGCGATTTCGCCCACGCCGACGCGGCCAATGCCTTGCAGGAAGGCGCGCCCCTGCCGCCGCCCGCTCCCGTGTTTCCGAGATTCGTGGAGCCAGAGGAGGGGGCGGCATGACCGACCCGGCCCGCTTCGTCGGGGACATCCCGCGCCATTACGACCGCGGCCTCGGCCCAATCCTTTTCGACCATTATGCGCGGGACATCGCGCAGCGGGCGGCGCTGCGGGCGCCGCGCGCCGTTCTGGAGATCGCGGCCGGGACGGGCGTCGTGACGCGCAGGCTGCGCGAGGTTTTGCATCCGCAGGCGACGCTCGCTGCAACGGATCTGAACGCGCCCATGCTGGAGGTCGCTCAGGACAAGTTCGAGCCCGACGAGATCGAGTTTTCCGTCGCCGATGCGCTGGCCCTGCCGTTTTCCGACGGCGCCTTCGACTGCCTTGTCTGCCAGTTCGGCCACATGTTCTTCCCCGACCGGGACGCGGCGCACCGGGAAGCCTGGCGTGTGCTTGCGCCGCATGGGCGCTACCTCTTCAGCGTATGGGACGCGCCCCGCTACAATCCGTTCTCGCGGATTGGGCTAGAGGCGGCGGCGCAATTCTTCCTGGACGATCCGCCGAAATTCCTCGAGAAGCCATTCTCCTGCCCGCAGATCGATCCCGTGAAAGAGTCGCTGATCGCGGCGGGCTTCACGCATATCGCCGTCTATGTCCTGCCGCATCTCCAGGAAATCCCCGACGTCCCCGCCTTCGCGCGGGGCCTCGTCTTCGGCAGCCCCTTGATCGAAGAGATACGCGCGCGCGGCGGGGTGGAGCCCGAGGCCGTCGTCGAGAGGCTCGCCGAGCGTTTCACCGAGGAATTCGGGAGCCCGGCACGAATGCCGTTGCAGGCCATTCTCTTCGACTCGGTGCGAGGGTGAGGCTCTTTCTCGGTTTTCTCCTCGGAGCCCTTTTGCTGGGCTCCGCGTCCGACGCTGCGAGCTTCCGAACTTATCACAACGACCGATTCGGCGTGACGGCGGACGTGCCCGCCGGCTGGCGCATGGGCGAGGCGCCGGAGAATGACGACGGGCGGGTTTTTTCGTCTCCCGACGGGTCGGCGGAGATCATCGTTTCAGGCAGCTTCGTCGTCCTGCCGATGGCGGAGGAATTCGCTCTGAGGCTGAAGGCAGAAGCGGGCGAAACAATCGACTACACGAGCCGGGGCAGGGACCGGATCGTCGTCTCCGGCCGCAAGGGCGACCGCATCCTTTACCGCAAGTCGGTTTTGAGCTGTGGCGGAACGGTCTGGAACAGCGTCTCGCTCGATTATCCCGCCGCCAGCAAGACGGCCTTCGACCCCATTGTCGCCCGCGTCGCCGGCTCGCTGCGTGGCGGCCGGGGGTATGGAACCGGCGCGTGCAGGTGACGCGTCGACCGGAAAGGCGCTATTTGTCCTTGGAAAATGCGGCGACGATCGGAGGCGAGCGGCCCGGATGCTTCTGCACCACGCCAAAGACATCCTCATCTGCGCTTTTCTTTTTCCCGCCATCGCTCCGGCGCAGGCCGGCTCCGCAACGGCCGCCGTTCCGGCAGGGAACAGCTTCGACGGGCAGTGGGTCATCGACGCCACGACTTCCAGCTTCTTCTGCCCGGTGAAAAAGAAGCGGCTCATCGCGACCATGGCGGGCGGACAGATCGTCAGGCTCACGGGCCTCCCCGCCTCGGCGACCGGGGGCGTCGGCGAGGACGGCGCCGTATCCATGAGCCTCAAGGCCTTTGGCGTCACGGCAACCGTGCGCGGCCGCTTGACGGGAGGGGTCGGCGCGGGCGACTGGTCTTCCAACAGCGTGATCTGCGCCAAGGGCGGCTGGCGCGCGGCGCAATCCGGGAACTAGAAACCACACATGCTCATCGACACCCATTGCCATCTCGACTTTCCCGATTTCGCCCCCGAACAGGCGGACATTGTCGCCAGAGCGCGGGCGCGCGGCGTCGGGCGCATGATCACCATCTCCACCCATCTCTCCCGCTTCGACCGGGTGAAAGCCGTCGCCGAAGCCTATCCGGACGTGTTCTTCACCGTCGGGACGCACCCGCATCATTCGCATGAGGAGGCCGAGCCGACGGTCGAACAGCTCGTCGAGCTCTCGCGCCACCCGAAATGCGTCGGGCTCGGCGAAGCCGGGCTCGATTATCATTACGACCACGCGCCCCATGAAGTGGCGCAGCGCGTCTTTCGCACCCATATCGCGGCCGCGCGCGAGACGGGCCTGCCGCTCGTCATCCATACCCGCGACGCCGACGCCGACTGCGCGGCGATTCTCGAGGAGGAGATGGGGAAGGGCGCCTTCCCGGCCCTGCTCCACTGTTTCACATCGAGCCGCCAACTCGCTGAAACCGCTGTCGGGCTCGGGCTCTACATCTCCTTTTCTGGCGTCGTGACCTTCAAGAATTCGGCGGAGCTGCGCGAGACGGCTAAGGCCGTGCCGCTCGAGCGAATGCTGGTCGAAACCGACGCGCCGTTCCTGGCGCCCGTGCCGCATCGGGGCAAGCGCAACGAGCCGGCCTTCGTCGCGGATACGGCGCGTTTGTTGGCCGAACTCAAGGGCGTATCGGAGGCCGACTTCGCCCGGGCGACGACCGAGAACGCGCTGCGGCTCTTCTCCAAAATGCCGCCGCTGGAGAAAGCGGCGTGACGCTCGCCGTCACGATTCTCGGCTGCGCGTCCTCGGGCGGCGTGCCGCGTGTCGGGCAGGGCTGGGGCAAGTGCAATCCGGACAACCCCAAGAACCGCCGCCGCCGCTGCTCGATTTTGGTCACGCGCGGCCATGCGCAGGACGGGACGCAGGTTCTCGTCGACACCGGTCCCGATTTGCGCGAGCAACTCGTCGCGGCGGATGTCATCCGGCTCGACGCCGTGCTCTACACCCATCCGCACGCCGACCATACGCATGGAATCGACGACGTGCGCGGGCTCGTTATCCGCAACGGCCGGCGCATTCCCGCCTATATGGACGAGCCGACCTCCCGCGACGTCTCCCACAAGTTCGGCTACATCTTCGTCACGCCGCCCGGCAGCTATTATCCGCCGCTGATGACCGAGCACCGGCTGCATACGGGCCGGCCCGTGACCATCGAGGGTCCGGGCGGACCGATTGAGGCGACGCCGTTTCGCCTCGACCACGGCGACATGGACGCGCTCGGCTTCCGCTTCGGGAACATCGCCTATACGCCAGACCTTCACGCCGTTCCGCCGGAAAGCGCGCGCTTTCTAGAGGGTCTCGACCTCTGGATCATCGACGCGCTGCGCTGGCAGCGGCACGGAACCCATCTCTCGGTCGAACAGGCGCTGGCGCTCATCGACCAGTTCCGGCCGCGCCGCGCCATACTAACCGACCTCCATGTCGATCTCGACTACGACGCGCTCGCCGCGACGCTGCCGGCCAATGTCGAGCCGGCCTATGACGGCCTGCGAATCGAGGTGTAATCCTTCGCCAGCCGCCGAGATGTGGAGCGGCGGTTCGTCATCGGCGTTGGCCCCGCGTCCGCCCCCTGGGGTTTGGTTCCATAATATCGATTATACGAATCGTGAGGGGTATCTTCCGCCCTCCAATTTGAGCCCTGCACCGAAATCCCAGGGATCCCGGGGCCATTCCTTCAGGGATCAAATGCGGCGGCTTCGCGCCGGTCGACCTCCTCGTCTGTGGGGCGCGAGCCTGGCCGCATCGAAGCATTTCCTAGGGTTTTTTCGATCGGGCCACGAAATTTTCTGGCCAGATCGGGCCTTTATCTGGTAAAAGGCTTCCCGCGCGGGACTATATGGCATTCAACTGGCAACATCCCATCGTTTCTCGACGGTCGCAGATTGCGCGCCCGATTGAGCACGCCTGGGCGCATGCGTTTGACATAAAAGTCTTGCCGTGATTGGCGGAGACGAGCAGGTAAACATGAGCAAAGGTAGAGACTTCCGGGGACCTCGCAAACGCGGGTTCGATGACGACGGGCCGTATGGCTATGACGCCCCGCGCCCCAGCCGTGCGCCGCGGTCGCCGTTTGGCGGCGGCGGTTTCCCGGATATGGCGCCCCCGATGATGAGCAACGAGCCCGCGGTGGACGCCATTGTGAAATGGTTCAAGGCCGACAAGGGCTTCGGCTTTGTCGAGCTGGGCAATGGCACCGGCGACGCCTTCCTCCACATCGGCGCGGTGCAGGCGGCGGGCTACGACTCGTTGCCGCCGGGCGCCAAGCTGCAGGTGCAGGTGACGAGTTCCGTGAAGGGTCAGCAGGTCGCCCGCATTCTGGACGTCGATCTCGCCGGCGCCGCCGAGCGCGCCCCTCCGCCGCCCCCGCGCGGCGGTGGCTTCGATAGCCCCCGCCCCCGCCGCCAGGCGCCCGATCCGTCGTCGGCCGTGCCGGTCTCCGGCAAGGTGAAATGGTTCGACGAAACCAAGGGCTTCGGCTTCGTCCAGTCGAACGACGGCGGCAAGGACGTCTTCGTGCATATCTCGATTCTCGGCCCCTCCGGCGTGAACCGCCTGCTGGAAGGTCAGCCGGTGACTATGCAGGTCGTCGACACCGCCAAGGGCCGCGAGGCGCTGTCCATTACGCTGGACTGATCGCCCGAGGCGCTTCAAATCGACGCCGCGTTCCCGCGAAGGGCAGCGCGGCGTTTTGCTTTTGTGGGAGAGACATGTCCGGCGATATTTCGCGACTGATCGAGATCATGGCTGCCCTGCGCACGCCGGGGACCGGCTGCCCCTGGGATCTCGAGCAGGATTTCCGCTCCATCGCGCCTTACACGGTGGAAGAAGCCTATGAAGTCGCCGACGCCATCGAACGTGGCGACCTGGAGGATCTTCGGGACGAATTGGGCGATCTGCTGCTTCAGGTCGTTTTCCATGCGCGTATGGCGCAGGAGCAGGGCGCCTTCGCCTTTCCCGATGTCGTCGTGGCAATTTGCGAAAAGCTCATCCGCCGCCATCCGCATGTTTTCGCGCAAGCCGACGCGCTGACCGCCGAGGGCGTCACTGCGCAATGGGATGAGATCAAGGCCTTGGAAAAAGCCGCCAAGGCGCGGCGCGCCTCGGAGGGCCTCGCCCCCGCGAGCCTACTCGACGGCGTTCCGGTCTCCCTGCCCGCCCTTACCCGCGCGGTCAAGCTTCAGAAAAAAGCCTCGAGGGTGGGCTTCGACTGGAACGACGCCAGGCATGTTCTGGGCAAAATCCGCGAGGAGACCGAGGAGGTCGCGGCCGAACTGGAGGATCCGGAGGCGAACGCAAAGGCGCTCGAAGAGGAAATCGGCGATCTTCTCTTCGTCGTGGCCAATCTTGCCCGCCACGCCAACGTCGACCCGGAACAGGCGCTGCGCGGGGCCAACGCCAAATTCGAGCGCCGATTCCACCATATCGAGCGGCGCCTATCGGAACAGGGCTCCACGCCCGAAGCGGCGTCGCTGGACGACATGGAGGCGCTCTGGATCGAGGCCAAGCAATTGGAAAAGAAGAGCGCCTGAGACAAAGCCATAATTTTTGCCCGTCGTCGCGCTAGGGTCAGCCAAACAATATGGAGGCCAAATGACCCACGCCGCGCTTCGCTTCAGCCTACCCACGCAAATCTTCCACTGGCTCACCGCGCTCTGCGTCCTTGCGGCCTGGACGCTCGGCCTGCTCGGCGACGAACTTCCTCGCGGCCCCATCCGCCACGCCGGCGAATTTACACATGTGATTTTGGGCGAGCTTGTTGTGATCTTGCTCGCTTTGCGTGTGGCCTGGCGTTTCGTGGCGCCCGCCCCCGCGCCCGAGCCGACGCGGTTCGGCACGGCGGGCGATATCGCCGCGAAAGCCTTGCAGCTTGCCCTCTATGGCCTGCTTCTCGCCGTACCTGCGGTGGGCCTCGTCACGCTGTTCCATGGCGGCGAGCCGCTGTCGCTGTTCGGCGTGTACGACATCCCCTCGCCCTGGCCGAAGAACCGCGAACTCAAGCATAACTCCAAGGAGATTCACGAGTTTCTCGCCCATCTCCTGGTCGCGCTCGCGATGCTGCACGCAGCAGCCGCGCTGGTCCATCACTATCTGTTCAAGGACGACACGCTGCGGCGGATGCTGCCAGCGGCGGCGCTACCCGGCCGGCGAAGCTAAGCCCCCGCCTTGCCGCCGAATTTAAGGATCACGACGCCGAGCGTGATCAGCACGATCCCGAAAATCTCGGCGGCGCCGAGGCTCTGCTTGTAGTAAATCCAGCCGACGAGGGAGATCAGCGCGAGGCCAACGCCGGACCAGACTGCATAGGCGACGCCGAGCGGGATCTCTTCGAGCGTAAGCGAAAGGAAATAAAACGCCGCGCCATAGCCCGTCACGACAAGCAGCGTCGGGAGCGGATTCCGAAAGCCGCCCGACGCCGGCAGCGCCGATGAAGCAATGACTTCCGAGAGAATTGCGGTGGCCAGATAGAGCCAGTGCATGACAGCTTATGCGCCCTTCTGCGCGGGGACGTCCGCGCCGTAGCGCCGCCTGACCTCGTCCGCGCGCTCGGGCGCGACGCGCACCAGGAGGCGGGAGCCGCCGTCGTCACGCGTCTCGCGCGAAAGCACCTCGGCATGGGCATGGAGCCAGGCGAGCCCCTGCCCGTCTTCCGGCGCAAGCTCGAGCGAAAGCGTCAGGCGGCTTTCTGCAAGCAGATTCTCAATGCGCGCAAGGAGATCGTCGAGGCCCTCGCCGGTCAGCGCCGACACCAGAGCCGGCCGGCGTGCAGGCTCATAACCGCGCGCAGCGATCCGCAGCGCATCCAGGCGTTCGAAATCGAGCGAGTCGATCTTGTTCCAGACCTCAATGATCCGGCCTTCGGCCTCGCCCTTGAGGCCAAGCTCCTCGAGGATGGACTCGACGTCGCGCGCCTGCGCCTCCGAGTCTTCATGCGAGACATCCCGGACATGCAGGATCACGTCCGCGAGCGTCACCTCCTCCAGCGTGGCGCGGAAGGCGGAAACGAGCATGGTCGGCAGGTCGGAAATGAAGCCCACCGTATCGGACAGCAGCACCCTCGCGCCGTGTGGCAGGCGAATCTGGCGCAGCGTCGGGTCAAGGGTGGCGAAGAGCATGTCCTGCGCCAGCACCTCGGCCTTGGTTAGCCGATTGAAAAGCGTCGACTTTCCGGCGTTGGTGTAGCCGACGAGGGCGACCACCGGGTAAGGCACGTCGCGCCGCGTCTTACGATGCAGCCCGCGCGTGCGCTTCACCTTGTCGAGGTCGTGCTCGATGCGGCGCATGCGCTCCTCGATGAGGCGGCGATCGGTTTCGATCTGCGTCTCGCCCGGACCGCCAAGAAAGCCGAAGCCGCCGCGCTGGCGCTCGAGATGGGTCCAGGAGCGCACGAGCCGGGATTTCTGATAGGCAAGGTGGGCGAGTTCGACCTGGAGGGCGCCTTCCTTGGTGCGCGCCCGTTGGCCGAAGATTTCGAGAATGAGCCCGGTGCGGTCGATGACCTTGGCGTCCCAGGCTTTTTCAAGGTTGCGTTGCTGCACGGGCGACAGCTGGCAGTCTACGCTGACCAGCCCCGCCTCCTGCTCTTTGACGATCTCCGCGATCTCGTCGACCTTGCCCTTGCCAAGGTAGGTCGCGGGACGCACCTCGCTCAGCGCCACCTGAATTTCGCCGGCAATGTCGAGATCGATCGCCTGCGCAAGGCCCACGGCCTCGCAGAGGCGCGCCTGCGGGTCTCGCGACAGCGCGGCCGCGCCGCGCGCAAGATAGGGTCCAACAACGATCGCGCGCGTCCGGCTTCCGCCCGGCGCAGGGCCATGGCCCGACTGTGTCTCGTTCAAAATATGTTCTACCGCTGCTTCTCCGCAGGCGCTTCGTCTTCGCCTGGCTCGAACATCTGGATCGGATGACCCGGCATGATGGTCGATATGGCGTGCTTATAGACGAGTTGCGAGTGTCCATCGCGCCGAAGGAGCAGGCAGAAATTGTCAAACCAGGTGACAATCCCCTGCAGCTTCACGCCGTTGACGAGGAAGATGGTAAGTGGGACTTTGTTTTTCCGAACGAAATTCAGAAATGTATCCTGAAGATTTTGCGAACGCTCCGACGACATCGGCTTTCCTGTTTGTTTTTTGATTGAGCCGAGCGGTTTGACGCCGCCCCCCGGTTATCTTTATTTTTTGGCCTCCGCAGGCGCGCATTAGACCCCTTCGCTTGACGAAGCGCAAGGCGCAATTGGGCGGGAGCGTCAGCTCAGCGCCCATTGTGGCTGGGGCCCCCTCTCGATCGGCAGGCTCAGGCGGGACCGGCATGCGCCAACGCCGCAAGAAGCCTAGCAGCCAAGGTCGAGAATAACAACCTTCGCGTGCTTTTCATGCTGCGAGTCAGAAGAAAAAGCCGCCGCGCCCCTCCGGGCGGAAGCCGCCCACGCCGCTGTGGATCTACCCCACTCTGTGTGGGCGCACGCGCCGATGCAAGAGTTTTTATTGCGCCGCAATATCGCGAGCGGATTGAAACCCGCTTTTCGGGCGGACCGCAGGATTGGCGTGCGCCGGACGCCGGGCCGCCCGGAGCGCATGCCGCCTGAGAGCAAATCTCCGAGGACAGTTTTCGGACCGTCTTTCCTCCGATCGCGCGGGCGCCCTTCACCGCGACGGAGGTGAATTCCGCAGCCGCGACCTTTTCCCCACGCGACTGCAGCGAAAGCTTTTTCTCGCCGCGCCTCATCCTCAGAAAGAGGATGAGGTATCAGTCAAAAATTTTTGATTTTGCTAGTCGATCGAGAGCGACTTCAGCTTTCTGTGGAGGGCTGATCGCTCCATGCCGATGAATTCGGCGGTACGCGAAATATTGCCGGAAAAGCGGTTGAGCTGGGCCACCAGATATTCGCGCTCGAAGACCTCGCGCGCCTCGCGGAGCGGCAGGCTCATCAGTTTTTCCCCCCTGACGCCCGCCGGTGTGGCCGGCACGAGCTCCCCGACATCGGCCGGCAACATGTCCGCCGTGATCGCGGCGCCGGGCTCGCCCGCCGTCAGGATCATCAGTCGTTCGACGTTGTTCTTCAACTGACGGATGTTTCCTGGCCAGTCGTGCAACTGGAGGACGGCAAGCGCATCCTCGGCGATTTTGCGCCGCGGCATGCCGGAGGCGAGCGACATGTTCTCCATGAAATACTCGATCAGCGCGGGAATATCCTCCCGCCGCTCGGCCAGCGACGGCACCCGGATCGGCACAACCGCAAGGCGATGGAACAGGTCCTCGCGGAGCGCCCCCTCCTCTATGGCCGAGGCCAGGTCGCGCGCCGAGGAGGAGATCACGCGCACATCGACCTGAACCTTGGTGGAGCCGCCCACGCGCTGGAAGGTCTGGTCGACAAGGACGCGCAGGATCTTGGCCTGCGTGTCCTTGGGCATGTCTGCGATCTCGTCGAGAAACAGCGTGCCGCCATGGGCCTCTTCCAGCGCGCCGATCTTGCGCTCGCCATCTGGACCCTCGCGCCCAAACAGCTCGATCTCCATGTTTTCAGGCGTGATCGTGGCGGAATTGATCACGACGAAGGGGCCGCCGGCGCGCTGCGAGGCCTCGTGGATGCAACGGGCGGCGAGTTCCTTGCCCGTGCCGGGGGCGCCGGTGATGAGCACGCGGGAATTCACGGGTGAGACGCGGGCGATCACCTGCTGAAGCTGATTTGCGGCAGGGGACGCGCCGACGATGCGGTCGAAGGCCCCTGCCCGCTGGCGCAGCGCCGAGAGTTCACGGCGAAGCTGATAGGCCTCCAGCGCGCGCTCGGCGACCAGCACGAGCCGATCCGCTTTGAAGGGCTTCTCGATGAAGTCGTATGCGCCGATCTTGATGGCGCTCACGGCGGTCTCGATGTTGCCGTGGCCGGAAATCATGACGACCGGCAGGCCCTTGTGCTGCTTCTGGATCTGCTCCAGCACCTGGAGGCCGTCGAGGCGCGAGCCTTGCAGCCAAATATCGAGAAAAACGAGATGGGGCCGGCGCGCCGCCACTGCCGCGAGCGCCTCGTCCGCGTCCTTGGCCGTCCGCGTCCCATGGCCTTCGTCGCCCAGAATGCCCGCGACCAGTTCGCGAATGTCCGCTTCGTCGTCGACGATAAGAATGTCGCTCGCCATCAAGCCCCGCTCGTTTCGGATGAAATCGCCGTTTCCGGCTCGCCCCTGTCTTTCTCCGCCAGCGGCAGGATGAGCCGCACGCAGGCGCCGCGGCCGGACGGCGCGTCCAGAAGCTCCAGCCGCCCCCCGTGATCCTCTATGATCTTGGCGACAATAGGCAGACCGAGGCCCGTGCCGTCGGCGCGGGTCGTCATATAGGGCTCGAGCAGCCGCTGCCGGTTCATCGCCGGGAAGCCCTTGCCATTGTCGATCACGTCGATCTCGGCCATGCCGTCGTGCCGCGCGACCCTGATCTCGACCCGGCCCTTCTCGGCGGCGTCCGTCTCCTCGCGGGCGGCGATGCCTTCCGCTGCGTTCTTGATGATGTTGGTGAGAGCCTGGGACAGAAGCCGGCGGTCGAACTGGGCGTAAAGCGGCGTCTCCACATGGGTTTCGACGATGTCCAAGTCGGCGTTGCCGACGCGCATCAGAAAGGCCACCTGCCGCACGCATTCATTGAGATCGTCCCGCTCCGGCCGCGCCTTGGGCATGCGCGCGAAGGAGGAGAACTCGTCCACCATCCGCTTGATGTCGTCCACCTGGCGCACGATCGTGTCCGTGCACTGGTCGAAAATCTCTCGGTCCTGCTGGATGAGCTTGCCATATTTGCGCTTGAGCCGCTCGGCGGAGAGCTGGATCGGCGTCAGCGGATTCTTGATTTCATGGGCGATTCGACGGGCCACATCCGCCCAGGCCGAGGTGCGCTGCGCCATGACGAGGTCGGTAATGTCGTCGAGCGTCACGACGAAGCTCGGATGGCCCTCGCCCGCTCGCCGGGCCGAGGTGACGCGGATGTTGAAGGTCCTTTCCGCCACACCGCGCTTGATCGTGATCTGGCTCTGGACCGCGCGCGGGAACAATTCCATGGCGTCGGTGAGCAGCGGCGCAATCTCCGGCATGACCTCGGCGATACTCGCGCCGACCGTCGCCTGCCCCTTGGCGTCGTTGAGCGAAAGCTCCTCCGCCGTACGGTTGAGGATGGTGACGACGCCGTCGGAGTCGACGCCCATGACCGCCGCCGGCACGCCCGCCAGCACGGCTTCGGTGAATTCCCGGCGCTCGTCGTTCAGTCGGTTGGCCTCCAGTAGCCGGCGCTGCTGGAGGTTCAGCTCCGTCGTCATATTGTTGAAGACGTCGCCGAGCCGCGCCAGCTCGCCATGCGAGCGGTCGAGCTTCACCCGCACGCCGAGATTGCCCCCCGAGACCTGATCGGTCGCGGCGATGAGCGTTCGGATGGGCGAAACCAGCCGGTCCGCGAAGTCGAGGCCGAACCAGATCGACGATAGCAGCATGATGGTCGTGAGCAGCGCGTACATCTGCACGAAGGCCCGCTGCACGGCGGCGCGGTAGCTGTCGAATTCGTCGTAGCGGCTGATGAGCATGTCGGCCTGTTTGGGAAATTCGACCGCAAAGGGGTCGATCGGCCGGGTCACATAGAGAAAAGTGTTCTCGAAGGCGCTCAGCGCCCTGACCGCCACGAAGCTCTTGCCGTCGTCGATCATCAGGCAGAGCGGTTCGCCCTTGCGGGCATTGTCGAATTCCGATTGCGGCGGCGCAATGATGATGGCCGATGCGTTTTTGGCGACATCCACGCGGTCGATGATCTCGCCGTTGGACTTGACCAGCGCCGCGACCGAGAAGCCGAGAAAGTTCGCCCGCGAGGCGAAGATCTGATGGAAATAGTTCCGGTCGGTGATGAACAGCACGCGCGCCCGGTCGAGATCCGAGGCCGTGAGCTGCGCCTCCTGCAAAAGCGCCTGGCATTGGCTCGACTGGAAGGCCTGCGCCGCCTGGGCGGTGTTGTGGACGAAGACCTTCACGCTCGACATGAAGGACGGGTTGAGCGCCCGCTCCAGAGTCATGGAGCCGGCGATAGCCAAAAGCACCGCGGGAATCAGGGCGATGACCGAGAATACGCCGACGATGCGCACATGCAGCCGCGCGGCCGCCTCGCCCCGCCGCCAGACCCGGTAGAGCCGCGTCGCCTTGACGACCACCATGACGAGCAGGACGCTGACGAGCACGCCATTGGCGATCAGCAGCGGAATGAGCCGATCGTCGGTCGGCGAGACGACCCCGAACTCGGCCGTCGCCAGGAAGGTCGCGAGGGCGCAGCCGACGGCGCCTATGACGATAATCGGACCAAACCAGGCGCGGGGACCCGCAACCTTGCCGCTATCGGTCAGCGCCTGTTCGCCCGCCTGTTCCATGGCCGAAACTATATGCCGGGGGCGTCACTGTGGCAAATCTGCAACGCGTAAAAGCAGCGCTTGCGAATGGGCGGCTCCAGATCGGGCGATATGATGGCCCTTCCCCACGCCGTGGGAGAGGGGGCCGTCGCCTTTATCGCAGCCGCGGCCCCGTTGTGACGTCACCGCGGCGAGCGCATCAGCCTGATATCGAGGTCATTGACCTTCTTGCGCAAGGTGTTGCGGTTCAGGCCGAGCAGCTCGGCCGCCTTGATCTGATTGCCGCGCGTCGCCGCCAGCGCGGCGGAGATCAGCGGGATTTCGATCTCGCGGATGACCCGGTGATACAGCCCCGGCGGCGGCAGGCCATCGCCATAATCCCGGAAGAGCTTGGCGAGGTGCTGCTCGACGGATGTCGAGAGCGTCTGGCCGTTCTCCAGCTCGCGCGACGGCTGGCCGGAGCCATTGCCGGCAGGCCTTTCCGCGACCGCCTGGCGCAGCTCATGATCGAGTTCCGCCTCGACGAGCGCATCGGAGATCACCTCCTGCGGATGCAGCGCCGCAAGCCGGCGGATCAGATTCTCCAACTCGCGGATATTGCCCGGCCAGCGGTATTTCTTCATCCGGTCGAGCGCCGCCTGCTCGATATATTTCTGCGGCAGGCCCTCGTTTGCGGCCATCTTGAAGAAGTGATGCACGAGGTCGGGAATGTCCTCGGCGCGCTCGCGCAGCGGTGGCAGCCGCAGCGGCACGACGTTCAGGCGGAAATAGAGGTCCTCGCGGAACAGGCCCTGCTGGATCAGAATGCGCAGGTCCTTGTTGGTCGCCGCAATGATCCGGACATTGGTCTTGATCGGCGTGCGGCCGCCGACCGTCGTATATTCGCCCTGCTGGAGCACGCGCAGCAGCCGGGTCTGCGCCTCCATGGGCATGTCGCCGATCTCGTCGAGAAAGAGCGTGCCGCCCTCCGCCTGCTCAAACCGGCCGGCGGAACGCTGGTTCGCGCCGGTGAAGGCTCCCTTCTCATGGCCGAAGAGTTCGCTCTCGATGAGGTCGCGCGGAATCGCCGCCATGTTGACCGCGACGAAGGGGCCTTTCTTGCGCTTGCCATAATCGTGCAGCGCACGGGCGACCAGCTCCTTGCCGGTGCCAGACTCGCCGTTGATCATGACGGTCAGGTCGGTCTGCATCAGCCGGGCGAGCGCGCGGTAGATCTCCTGCATCGCCGGCGAGCGACCGACGAGCGGCATGCCCTCCATCTCCTCGGGCCGCTCCTCCTCGCCGGATTTCCGCGGCTCGGCCATGGCGCGGCCGACAATGCCGACGAGCTCCTTCAGGTCGAAAGGCTTGGGCAGATAGTCATAGGCGCCCCGCTCCGAGGCGCGGATCGCGGTCATGAAGGTGTTCTGCGCGCTCATCACGATGATCGGCAGCTCGGGCCGAAGCTTCTTGATGCGGGGGAGAAGCTCGAAGGCGTTTTCGTCCGGCATCACCACATCGGTGACGACGAGATCGCCCTCGCCCGACTGCACCCAGCGCCAGAGAGTCGCCGCCGTGCCGGTGGTGCGCACCTCGTAACCCGCGCGCGACAGCGCCTGCGCGACGACGGTGCGGATGGCGGCGTCGTCGTCGGCGACAAGTATCTCGCCTCTCGTCATCAGACCATTCTCCTGCGGGCGCAAAACCTCATGAACGCCTGTCCTCCTGCTGTTCGGCCGGCTTGGCGCGATACATGGGCATCAGAATTCGAAAGGTCGTGCGTCTGGGTAGGGAGTCGCATTCAATAATGCCGCCGTGGTCGTTGACGATCTTGGCCACCAGTGCAAGACCGAGGCCAGTTCCCGAGGCCTTTGTAGTCACAAAGGGATCGAAGAGATGGGCGGCGATGTCGTCCGGCACGCCGGGGCCGTTGTCGCGCACACAGAATTCCAGCGGCAGGCCGACGGGATTCCGCGCCCCCAGCGCGCGCAGGCTGACGCCGGGCCGAAATGCGGTCGAAAGCTCGATCTCGCCGTCGAGCGCATCGCCGCCGATCGCCTCGGCGGCGTTCTTCACGAGATTGAGGAACGCCTGCACGAGCTGGTCCCGATTGGCATGAACCGGTGGGAGCGAGGGATCGTAATTCTCGACGAATCTGATCCGGCGCGCGAAGCCGCTTTGCGCCACCTGCTTCACATGGTCCAGAACCGAGTGAATATTGACGCGCTCGCGCTTGAGCGGTCGGGCGTCGGAGAAGACTTCCATCCGGTCGACGAGGCGGACGATGCGGTCCGTTTCTTCGCAGATCAGCCGCGTCAGCGCGCGATCCGCGTCCGACAGACCGGGCTCCAGGAGTTGCGCCGCGCCGCGGATGCCGGACAGGGGATTCTTGATCTCATGGGCGAGCATGGACGCCAGCCCGGAAACCGAGCGCACCGCCGCGCGGTGGCTGAGCTGCCTGTCTATTTTATCGGCAATTGTTCGTTCTTGCAGCATGACCAGCACCAGGCCCTCGACCTCGGCGAGCGGCGCGCAATGCACGTCGACGCGGCGGTCGCCTTCCTGGCCGGGGCGGCCGAGGTCGATCTTGTACTCGTTGATCGCGGCGCCCCGGTCCCGCACATGCTGGATGAGCGTGATGAGCGGCGAGCCAAAGGGCAGAAGCCGGCCGATTTTCTGGCCGATCAGCAGCGGTTTGCCCAGTTCGAAGAAGGATTCGGCGGCCGCGTTGGCGTCCTCGATCACGCCGTCGCGGGTGACGGTGAAAATGGCGTTGGGCAGGGCCTCGAGCATGCCGCTGCGGCTGCGCTCGTCAATGATCTTGAGCGGGCCCAGCTCCCTGCGACGGGGATCGTCGCGCCCGGAGCGATCCGACAGGCTCATGCGGCAGCCTCTTGAGTCTTTGTGATGAAGATGGCGTCGATCAGCCGAAAAGCCTCCTGCGCGCAATTCGACGTCACCAGCGCGCGGCGAAGATCGGCGACCTCCGGAAAGCCTGCGCCGAAGGCCTCGTCGACATAGGCGGCGAGGTGTTTGCGGGCGTGGCGCAGCCCTGCCCCCGCGCCCATTTGGGTCAAGAGCCCGTCGAGATGCAGGCGCGCCGCCTCTCCCCGCTCCGAAAGCGCCGGCTCGGCCCTCCGCCGGCCGGTCGCGAGATAATGGGCGACGTCGCCCACGAGCCAGGGACGCCCCTGCGCCGCGCGGCCGATCATGACTGCATCGGCGCCCGACGCCTTGAGCATGTCAGCCGCGTCCTCCACGCTCTTGCAGTCGCCATTGGCGACGACCGGGATCGACACCGCCGCCTTGATCTCGGCGATCGCCGCCCAATCGGCCGAGCCCGTATAGAACTGCTGGCGCGTGCGGCCATGAACGGTGACGAGGGCGGCGCCCTCGGCCTCGGCGCGGCGGGCGAGTTCGGGCGCGTTTCGGGCGGCGTCGTCCCAGCCGAGCCGCATTTTCACGCTGAGCGGCGCGCGGATCGCCGCCCGCGCGGCGGCGATGAGCGCGGCGGCCTGGTCGAGATCGCGCATCAGCGCCGCGCCGGCGAGGCCGCCGGTCACCCGCTTGCAGGGACAGCCCATATTGATGTCCACCCAGTCGGCGCCGGCGTCTTCCGCATGTTTGGCGGCGGCGGCGATTCCGGCCGCGTCGCGCGCCGCGATCTGGATCACCCGCGGCGCGGACTCTGTCTTGCGCGCCTGACCGAGCCGCAGCGCGGTCTCCCGGTCGCCGCGCGCAACGCCCGCAGCAGTAATCATCTCGCTCACGGTGACGCTGGCGCCATAATGCTCCGCGATTCGCCGCATGGCGGGGTCGGTGACGCCGGCCATGGGCGCGAGAAAGGCGCGGCCCGAAAGGCTCAGGGGACCAATCCGTAAATTCGCCTGCACGGCCTGCGGGCCTATTTTTTCGGCATTATCCATCTTGCACACAGCATAAGCAGGGCTCTTCGCAGTTGCAACATGACTTTTTGTCACTGCTCCGCTTTTGAGACGGTAGTTTGACGGACGGCGCGAAAAGCGACACAGAGCGGCATGTCCGATCAGACCCTGGTTTCCATCCTCGTCGTCGCCGGCGGGCGGGGCTCCCGCGCCGGTGAAGGTCTACCGAAACAATATCGCAGCCTCGCCGGCGCCAGCGTGCTCGCCCGCACATTGGAGGCGATGCACGCCGCCGCGCCCGCCGCGCGGCTTACGGTCGTGATTCATCCCGACGACCGGACGCTTTATGCCGCGAGCGTTTCGGAGCTGACCGATTCGGCCCGCGCCGCCCTCGCCGCCCCTGCGCTCGGCGGCGCGCTTCGGCAGGAGAGCGTCCGCAACGGGCTGGAGGCCATTGCGCGAGAGGCCGAGCCCGAGATCGTGCTGATCCACGACGCCGCGCGGCCCTTCGCCGATCCGGCGCTCGTCGCCCGCGCCATCGCCGCCGCCCGCGACCATGGCGCGGCGGTTCCGGGCGTGCCGCTCAATGATACGGTAAAGGAGATCGACGCTGCGGGCTTCGTCGTCGCGACGCCGGATCGCGCGCGCCTGCGCGCGGTGCAAACGCCTCAATCTTTCCGCTTCCCGCTCATCCTCGCCGCGCATCGCGAGGCCGCCGCGGGCGGGCGCGAATACACCGACGACGCCATGATCGCGGAGGCTGCCGGCTGCGCCGTGCATGTCTTCGCGGGCGATGCGCGAAATTTCAAGCTTACGACGCCGGAGGATTTTGCCCGCGCCATGCAACAGCTCGCAACCCCTTCCCTCGCCGCCCTGCCCGATGTGCGCATGGGCCAGGGCTATGACGTGCACGCCTTCGCGGAAGGCGACAAAGTCTGGCTTGGCGGCGTCGCCATCCCGCACAGCCATGCGCTCGCGGGCCATTCCGACGCCGACGTTCTCATGCACGCCATCACCGACGCCGTGCTTGGCGCAATCGCCGAGGGCGACATCGGCGCGCATTTCCCCCCATCCGACCCGCAATGGAAAGGCGCGGCGTCCGAGATTTTCCTCGCCCACGCTTGCAAGCTCGTGCGCGAACGCGGCGGCATGATCGCGCATGTCGACGCGACCGTCGTCTGCGAGGCGCCGAAGGTCGGCCCGCACCGCGAGGCGATCCGCGCCAGCCTGGCGAAAATCATGGGCCTCGACATCGGCCGCGTCGCCATCAAGGCGACCACGACGGAGAAGCTCGGATTCACAGGACGCCGCGAAGGCATAGCCGCGCTGGCGATCGCCACGGTGCGGCTGCCGGAAGGCTGACCGGCGATGGCGGCGGGGGCGCTCCATAGGCGGGGCCGATGGGGCTCATCGGCTATTTGAATAAGTTACAGATTTCGCGTCTATTTCGTCCCTCAAGCCTTGCTGAATGCGCTGCAACATCGCAGTCTGACCCCCGCTATTTTCTAATTAAGGGACAGAGCGATGGGGCGGGCGCTTTCTCACCTGGCATGGCTCGAGGCCGAGGCCATTCACATCATCCGGGAGGCGACCGCCGAGGCGGACAATCCGGTGATGCTGTTTTCAGCGGGAAAGGACTCGACCGTCCTCGCGCATCTGGCGTTGCGCGCCTTCTACCCGAGCAAGCCGCCCTTCCCCCTCCTGCACATCGACTCGACCTGGGAGTTTCGCTCGCTCATCGAATTTCGAGACGATTTCGCGCGCCGCCATGGTTTCGAGCTGATCGCGCACGCCAATGAGGAAGGGCGCGCGGCGGGCCTCAATCCCTTTGATTACGGGGACCGTTACACGCTGCTCATGCGCACCGAGCCGCTGAAGGGGGCGCTCGACCGGGGCAAATATGACGTGATCTTCGGCGGGGCGCGGCGCGACGAAGAGCGGTCCCGCGCCAAGGAGCGCATTGTTTCCGTGCGGGAAAACAATCACGTCTGGGATCCCCGCCATCAGCGGCCCGAGTTCTGGCGGCAATTCAATCTGCGGCTCGGGTGCGGCCAGTCCGCGCGCGTCTTCCCGCTCTCGAACTGGACGGAGCAGGACATCTGGGTTTACGCGATGCAGAAGGAGATCGAACTGGCGCCCCTTTATTTCTCGCAGCTTCGCCGTGTCGTGCGGCGCAAGGAGGCGCTCGTGGTCGTGGACGACGAGGCGCGGATGCGCTTCCAGCCGGGCGACGAGATCGAGATGAGGCGGGTGCGGTTCAGAACGCTCGGCTGCTGGCCCGTGACTGGCGCGATCGAATCGGAGGCGACAGACATCGCTTCCGTTCTCGATGAAACGCTGGACGCGCGGGTTTCCGAGCGGCAGGGCCGGATCAGCGACGGCGAGGACGGCGGCTCGCTCGAACAGAAGAAGCGGGAGGGTTATTTCTGAGCGGCTCAGGGGTTGCAGAGATCGCAGCACTGCGCATCGGCGCGCAGGGACGGCGGGCGCATATGCCTTTGCGCTTCGAAGCCCCGCAACGGCGGCAGCGATGCAGCTCCCCGCGGACGATACGGGTCGGCGCGCCGCAGTCGGCGCAGGGCAAGCCGCGCAGCACGGTCTCGACGCCGAAGCCGGGCGCGCCGCAGTCCGTCGAATCGTAGCTCGTCCGCGTCCGTCTCTGGGCGGTGATTTCGAGCCCTCTCTCCCCGTCGCGCAAAACGATGAGCCCCACGCCGGAGGCGAGGAACGGGACGATGGGATGCGGGCCGAAGGCGCCTTCGCTTCCCAGGCCGATCGGAGCGCCGGAATGCGCCATGGCGAGGCGCGCCTTGGCCAGCGCGGCGTCGAGCATGCTCCCGGAGCGCGAGATCTCTCCGGTAAAGGCGCCCAGGCTGTCGGTATCCACATCGGCGACGAGCGCCACGCTCAAACCCAGGCGGGACAGCGGTTCGCCGATGGCGCGGTCCTTGTCGTGCATGGTGGCGATCGCGGCGCGCCGTCCGTGGAAAGGATGTCTCTGCGCCATTTTTCGAGCCGTCGCCTGTCTGCGCGCCTGCCCCTTGTAGCTTTTTTCGCAAGGGCCGGAAATTGCCAGCCCCATTCTAACGTTCGTAAAATTATAGGGCGTTAGAACGATAGTTATAATCAACGCTCTCGTCTTGACATTCCCCGAGCCGGGGCGCCGATTGATATGAATTTCGCGCAGCGCCCGAAAAGGCTTGGGACCCGCCATGATACGAATCACGCCATTCCTCTGGCTCGAAGACGGGGAAATCACGCTCGAATTCCTGCGCGCTTCCGGCCCCGGCGGACAGAATGTGCAGAAGGTCGAGACCGCCGTCCGCCTGCGCTTCGACGCGCGGCGGTCTCCGAGTCTTCCCGAGGGCGTCCGGGCGCGGCTGGAGCGTCTGGCGGGCGCGCGGCTCACCAAGGATGGCGTGATCATCATCGAGGCGCAGCGCCACCGGACCCAGGAGCGAAACCGCGCCGACGCCATCGAGCGCCTTATCGACCTGATCCGTGAAGCCGCCGCCCCGCCGCCACCCCCGCGGCGCAAGACCAAACCGACGCTCGGTTCGAAAATCCGTCGCCTGGAAGGCAAGAAACTGCGTGGCGGCGTCAAGGCGATGCGCGCCCGACCGGATCATGATTAGCGCTGGAATTACGCTTCCCGTATTTATGCTGTGACGTAAATTACGTGCGACGTAAAGTTTTTACGCTGGACGTAATTCATCAGGAAGGTGAGTTGGACGGTCCGGCGCCGCGATCGCGCGCCGGTAGGGCCTTCCTCCGACGGACAGGTCTTATTTCGGCGCCCGACGCCGGCCATAAACCTCGTCGGCGCGCTTCACGAAGGCGTCGGCGTATTTCTGGAAAGCCTTGTCGAACATGGCCCCCATGACAAGTCCGAGCGCCACGCTCTTGAATTCGTAGGCGATGAAGAAATCAATGATCGAGCGGGGCGCGCCGTCGGGTCCCGGCGCCTCTTCACGGAAGGACCAGCGGTTGTCGAGCTTGCGGAACGGCCCGTCGATGTAGCCGACCCTCACCTCGAGCGTGTTCGAGTCGCAGGTGACGCGGCTCGTATAGCGTTCGCAGATGGCCTTGAAGCCGACCTGCATCTCGGCCACCAGCTCGACGACCCCCGGCGCGACTTCCGCGCGGCGGCGGACTCGCATGGCCTCGCAGAGCGGCACGAATTGCGGGTAGGTCTCGACATTGGCGACCAGGGCGAACATGTCAGCGGCGCTGTGGGAGACGTGGCGGCGCGTGCGAAAGCTTTTCATGGGTCCGGGCTTTTAAGCGATTTCCGCCGGGGAGGAAACGTGCTCGTCGACGGCTTCGATAGCGCTGGAGATTACGTCGCCTGTGAAAGGAAGGAAATATGCCGGGGGCGCGCTCATCCGGGAAAGACCAATCCGCGCCCAAAAAAGGCTTCTGGAGCCACGGCGCCCTGCCCGCCCGAGGGTGAGAACGCCGAAGATTACGGGCGGCCCTCGCCCGCTCTGGGCCGGGAGCGCCAGAGCGGGAGGGCGTGCGCTCTCGCGCGTCTCACGGG
>RXIY01000071.1:30165-123770 GCA_003963405.1 Hyphomicrobiales bacterium
CACACTCGGAGGGGCGCCGGTGCGGCCATCCGGGAGCTGGGCCTAAAAAACCAGGCGCCGAGCGCATCTCGACCCCTGCCGCTTTGGGCGCAGGGCGCTCGAAGGCTCATGCGCCCCCTGTAGACGAACCTAAAGGTTGCCCGTGACCGCCGCGAAGGTCGTCGAAAGCTTCGTTCCTAGCGCCCTGGTCGACGCAATGATGCCGGTGCAAAGCAGCGCTGTCAGGAGGCCGTATTCGATAGCCGTTGCGCCAGAGTCATCGGCCAAAAACTCCTTGATCTTTCTCATTGCTGGAACTCCGTATCCAAGCCTCCGCCATGCCTTCCACGGCGTCACGCGTCGACAATTATTGTCGACAAGGCTCAGGATCAGGTTAACAGCTCGATCTCGACAGTCGGGCGCTCTTCGCATCCCTAAAAAAGTGACACCACGATACGTCGGAAAGTGTCAGCGTCATTCCGCCGAGCTGTCCATATCGACTCCCGCCGTGCGCGCCTTCCGCAGCCGCTCGAAATCCTCGCCGGCGTGGTGCGACGAGCGCGTGAGCGGCGAGGCGGCGACATGGGCGAAGCCCTTGGCGAAGGCGAGCGCCTTATAGGCGTCGAACTCCTCGGGCGTGACGAAACGGGCTACGGGATGGTGCTTGCGGGTCGGCTGGAGATATTGGCCGAGCGTGATGAAGTCGATGTCGGCCGAGCGCATGTCGTCCATCACCTGCATCACCTCGTTGCGGGTCTCGCCGAGGCCGAGCATGAGGCCGGATTTGGTGAAGAGCCGAGGGTTCAGCTCCTTGACGCGCTGCAAGAGCCGCAGGGAGTGGAAATAGCGGGCGCCGGGGCGCACTGTCACATAGAGAGACGGCACGGTCTCGAGATTGTGGTTGAAGACATCCGGCGCCGCCTCGACCACCTGCTCGAGGGCGCCCTCCTTGCGCAAAAAGTCGGGCGTCAGCACTTCGATCGTCACGCCGGGACATATCTGCCGGATTGCCCGGATCGTCCGCGCGAAATGCTCGGCGCCGCCGTCCGGCAGGTCGTCCCGGTCGACCGAAGTGACGACGACATGAGAGAGGCCGAGGGCTTTCGTCGCTTCGGCCACCCTGCCCGGCTCGTCCGGATCAAGCTGCGCCGGAAGACCGGTGGCGACATTGCAGAAGGCGCAGGCCCGCGTGCAGACCTCCCCCATGATCATGAAGGTGGCGTGCTTCTTTTCCCAGCACTCGCCGATATTGGGACAGGCGGCCTCCTGGCAGACTGTGGCGAGGCCGGCGCCCTTCAAGAGCGCGCTGGTCTCGGCCCAGGCTTTGGAGCCCGGCGCCTTCACCCTGATCCACGGCGGCTTTCGCAGCACGGGCTGATCTGGCCGGGCCGCTTTCTCGGGGTGGCGCAGCGCGCCCGTTTTCGGGCGCGGGTCGTTGTTCAAGAGGTCGATGACGGGCACAGGGAGCCTCCCCCTGCGCCTTTATCTAGGCGCTGAACCGGCCAAGGGCAATGTGGTCGGGTCGCTCCGATAATGGCGGATGCCGCCGGCGCCACGCATAAGCAAGCGCCGCCGCGCCCAGAAACGCGGCTACGAACTCGGTCGCGCCGCCTCTCGTCGCCCGCCCAATCAGGCAGGCCAGCTCCGCCCCGAGCCAGGCGCCGCAAACGCCCATGATGGCGAGCGTTGGAGACCAGCCTCCCCATCTGCCCGATTGCTGCCCGAGGCCCCACCCCACGGCGAGCCCCATGATCACAAAGGCGGCAAACTGTACGTGCAGAGAGGACGCCGAGGCGCCGAGCGCCGCGTCCAGAAAATCGCCCATGACAGACTCCCCCGACGCCCCTCCGCCAATCGAAGGAGCGCACAGGGTTAACGTCAAAGGCGCCGCCATCGTTCCCTTTCCTACGCCGCCATCAACAGGAGCATTTTCCTATCAGCGCTTCGGCTTGCCATTCAGGCCATGTCAGGGGAGCTGGCGCGGGGCGTCTCTCCTCTTGCCGCGCGGGCATGGCATTGAATGAGGAGCCTCAAGGCCGGCGGCCTCAGTCTGGGACTTCCCAGCATGGGTCGAGAACGGGTTCAGCAGTGCTGAGAAAATGGATTAAAAGTGATACATGAAAATTGAAGTATTTTAATATCAGTGACTTACAAAATTAAGTTCAACTTGAACTTCAAGTACAAGAACTTCATCACAGATATTCGACCTCCAGCACACCGGGGATTTCCCGCAGCGCGGAGGCGACTTCAGCGTTGACCGGATAGCCGCCCGGCAGGCGTATTTCGATTTCTTCGGGCGCGACATCACGCCGGACGAGGACCGAAATCTCACCCTCGCCCTTTCCGGAGATCCTGTCTTTAATCCTATCGATCGGACTTTTGTCCCCGACTACGACTCGCAGGCCGCGATGGGCGCGGGCGGCGGCGGCGGCCAGCGGCTCGACCGTGACGATGCGGGCGCGCACCTCGTCGCCATCGACGCTGGCCGAGAGCGTGACCAGAACGGCGGCGCCCTTCTCCAGCGCGTCGCGATACTGGTTGAGCGCCTCCGAGAAAAGAATGGCCTCATATTGGCCA
This sequence comes from Hyphomicrobiales bacterium, assembly GCA_003963405.1. Taxonomy (GTDB): domain Bacteria; phylum Pseudomonadota; class Alphaproteobacteria; order Rhizobiales; family Beijerinckiaceae; genus Methylocystis. Next base: position 32,722 of record RXIY01000071.1, read on the forward strand.
GTCGTATCGGAGAGCTGGACGATGCCCATCTTGGAGCCGGACTTGGTTCGGCGCTCGGCGCGGTCCAGAACCACCGCCGCGAGGCGGCCGGCGGTGGCGCCGTTCTTCACGTCGGCCACGAATTTGGTCCAGCGCGACACCCTCAATTTGGGTAGGAGGCCGGCATAGGAATCGAGCGGGTGGCCGGAGAGGAAGAATCCCGCCGCCTCATATTCGCGCCTGAGCCTCTCCCCCGCCGGCCATTGCTGGACCTTGGGCAGCGCGAGGTCGTCCGCCTCGGCCTCCCCGAAGAGCGCGTTCTGTCCGGCCTTGCGGTCCTCGGCGTGGCGGTTGGCGGCGGCGAGGATCGGCTCGATGGCGGCGAAGGCGCGGGCGCGATTGGGGTCCAGCTCGTCGAAGGCGCCGCAGGCGGCGAGATTTTCGAGCACCTTCTTGTTCACCTCGCGCGGGTTGAGGCGCCGGGCGAAGTCGGAAAGGCTCGTGAAGGGGCGGTCGCCGCGCGAGCGGACGATCGACTCCGCCTGCCCCTCGCCCACCCCCTTGATGGCCGAAAGCGCATAGCGGATCGTGAGCTTGCCGTCCGCGCCGGGCGCCACGTCGAAATCGACGCCGGAGCGCCGGATCGAGGGCGGCTCCACCGCAATGCCCAGCCGGCGCGCCTCGTCGCGGAACTCGGCCAGCTTGTCGGTCTGGCTCTTGTCGAAGGTCATGGAAGCGGCGAGGAACTCGGCCGGGTAATGCGCCTTGAACCAGGCGGTCTGATAGGCGATCAGCGCATAGGCCGCCGCGTGGGACTTGTTGAAGCCGTAGTCGGCGAATTTCGCCAGCAGGTCGAAGATGAAATTGGCGAGATCGGCCTTCACCTCTCGCTCGATGGCGCCTTTGACGAAGCGCTCGCGCTGGGCGTCCATCTCGGCCTTGATCTTTTTGCCCATGGCGCGGCGGAGCATGTCGGCCTCGCCCAGCGTATAGCCGGAGAGCACCTGGGCGATCTGCATCACCTGTTCCTGATAGATGATGACGCCGAAGGTCTCCCTGAGGATGGGCTCGATCTTGGGGTGGTAGTAATCCGCCTCCTCGTCGCCGTGCTTCACCGCGCAATAGGTCGGGATGTTGGCCATCGGGCCGGGGCGGTAGAGGGCGACGAGGGCGATGATGTCCTCGAAACGGTCGGCGTGCATCTCGACCAGCGCCTTGCGCATGCCGGCGCTTTCGAGCTGGAACACGCCCACGGTCTCGCCGCGCCCGAGCATGGCGTAAGTGTCCCTGTCGTCGAGCGGAACCTTGGCGAGGTCGAAATCCGGGTCGCGGCGGCGGGCGAGCTTGCCCGCCATGGCGAGCACGGTCAGCGTCTTGAGCCCGAGAAAGTCGAATTTGATCAGCCCGGCCGGCTCCACCCACTTCATGTTGAACTGGGTCGCCGGCATGTCGGACTTCGGGTCGCGGTAGAGAGGCGTCACCTGATGCAGCGGCCGGTCGCCGATGACGACGCCCGCGGCGTGGGTCGAGGCGTTGGAATAGAGCCCTTCGAGCGCCCCAGCGATCTTGAACAGCCGCGCCACGCGCTCGTCCTGCTCGGCGGCCTCCTTCAACTTCTGCTCGCCGGCGACAGCCTCCGCAAGAGTTACGGGCTTGGCCGGGTTCTGCGGCACGAGCTTGGCGAGCTTGTCGACCTGGCCGAGCGGCATTTCCAGCACGCGGCCGACGCTGCGCAGCACGCCGCGCGCGAGAAAGGAGCCGAAGGTGATGATCTGCGCCACGCGGTCCGCGCCGTAGCGGTCGCGAACGTAATCGATCACCTCGCCTCGCCGCGTCTGGCAGAAGTCGATGTCGAAGTCCGGCATCGACACGCGCTCGGGATTGAGGAAGCGTTCGAAGAACAGCCCGAAGCGCAGCGGATCGAGGTCGGTGATGGTCAGGGCGTAGGCGACGAGCGACCCCGCGCCCGAGCCGCGCCCCGGCCCCACCGGAATGCCTTGCGCCTTGGCGTATTTGATGAAGTCCGAGACGATCAGGAAGTAGCCGGGAAAGCCCATCTTCTCGATGGTCGAGAGCTCGAAGTCGAGGCGGGCCGAATAGTCTTCGCGGGTAAAGCCCTCCGCCGGACCATGGGCGGAGAGCCGGGCCTCCAGCCCCTCGGTCGCCTGGCGGCGCAGTTCCTCGGCCTCAACTTCGGTGAGCGGCCGGTCGTCCGGCGCGTCGCGCAGAAAGCGCGGCATGATCGGCTTGCGGGTGCGCGGTCGGTAGCTAACGCGGCGCGCGATTTCGACCGTATTGGCGGTCGCCTCCTCGAGATCGGCGAAGAGCGCCCGCATCTCCGCGCGGGTCTTGAAATAATGCTCCGGCGTGACGCGGCGGCGGTCGGCGACGCCTGTCACCGTGCCCTCGGCGATGCAGAGCAGCGCGTCATGGGCCTCGAAATCGCTGCGCGCGGCGAAATAGGGCTCGTTCGTCGCGACGAGAGGCACGCCCTTTCGATAGGCGAGGTCAAGAAGCTGCGGCTCGACCTCCTGCTCGGAGGGGAGCTTGTGGCGCTGAAGCTCCAGATAGAGCCGGTCCCCGAAGAAGCCGAGCAGCGTCTCCAGTCGCGCCCGCGCGGATTCCGGTTGGCCAGCCGCGAACATGCGGTCGAGCGGCCCATCCGGCCCGCCGGTCAGCGCGATCAGCTCGGCAGCGTCCTCGGCCAGAGCGGCGAGCGTTACATGCGGCTCGTCGCCCTCCTCCGTATCGAGCCAGGCGCGCGAGGCGATCCGCATGAGGTTGAGATAGCCGGTCTCGGATTTGGCGAGGAGGACGATATTGCCCTTGCCCTCGTCGCGCGCCGAGGCGCCGCTGCTCCTCGCGTCGCCGAAATCGACGCGCAGTTGCACGCCGGCGATGGGCTGTATGCCAGCCTTGGCCGCTTTTTCGGAAAATTCCAGCGCGGCGAAGAGATTATTGGTGTCGGTGACGGCGAGCGCCGCCTGTTCGTCGCGCGCGGCGAGGTCGATCAGCTTGCCGATCGTCAGCGCGCCCTCGCGCAGAGAAAAGGCAGTGTGGAGATGGAGGTGGACGAAACCAGCTTTTCCGGCGCTCATGGCCGAAGTTTAATGATTTACAGCCCCCGCCGAAACAGCAGATTGCGGGCGTCCACAAAAGCAAAGCCCGGCGAAGCTTGGCCTCGCCGGGCGAAATCCGTCGCGCCGCCCCGGACGAAAGAGGCGCCGATGGAGCCTTACTCGGCCGGCGTGAAGGTCTTCGTCACCGACTCGAACGGCTTGAAGGCGTCCTTGGCGATCGAGGCGTAAAGCTCGCCGAGCTTGGTCGCCTCGGCGACGAAATCCTCGTAGCTCGTCTTGGCGAAGTCGGTCTGGAGGGCGAAGGCTTCGTCGATCTTCTTCACCGCAATGAGCTTCTCAGCAAGCAGGCGGCTCTTCTCGAAAGACTTCTTGGAATAATCGGTCGTCTCGGCCGCAATGCTCTGCCAGCCCTTCGTGACCGCCGCGGCGGCTGCGGAAACAGCTTCGAACTGCTCTTTTCCGATCTGCTGCACGCTGTCGAAATTGGCGACCATGGGGTTCGTCCTCTATATTGGCGCTGCATCCTGAGATACGCCGCCCCCTGGCGGCGCGGCGTACGCGCCGGCTAACATCCAAAATATATGCGCTGCACAAAAGATCGTCAATAAAAATGTTGCGGCGCAAAAATGCCTGTCAGTTTTGGAAAAAAGCTTAACCCGCGAGTAACCGCATTCTCTTACCCTGAGGAACTGTAGCGTTTTTGCGACTCCTACTTCTGGTTGTCGCCTCCCGAAAGTGCCAGTTTCCGTAAGGGCGCGTATACCCATGTCGAAATCGAGTTTGCTGGACCGCCTGGCTCAGCCCCGCTCCCTCGCCGCGATTTTTGCGGCCATCATGGCTTTCATTGCCATCACGGCGATCCCGGCCGAAGCGCGTCGCCACGGCCATCGCTCCTATCACGCTTTCCATCACCACTTTGTACATCACCGCGCTTACGCGCAGCATGAGCGCAGCCACCGTTTCACCGCCTCGACTGCTGGCGGCGGCGACGCGATCATCGGCGAGCACCGGGGCTTTGCGGCCATTGTCGTCGACGGCAACAGCGGCGAGACGCTCTACGCCCGAAATGAGCACGAGCTGCGTCACCCGGCCTCGGTCACCAAGGTGATGACGCTCTACCTGCTCTTCGAGCAGCTCGAAAAGGGCCGTCTGCGGCTCGATACGCCGCTGATGATCTCCTCCCATGCGGCGGCGCAGGCGCCCTCAAAGCTCGGGCTTCAGCCGGGCGAGACCATCAGCGTCGAGAACGCCATCAAGGCCGTGGTGACCAAATCGGCGAACGACATCGCCTGCGCCATCGCCGAGAACATCGGCGGCGACGAGCGGACGTTCGCGCAGATGATGACCCGCAAGGCTCATGCGCTCGGGATGCGGAACACCCATTACGCCAACGCCTCGGGCCTGCCCGATCCCGCCCAGATCACGACCGCCTATGACCTTTCGGTCCTCGGGCGCGCGATTCAAGATCGCTTCCCGCGCTACTATCGTTATTTCTCCATCCACAGCTTCGCCTACAATGGCGCGCTGCACGGCAATCACAACCATCTCCTCGGCCGCGTCGAGGGCATGGACGGGATCAAAACCGGCTACACCCGCGCGTCGGGCTTCAACCTGCTGACCTCCGTGCGCCGGGGCAATCATCACATCGTGGCCGTCGTCATGGGCGGAACCACGGCGGCGGGCCGCGATCGCATCATGGCCAATCTGATCGAGGAGCATATCCGCGGCGGCGCGTCCGTCCGCACGGCGGCCGCAATCACGGACGACGCTTCGGCGCCGGACGAAGCCGCCGAGGCGCCCGCGGTAGAGCGCGTCGCCGAGTCCCGTGTCGTGGAGCCTCGCGTCGCCGCTCCCGAGCCCGCGATCCAGCCGGCGGTTGCGCGCCAGCCGGAGCGGCTCGCCTACGCCGAGGAGCCCGCGCTCGCCCCCGATCCGGACGAGGCCGCCGCCGCGCCCGCGCCGCTGGCGCTGCGCCGCGCCGTCACCGCTCCGGTTCCTCCCGCCGCGATCCCGGCGCGGGAAAAATCCGAGAAGTCTGTCGAAAAGGCCGCGCAAGTCCGCCCCGCCTTCGTCTCCGGCGTTCAGAAGCGGGTCGCGGAAGAGCCTGCGCCGGCCAAAAAGGCGCACGGCAAGGATTTGCCCAAGCATGAGCTCGCCTCCGTGATCGACGGCTCCACCTCGAGCCGCGCCGCCAGGGGCAAGGAAATCACCGTCGCCACGACGACGCCCTCGGCCATCCGCACGACCAATGTCGCGAAGGCCGACGCCGCGCGGCCGACCAAGCCGGGCTGGATGATTCAGATCGGCGCCGCCGAGGACCCGGAGAAGGCCAATCAGATGCTTTCGCGCGCGCGGAGCCAGCTTCAGGGCTTCCCGCCCACGGCGCGGGCTTTCACCGAGAAAGTGCAGAAGGGCAATGAGACGCTCTGGCGCGCTCGCTTCGCGGGGCTCGAGGAGCAGAGCGCCCAGTCGGCCTGCAAGGCGCTCAAGAAGTCCGGCTTCGCCTGCTTCACGACGAAGAACTGAGAAGGTCGCCCGCCATGTCCGCCACCTGGGATCATGACGAACCCGCGCGGCGCCGCCTAGTGATGGCGCCGCATCAGGACATCCTTGGCTTCATTTACCCGCGCGGCCAGATCCGTCGTCCCGCCAAGATCTGGATGAAGTTTCTTCATCAGATCGCGGTGGGCCCGGGCAATGTCGGCCGCCGCCGCGCCCTTTTTCAGACCGAGAATTTCGTAAGCTTCATCCTCGGTAATCGTGCCCGAGCGGCGCGCGCCCGTCTCGCCGCCGCTCCCCGCGTTTCGGTGCGGATCGCCTGCCGCACGCCATCCGGAAAAGCGGCGGTCCATATACGCCTCTAGCAGGCGGGCGCCCTCCGGATCGTCGCGGAGGCAAATGTTGTAGAGCTGGAGAAGAGCGGGTCTGGTCAGCGCGTCCAGCCGCTTGCCCTCGTCCTTGCCCGCGAGGATCATGCCGCGAATGGCCCCTGTGGCGTGGTCGAGCTCCATCTCGATCATCGCCGAGCGCACCCGCGAGACGCCTCCCCCGCCCGAACCGGCGTTGCGCATCCCGGTCTGAGAGCCAAGGCTCATCAGCCAGAGTCCCGTAGCCCCCAGGCCGATACCGAAGTCGAGGCGCCCGCGCGCCAGCAACAATCCGCCGAGCGCCATCAGCAGAAAACCGCCGCCCCGCCGGAGGAGCCGCGCGAGAAACGCGGGCGACGCCCGAGTATAGGCCTTGAGCGCATAGAGCCCGAGTGCAAGCGCGATTATTCCGACAAGGACAGGCATGGCTTATCGTGACCCCATCTGCGACAGCAGCAGCCGGGCGGCGCCCTCGCCCTGCTCCGCGCGTCTTTCCAGTTCCGGCAGGCCGCCGGCGGCGTAAGCGGCGGCGGCGCCCAGCAATTCAGCGAGACGGCGCGGCGCCGAGAGATCGAAGGCGGCGTAAGCCCCACCCGTGAGGCGCGCGATCTCGCGGAAGGCGGCCCTGGCCGCTGGATCGTCGCCCTCCTGAAACATGAACGCCTTGAGCCCGAGCAGGCCGAGTTCGCCAGCAAGCGACGCCAGATGGTCGGCTTTCTCCTCCATGGCGTCGCCGATATAGACGAGCGCGCCCACGCGCCGCGCGCGCGCCTCGTCGAGCGCATGGCCGAGCACGCGGCCGATCTGGGTCTTGCCGCCCTGGCAGGAAATGCGGCCCATCAGCGCGCCGAGACCCTCGCCCTGCGAAACAAAGCGCGAGGCGCGGCACTCGCCGAAGCCGCGGAAATAGACAAGCTGCACGTCGAGCCCGCCCTGCCGGGCCGTGGCGCGAAACATTTCGCCCTGAATGGACTGCGCCACATCCCAGGTCGGCTGGCGGCTCATGGTCGCGTCGAGGGCAAAAATCAACCGGCCGCGCCCGCCCGCCTCCGCGACGCCGCGCGCCTTTTCGAGGAAGGCGTCGATGGCGCTGTCTTTGCCTGCGGGGCGCGGCGCCGGCGCCTTGTTGCGGTCATCGCCCACTGAGGTTCACGTCGCTTGTTCGTAACGTTATTATAAAATCGGTTTCCTCCGATACAAAACAAGTGCCGCCGCGGCTAGCGTCGGCCGCTCCCGGCGCTGAAACGCAAAGAAAAAAGGGGTTCTGATGGAACGCGACGCCCTGCCGCCCACCCCGATCGCGGCCCTCCCCGCGCAGGAAAGCGAAACGGTGCAGTCGCTGATGCGGCGATTCGCGCTCGAATTGACCGATACGGGCCTGCGCGTCGGCGGCGTCACCCAGATGCGCGGCGCCGACCCCTCGGGCCGCTCGCGGATCTTCCTGCGCGACGTGGCGTCGGAAGCGGAGTTCCTGATCTCGCAGGATCTCGGCCCCGGTTCGGTCGCCTGCAATCTCGACGCCGGAGAGCTGGCGCTGGCCTGCGCGGCGGTCGAACGCGCGGCGCGCGCAGGCGCCGATCTCATCGTCGTGAGCAAATTCGCCAAGCAGGAAGCCGAGCGCGGCGGGCTCTGCGACGCCTTCCGGGCCGCGATGATGGCGCGCATCCCCGTCGTTGCGGCGGTCTCGCCTTATTTCCGCGAGGAATGGCGGCTCTTTGCCGGGCCTCTGGCCGAGGATGTGGCGCCCTCGCGCGAGGCCTTGGCCGAGTGGTGGGCGCGGGCGCAACGACTAGGCTGAGAGCCCCGCGCGAAGCCGGTCGTCATGGCGGGCGCGCGAGCGCGTCAACGGCGCCTCGCTCGGCGGCTGCGGTTTGCAGACGAGCGCGACCATCGCATAGCTGACGATCTGCAACAGGAACCAGGAGCCGAGCTTGCCCAAGCCGACGGGCCTCCAGGCGTTCAACTGATTTGGATAGAGCCAGATATGGCTGTAAGTGCTGGCGTTTTCCGCCAGCCAGATGAAACACGACGCGAGGAACGCGGCCAGCAACAAAGGCATCGTACGCCAGCAATGATGAATGCGGTAGTAAATGGTCGTGCGCCAGAACAATGCCGCGGTCGCGACAAAAAGCGCCGCGCGGATGTCGGCCACATAGTGGTGCGCGAAGAAATTGACGTAGATCGCCACGGCGAGCAGCGAGACCTGCCACATCGGAGGGTGGTTGCGAAACCGAAAGTCGAACAGCTCCCACGCCCGCATCATGTAGCTGCCGACGCAAGCGTACATGAAGCCGGTGAAGAGCGGGACGCCGTCGATGCGAAAAAAGGCGGTCTCGGGATAAACCCAGGCGCCGTGAGCGGTCTTGAACAGCTCCATCACCACGCCCACCAGGTGGAAGAGGAAGATGACGCCCGCCTCTGTCACCGACTCGAAGCGAAGAAGCAGCAGCGCCGCCTGAACGCCCAGAGCGGCTAGAAAGAGGAAGTCGTACCGGCTGAGAGCTGCGTCTGGCGGATAGAAGAGCCGCGTCGCCAGCACCAAGGCGAGCATGACGCCGCCGAACAGGCAGGCCCAAGCCTGCTTCAATCCAAACCTGATGAATTCGTAGAAAAATCGTCGGAACGGCCCGCCCTCGACCGCCCATCGGCCGATCCGCGCGTCAATCTCGACGAAACGGCGTAGCGGCGGCCAGAGCTCCGCCGCGCTTTCTCCCCTCAGACCCCTCTCATCTGACCGCTGGCGCATACATCAACCCGCCTTTGTTCCATAGCGCGTTGACGCGCCGCTCCATGTCGAGCGGCGAATTATGCCCAAGGTTGCGCTCGAAGACATCGGCGTAATTTCCGACATGCTTGACAATGCGGTAAGGCCAGTCGCCCGCGAGTGCGAGGCCCGCGCCGCGATCGCCTTCGACGCCCAGCAGATGGCGGATGCGCGGGTCTTCCGATTTCAGCGCGGCGTCGGCGTTGGCGGCCGAGACTGAAAGCTCCTCGGCGTCGATCATCGCAAACAGCGCCCAGCGCAGGATCGTGAGCCATTGATCGTCGCCCTGCCTGACGACGGGGCCGCGCGGCGCCTTGGTGAGAAGGTCGGGGAGAACGTCGTGCTCCTGCGGATCGGTAAGCTTCGCCCGCGCCGCGTAGAGGGTCGAGGCGTCGGCGCTCAGCGCGTCGCACTGGCTCTTGCCGTAACCGGCGGCGGCCTCCTCGAACGTCGGAAAGGACTTCGGCGCGTAGGGCGTCCGGCGGGCGTGAAAGAAATCGGTCAGTTCCAGCTCGCTCGACGTGCCCTGCTGCACGCAGACAGAAACGTCGGCAAGATCGGCGGCGGAGGCAAAGCTGCGCTGGCGGCGCACGAGAAAACTTTGGCCGTCGTGGAAGGAAACGCCGGCATAGACGACGCGCTGCGCGCCATCCCGCGATTGCGTCCAGGGCGCCGCGCTTGCGAGCAGGTCCACCCAGCCCGATTGCAGGGCCGAGACGCGATCCTTTTGACCGAGGCCGAGAAAGCGCACCTTGGCGGGATCGTCGAAGATGGCCGCCGCGACGGCGCGGCAGAAATCCACATCGAAGCCGCGCCACGTTCCCGTTTCGTCGGGCTGGGCGAAGCCCGCGGCCTCGGTGACGCCACAGGACAGATACCCGCGCCGCAGCACTTGCGCGAGGGTCGGACCCGGCTCCGTTTGAGCAAAGGCGCCATGGCTCACGAACGCAAGCATGACTGCTGCGGCGACGGCGCGAAAAAAGCGTCGGGCGATCATCGTCAGGCTCGGCTTTGCATGGCTGTTATACTAGGTTCGATTCCAGCAAGCGCAAACGGCGCGACCGGAACGGCGATGGCGAGCGATAAGGACAAAAAACGGCGAAAAAACAGTATGGCGACGCTGGTGACCCAGGCCGGGCGGGCGCCTTTTGACCATTTCGGATTCGTCAATCCGCCGGTGTACCGCGGCTCGACCGTGCTGTTCCCGACCATGGGCGATTTGGAATTACTGCGCCAGCCCTACACTTACGGCACCAAAGGCACGCCCACGACGCGCGCGCTCGAGGGGGCTTGGAGCGAGATCGCCGGCGCGGCGGACACGGTGCTCGTCCCCTCGGGGCTCGCGGCCATCGCGCTCGCCTTGCTCACGGCGACCAAGGCCGGCGCGCATCTACTCGTCACCGACTCGGCCTATTCGCCGACCCGCGCCTTTTGCGACGGTTTTCTCGCGCGCTTCGGCGTGACGACGGAATATTACGACCCCGCCGTCGGGGCCGGGATCGCTACACTGATCAGGCCCGAAACGACGGCCGTTCTCGTCGAATCGCCCGGCTCGCAGAGCATGGAGATACAGGACGTTCCGGCCATCTCTGCGGCGGCGCGGGAGAAGGGCGTCTGCGTCGTCATCGACAACACCTGGGCGACGCCCCTGCTCTTCCCGCCGCACGAGCGCGGCTGCGATCTGGCCATCGAGGCCGGCACCAAATATCTCTCCGGCCACTCGGACATTCTCATCGGGCTCGTCTCGGCCAACGCCAAATGGGCGAAGCGGCTGCGCCATACCTTCAATCTTTTCGCTATGGGGGCCGGCCCGGACGACGCCGCGCTCGCCTTGCGCGGAATGCGAACCATGGCGCTGCGGCTGAAGGCGCAAGGCCGCGCCGCTCTGGACATTGCGCACTGGCTGGCCGCGCGCCCGGAGGTCGTGCGCGTGCTGCACCCCGCCCTGCCAAGCCATCCGGGCCACGATATATGGAAGCGCGACTTTTCCGGTTCGTCGGGCGTGTTCTCGATCATTTTGAAACCAGCCCCCAAGGAGGCCGTCGAGGCTTTCGTGGACGGGCTGGAGCTCTTCGGCATTGGCTATTCCTGGGGCGGCTATGAAAGCCTTATCCTGCCCTTCGACTGCGCCCCCTACCGGACGGCCACCCGCTGGGCGCCAGAAGGCCCGGCCCTGCGCTTCTCGATCGGGCTCGAGGATGTCGCCGACCTGAAGGACGATCTTGACGCGGGCTTCGCCAGGCTTGGGGACGCCCTCTCCCTCAAGGCTTCACTGATTTCCCGAAGGCCAGAATAATCTCGCGCAGGCCGGGCTCGTCCACCTGTCCCGCCGCGACGGCGAAGGGGAACCAGTAAGTGACGCGCTGCCCCTTCTCCGGCCATTTCTTACGCTGCCGCTCCACACGCAGCGCGTAAACCTCGACCCGGCACTCCACGAGGCCGCCGCCCTTCATCCGTTTTTCGTAGTCGAATACGCCAAGACTCGATTTTTCAATCTTGCCGTGAAGCCCCGCCTCCTGCTGCGCCTCTATGGCCGCGACGATGTGGGGCTTGCGGCCCTTCATCGGCCAGCCCTTGGGAATGACCCACCGCTTGGTGTCGCGCGAGGTCGCAAGGAGGATTTCCAGGCCATGCTCCCCGCTCACGCGCCACGGCAAGGCCCCATATTGCAGACGTGGCGTGGAGGGCCGCTCGCTCTTCTTTTTGGCCTTCGGCTCCTTCTTCGCCTGCTTCATCCAAAGAAACTCGCGCCCGTGTAAAAAGCCGCGGCGATGAAGGCCGACATCGGCATGGTTACGATCCAGGCGATGACGATGTCCTTGGCGACGCTCCACCGCACCGCCGAGACCCGCCGCGCCGCCCCGACGCCCACAATGGCGCCGGTGATCGTGTGCGTCGTCGACACCGGAATGCCGAGGCCCGTCGCAAGAAATAGGGTGATCGCGCCGCCTGTCTCGGCGCAAAAGCCCTGCATCGGCGTCAGCCGCGTGATCTTCGAGCCCATGGTGTGAACGATCCGCCAGCCGCCGAAGAGCGTGCCCAGTCCCATCGCCGCCTGGCAGGTCAGCACCACCCAGAACGGCACCTTGAAGTCGCCACCATAGACGCCATGCGAATAGAGCAGTACGGCGATGACCCCCATAGTCTTCTGCGCATCATTGCCGCCGTGTCCGAGCGAGTAAAGCGAGGCGGAAACGAATTGTAGCGACCGAAACAGCGTATCGACCGCGAGCGGCGTGCGGCGCACAAAAATCCAGGAAACCGCGAGAATCAGCAGCAGCGCCAGAACGAAGCCGAGCGCCGGCGAGAGAACGATCGCCGAGCCGGTCTTGAGGAGGCCGCTCCAGACGATCGCGCTTGTTCCGGTCTTGGCGACGCCGGCGCCGACAAGGCCGCCGACGAGCGCGTGAGAGCTCGACGAGGGGATGCCGAGCGCCCAGGTGATGACGTTCCAGGAGATCGCGCCCATCAGCGCGCCAAAGATGACCTTGTCGTCGACGATCTGCGGCGAGATGATGCCCGAGCCCACTGTCTGCGCCACATGGAGGCCGAAGAACAGAAAGGCCACGAAATTGAAGAAGGCCGCCCAGAAGACGGCGTATTGCGGCCGCAGCACGCGCGTCGAAACGATGGTGGCGATGGAATTGGCGGCGTCGTGCAGGCCGTTCAGGAAGTCGAAGGCCAGCGCGACCGCGATCAACGCGTAAAGGAGAAGCGGTGCGTCGGCCATGCTGAGCCTTTCAGCTATGCTCGATGACGATGCCCGTCACCCGGTTGGCGACATCCTCGAAGCCGTCGACCACCTTTTCCAGATGGCCGTAAAGCTCCGACCCCACGACGAAAGCCATCGGGTCGCTCGTGCGATGCAGGCGGAAGAGCTCTTTGAGGCCCTGATCGTGGATGGCGTCGGCCTCGTCCTCGATGCGGGTGATTTCCTCGCTGAAGGCGTTGAGCTTGGCGGCGTTCTGGCTCATGGCGCGCAGGAGCGGCAGGGCGTTGCGCGTCAGCTCGGCCGACTGGACGATGATGTCGCCGATGCGGCGCATCGAGGCGTCGAACTCCCGAACCTCGTAGAGCTGCGTCGCTTTCGCCGTCTGATGCATCTGGTCGATCGTGTCGTCCATCGCCACGATGAGGTCGCGAATGTCGCTGCGGTCGAAGGGCGTGATGAAGGTGCGGCGAACGGCCAGCAGCGCCTCGCGGGTGATATCGTCGGCGGCGTGTTCCTGCCGGCGGATTTCCTGGCAGCAGCTCAGATAGCCCTCGCCGCCGTCGAGCATCCGGCGCAGCGCCCCGGCGCCGGCCACGAGCGTCTCGGCATGGCGCTCAAAGAGGTCGAAAAATCCTTCTTCTCGCGGCATCAGGGCCTGGAACCACGACAGCATTTGCGCCCCCACGTTGAGCCGACGACCCTCGCCTTGTCACAAAAACGTCACGAAAGGCCCCGGCGGGATAGCCGCGCCCCGGCTTTCTGTAAAGCAGGAAATCAAGGCGCCGCCTGTCGCGCGGCCGCAACGCCGGCCTGATCGTCCTTGCTGATCTCGAGAGCCGGCGGCGCCGGCGCGATGGTTCCTGTGAGGACGGGCGGCGTCATCGGGCTGCGGCGCAGCATGGCGCGCAGGCGGTTGCGGAGATTGGACGAGACGGCGGCCTCGCCGAGCGGCACGAGTTTCGAGCCGCTATAGACGAAGGCGCCGTCCGTCTCGACGAGGATGTCGCCGTTTTGCAGCGTGGGATCGTCTTTCGAGGCGCGTTCGGAATAGGCTTCGGCGCTTCCCGGATCATTGCAGACGCAGTCGCCGGACGCCTTGTCGCGGAAGGCGAAGGCGCGAGGCAAGGCGGAATAGCGCTGGCCCTTGCGGTTCCGGGCGCTCTCGATCGTCGAACCGTCATAGACGTCCATGGCCGCCGAGGGACAGGCAAGCTGACAGGACTGCTGGCGCGTGGCGCGGGTCGATTTGATGAGCGGGAAGAAATAGCCGTCGCAGGTGCGCACGCAAAAGCCGCCGGCGCCGGGATCGGAGGCGAAGCCCGCGCCCGGTCTGGCGCCTCCGGACCCTGGCGCCCCGGCGCGGCGGCTGGGAGCCGATTCGCGCGGACGGGGCGCCGCCTGCTGCGGCGTCGGATCGGGGCCGAAGAGGAATTCGAGCAGGCCCTGCGCCGCGCCCGGCGCGGGTGCAAAAGACAGCGCGAGCCCCAGCGCCAGGAAGACCGCAAGACGGTCCCGCATCCTCGCCCTTCCCTTTCAGCAGCCCGCCCGGCTTTGCCCGAGTTGAGCGCGCGAATATGTCATTTGTGGAGAAGCGCGCGTCGCGAGACGCCCACTCGAATCGCGCTGGCGACCCCGACAGGATTCGAACCTGTGACCTACCGCTTAGAAGGCGGTTGCTCTATCCAGCTGAGCTACGGGGCCGGACGCCGTCTCTCAGTGCGTCCACAAGCCTATGCGATTCGTGCGGAAATTGTCGGAGTAGGACGCCGTGCGGCGCGAGGCGTTGTCCGCCTTGGGCTCCTCGACCCGGTAGGGAATGCCAGTCCGCTCGGCATAGGCCACCGCCTCTTCCTTGGTGACGAAGCGCAGGCGAATCTGCTGCTTCATGTCCGCTGAGCTGGTCCAGCCCATCAGCGGCTCGATGGAGCGCGGCGATTCGAGATCGAAATCGAGCCGCCAGGGCTTGTCCGATCCCGGTCCCGACTGGGTCACGCTCGGAGACTGGCGATAGATACGAGCCGTCATTTCAACCTCTTGCTTTGTTCGAAAGCGGCGGGCGCCGCCCGGTCTTGCCCCGCCGAGGCGAAAACCCCTCGCCCCCTTCGTAATCGGCCGAGGAGATTTTTCAACCCGATTTTCGCCGCCCAGCCCTGCGCCCGCCTTGCGGCGCGAGGGCCTTGCGCTGGCCGCGAGCCTCCATTGGCCGCGGATCAAGCTTTGGCGATGATGTAAATCTCCGCCCCGATATCGGGATAGCGTTCGCCGAGTTTCATGAAGCTCGACAGCATGGCCTCGCTCCAGCTTGCCTCGATCTGCGCATTCGAGACCGGCTTGATCCAATAGCCGCCGAACACTTCGATCTCCAGGCCGGCCTCATTGAAATCCCGCCTGAAAGTTTCGGGATTGTAAACGCGGCGGTGGCCCTGGCGCGTATCCGATTCATTGAGCGCCTCCTCGAAAGGAAGAAGCCCCATCAAAACAGCCGCCTGCCGATGGAGGGAGCGGCTGTTCGGAACGGCCGCGAGGATCCTGCCGCCGGGCGCAAGCCAGGACCGCGCCTTTTTCAGAATGTCAACCGGATTTTCGACGTGCTCGAGAACATGGCCCATCACAATGTTGTCGAACTTGCTCTCCGGCGTGAAACCCTCGAACAGCGAATGAACGACCGTCAGGCCAGGATGCCGCGCCCTGATCTGATTGCAGAAAGCCTCCGACCCTTCGACGAGCGTGAGCGGCTGATTCAGCGTGACGAGCAGATCGGTCATTATGCCTTCCGCCGGCCCCAGCTCCAGTATGGAGCCCGGTTTGAAATACCGGCGGACGACGGAGAAGGTGTATTCCACCAAGGCGCGGTTGGCGTTGGCGTCCGGCCGCCCAGCGAGAGCGATGTTGTTGAGAGTCCGCAGCTCTGTCTCATGCGCCGATTGTTGCGTGCTCATGGTTCCTCTTCTTACCTGCGATCGTCGATTGCCCAGGGGACAAAGTCGGTAAACTTATCCAGCAACACGTCGGGATCATAGGGCGCCAGGCTCTCGCGACTGAGAAAACCGTTGCTGACGGCGGCCGTTCTCACACCCAGTTTTTTTCCGACCTTCACGTCGTATCCCGTATCGCCGATCAGCCAATCGGCTGGCTCCAGCGCTGCTCCCTCGAGAAGCTCATCCTTGCTTCGCTTGCCGCCCGTGATCAGCAGGCTCTTGAACAAGGACGACCACCCCATCTTTTCCAGCTGGCGCCGGACCATCTCGGGCCTTTGCCTCGCGGTCAAGAGATGAAGGTCGGCGTTTTGCGCCAATGTTTCCAGATGAGCGCCGACTCCCTCAAACGGCGTGTCCCGTTCAAGCCAGTGCTCATCCTCGATGCGATCGAGCCACCGTCGCTCGAAATCCCTGATTTCTTCGTCGCTGTAGCCAAAGCGCTCTTTCAGAATGACGGCGTGGCTTTGCTTTGCTCTCTTCAGGTCCCAGTATTGCCGCAGGCTGAGACTGGCGTCGTCACCGATCATCTCGCAGAACAAGCCGTACAGACGACCGCTCGCATCCAGCAGCGTTCCATCGAGATCAATCAGGCAATTCATTCGATAACAGACACCGTTCGCATCTTTGCGACATTGAACACCATGTCGTGGACCGGCGCGTGTTCCACGGCGACCATTGCGCCGTTGATGTGCACAATCATTCTCACGAGCTACGGCGATGCCGGCGCGCCGCCTTTCGGCGGTATTTATCGGGCCAACGCCACCCGGTGTCAACGCCGTAGGAGAGGCGGCAGATGGCCTCCTACAAGCCCCAATGCGCCCCTGACGGGATCATGAATGCCGCCCATAGTCGATCTGGCTATTCAAATCGGCTTCCGTGCAAAGCATTGGCGCGCGGTCCATGCCTCGAAGCCACATGAGCCCGTCCTTCAGGGGAGACCTCACCTTCTCGAGCCGGGGCCTTTCACCAAAGAGCGCCAGATTCGCGAAGATCTCGGGCATATTGAGGCCCGCTTCGGTGAAGAACAGAATCGTCGTGAAGAAACGCGAAATGTTGATCTCGGTCGGATTGGGGACGCCCTCCGCGTCATAGGCGAGATCGACGCCATATATTCCATGCGGCTTCGGATCAACGGCGCGGATTGTGCTCTCGGCGATACGGTCCAGCTCGGGGCTCGAGAATGTTACGCCCACCTTGGTCACGCCGGTAATCCCGGAGACCGCGCGACTGCCGTGAGTCCATCCCTGCCGCGCCCTGCCCTGCGCCACAATGAGTTCGCCTTCGCGCCAAATGGAGAGCCAGGTGACTGTATCCTTGGTGAGCATCTCGGCCGCGACAAAATCGCCCCACCCCTTGTAGTGGTCGATCCAGGCCTTGGCGAATTCGAAGCTCGATGTCGGCAATGCGCCTTTTCCGCCCCCTCCGATTGATGAGGCGCGCAACCATATGTTCCCTTGTTGCTTGCCAAGCGTATCAAACGCCCTTCGCAAATCTTCTTCGTTATGGATGAGAATATTCTCGGGCACTTTTATTCCGGCAGCTTTGAATTTCTGCCAGGATTTGTATTTGTGAACGCAGGCGTCGATCGTTTCGTGGCTTGGCATGAATATTTTCACGCCGGTTTCGACGATCTCATCGCGCAGCAAGGACGCGTGATAAATCTCGAGATCATTCTGGAAATGAACGAGATCGGGCTTCTCGAACCGCAGTATCTCAAGCAAGCGCCCTTTGTACTCAGGGGCGTTCGCGTAAGGAACCCAATATTTGCGCGAGGCGGCCGACAATATCAGGTCGGTGGGCTCGCTACCCATCCCGACAGTCTCGAAGCCGGCTCTGTTCAATGAATGGATCACGCCTTCCGAGGGCGCTCCACCTGCGCCGGCAACCAGTATCTTAGCCGTCCGTCCCATCCTGCACTCTTTCCCTCGCGCCGGGCGCCGCCAGACTGCTTGCGGGCGAGGTCGATCCCGCCCTTTGTTCACCGCTATATTCCAGCGCCGCCCCTGCCCTACTCAGAAAGCGACAGCGCGCAGTTTTGCAAGAAGCCCCTTCTTGTGCGGGATAAATGAACGAGCCAGGGCGGCAAGAGCTTTTTGTTCTTGATCGCCGAGCGGCAGCCTCCGCGCTGAGACGGCAATGTCTTCGAGTTCTCCGGCGAATGTCTCGGCGAAGTCGGGATAGGCATGAAGCCAGGCCCGAATGTTTTCGGTAAGGTAGACATAAGCCGAATAAAGTTCCGACCCTTCGACAATCCCCTCGTCAGCCGCGAGGTCGATAACCTTGCGCCAGTCCATGATCAGATGCGGCCAGTTTCCATTCTTGCCGTGACTGCTGAGGGATCCGGTGTGGATTCGAAAATAAGAGAGCGTGTCCGGCGCCGCGACCGCATTCCCTTTGGCCAAGAGATGCGTGAAAACCGAGACATCGCCAAGCCCGTTGCATGGCTTTCCCCGTATCTTCATGAACTCGATGCTTCCGTCGGGTTCGACAAGATCCTGCTTCCTAAACAAGACTGTCGTCAATTCTCCGATCGGATTGAGCAAGGTCTTGGCCATTCGCCGGATGATTTCGCGCCCCTCGACCACGGTCGTCGATGTGACGCCGAAGGGGTTGATCAGCTCGATCGGATGGTTGTGCTCGTCGATCGTCCGCCGGGGCGAGAAGGCGAGCTTCACATTTCGGTCCGCGGTCGCCTCCAGAGCCTCGACGAGATATTGCGTGCAAAAGGGATGCAATATGTCGTCGTCGAAGAGGAACTTGATGTAATCGCCCTTCGCCGCCGCCATGACGTGATTGACGTTGTTGACCCCCCAGCCGCCCGGATTGGGGTTGCGCAGATAGGTGACCTGCGCGCCGAACTCCGCAACGATGTCCCGGATTGCGTCGGTCGGACAGTCGTCCGAAACGATGATCTCGCGGTTTTCCCACGTCTGCGCGACCGCGCTCGCCAGGCACATCCGGAAATGCGACGGCTTGTAGGCCGGAATGAGAATCGAAACCAGCTTCATCGGCTTTGGCGCCCTTCTTCAGCTTTCCGCAAGCGCCGCACGCACGGCGAAAATAACCCGATCGACATCGGACAGGCTCAGATGCGGGCCCATGGGCAGGCTGAGAACTTCATTCGCAAGCCGATCCGCAATAGGCCATTGCGGCGCAAATTGCGCCATCTCGCCATAAGCCTGCTGCCGAAACGGCGGAATGGGATAATGGACGAGCGTGCCGACGCCGCTCTTCGTGAGACGCTCCTGCAAGGCGTCGCGTTTGGGCGTCGTGACGACATAAAGATGCCAGGCATGGGTCAGGCCCGGCGAGACCGACGGCAGGCCGATCGGCAGGCCGGCGAGGCCCTCCGCATAACGCCGGGCAATCGCCTGGCGCCGGCCATTCCATTCGTCGATGGAGCGCAGCTTGACCCGAAGGATCGCCGCCTGAAGCGGATCGAGACGGCTGTTCATGCCTTTCTCGACGTTTACATATTTAATCGACGATCCGTAGTTGCGCAGCATGGAGATGCGTTTCGCAAGGCCGGAGTCGTTGGTCGTCACCGCGCCGCCGTCGCCCATCGCGCCGAGGTTCTTGCCAGGGTAGAAGCTCCAGGCGATCACATCGCCGTCGGCGCCGATCCGGCGCTCGCCGATCCGCGCGCCATGCGCCTGTGCGGCGTCCTCGACCATTCGCAGCCGATAGTGCGCGCAAATCTCCTTCAGCCGGGCGAGGTCCGCGGGATGCCCGTAAAGGTGCACGGGACAAAGCGCGCGTGTTCTATCGGTGACGGCGGCGGCGACGCGATCGGGATCGAGGCAGTGCGTGGCAGGATCAGGCTCCACCGGCACTGGCCTGGCGCCACATGCCGAGACCGCTAGCCAGGTCGCTATATAGGTATTGGAGGGGACGATGACTTCGTCGCCCGGACCGATATCCAGCGCCTTGAAGGCAAGCGTCAGCGCATCGAGCCCGTTGCCGACGCCAACGCAATGCGCGGCGCCCGCATAGGCCGCGAATTCCGTCTCAAAGGCTGCGACCTCCTCGCCCAGAATATAATGACCGGAATTGAGGACACGCGCGA
This sequence comes from Hyphomicrobiales bacterium, assembly GCA_003963405.1. Lineage (GTDB taxonomy): Bacteria > Pseudomonadota > Alphaproteobacteria > Rhizobiales > Beijerinckiaceae > Methylocystis. Next base: position 52,168 of record RXIY01000071.1, read on the forward strand.
CGGCGCCGTCGATCTCGTCCTTGAGTTCCGTGTAGGGCGCCTTCACGTCGAGAAACGGTATCACCTGCTCGCGCTCCGCCATTCGGGGAATATCACAGTGTTCCGGATCGTGCTGGCGCCGGAGCCAGGGGCGGAAATTCGACGAGCTGCCGTTCTTGGGGAACCCATTATGCCTCACAGTCTGATGAAGGGCGCCCAGGGTCGGAAGCGGACCCCGGACCACGCAGGCGGCGTCGCCTCCCCCATTCCATTCAAAGGTCGCTCCTATCCCGTCGCAGGGTGGAGGGCGAGCTCCATGAAGCCTAACGTTAGGAGCGAGGTCAAAGTCAAGCTGACCCATCTCGGGCGAAGACCGACCGCGACAATAAGCTCTGTCGGAACATGATCAAGATGGATCGCCGCCCGCGCTTCCGGCGTGTCCCCGCAAGCATGTCATTTTCTTACCTCCCGCATCGGCTCGTCGGCGACCACGGCGGCGGCGAGAACTTGCCTGGCGAGATATTCGGACGCGGCTATTGTCATATGGGCGTCGTCCACCGCGGTGAGACCGGTATTGCGGTCGTCTCCGACGTAAATCTTGCACCCGCTTTCACGGCAGAACTGGTCAATGGCGCTGATGTAGATGAAGCCAGCCTTGTTTCGAAACTTTTCCTTTAGATATCCGTCGTAGAGAATGAATTTGTCTTCCAAATGGGCAAAGCTGTATCTTGGCGTGTCCGGCCAGAGCTTTACTGCGACAATAGCATGCAGATTATGCCGCCAATGCGGGACCGATCCCAAGAAGATCACCTTTTTTGCGCCGAGCTGCTTTAGATGGTCGCCGAGCGCGGTCATCACTTCAGGGCTGTGAACGCTGTCGTGCGCGACGACAACCACTTCCGGCTTCGTTACCGCGATCTGCTCGAGGGCAAACCAGTTGGACTGCTCGCAGTAATTGGTTGCGCTGCCGGCTGACACAATTACGGGGGCGCAGCCTGAACTTGCGACCTGCAGGATCTGCCAGTCTTCGGGAAGAGTCCGTTTAAGACCCGGATGGAGCTGCTGTGCATGGCTGTCCCCCCAAAGGAAGACGGCCATCCTGAATTTTGGGTCGCGCTCGTAGCATTCCTTTGCGATCCCGGCCTTGGGCACTGTGCTGATGAGCCCCGCACGGTGGGAGTCGAAATTGTAGAAGTCGCACTGGAGCCGGAATTCGGACGAAACGTGCTGAGTCGTAAAATAACGCCACTCTGGGGGGTTATTATCGAAACGCGCCAGAAAGTCCCGGCGGGCTTCGTCATATCTCCCATCGAAGCCATTGTTCATCACCGCCGACACGCCGAAAAAAAGCAGAAGAAGGCCGGCCGCAAAGCTGGAAGCAAAGATTTGGGGGCGGGTCAGAAAACGACCCGTTCGGAACGGGCGCTCCACGAAACGCCAGGAAAAATAGGCGATGGGAAAAGTGGCCAGAACGACGACGCTGGCGGAACGCGTTGTGAGGCCTCCAAAATGAACGTTTCGGGCGAATGCCAGCAGGGGCTGGTGCCAGAGATAAGCGCTATAGCTGAGCAGGCCCACGGCGACGAGGGCTCTCGCCCCCAGAAGCTTGCCGACGATCGTGTGGCTTCTCGCGAAGAGGATGATCAGAACCGCGCCAATTGTCGGGGCGAGCGCGTAAAAGCCCGGAAATGGGGTTTGCCTGTCATAAGACATGATGGCGTAAAGGATCAAAAGCAGACCGATCCCGCCGGGAATTTCCCGCCAGCCCTTTCCAGCCAATCGCGGGCCATTTGGATAAAAGGCCGCGAAGGAGCCGAGAAAGAGTTCCCATGCTCTCGTCGGAAGCAGATAAAACGCCGCCGAGGGGTATCGGGGCAACGCCCATTGCGCCAGCAAAAAGCTGAGAACAGCGAGAGCGATCAGCGCCTGGAGCGCGCGTCTCTCGCTTTTTCTCAGCAACAGGACGAGGAGAAAAGGGAAAAACAGGTAAAACTGTTCTTCGACCGCCAGACTCCACGTATGGAGCAATGGCTTCAGCTCGGAGGCCGAGTCGAAATAGCCGCTGGTCGCGCTGAAAAATATGTTCGAAGTGAAAAGACAGACGGAAACCAGACTTTCGGAGAAGGTTGTCATTTCCTGCGGCGTCAGCAGGGCCCACGCAGCCGGCAGGCAGGCCGCCAGCATGAGAAGCAAAGCCGGAACAATGCGCCGGACCCGCCTCTCGTAGAAATTCACGATAGAGAACGAGCCGGCTCGAGCCTCGCTCATGATGATCGAGGCGATAAGATAGCCGCTGATCACAAAGAATATGTCCACGCCGACGAAGCCGCCCCTGGCGATATCGAAGCCCGCATGGAACAAGATGACGGGAACGACGGCCAGCGCACGGAGCCCGTCGATTTCAGGGCGATATACCAGGGCGTCATGCCGCTTCGGTCCCGATCCTGCCTCAGCGGAAGCAAACCCCCATGCGATCGATCCCATAATCCGGCGAGAGATCAGACGAGCCTGAGTCGGGAGCGTGGTAATTTTATCCAAATAATGGTCGCCCTGTTACGCAGCACAACCGTAACCGTTCTGCTGGATGTTGTTTGACGGACCCGGCCAAAAGCCCGGCTGGATATGGCTAAGCTATAGCTGGGTAATCAAAATTTCCGTAACAATAGAATGAAGCAAAACCCGAGTCAAAAAGGGTCGCGCCTTCAGTATAGCTCTGGCGGTTTGCTTCAGAGCTGGCCAAAGGCCGTCACTGCCGGACGTCCGAAATCGGGACGAGCGAGAATCCGGCGCACGGCAAAGCGGCCGCACGCCGAAACAGAAGGCTAACTCTTTGAAATATCTCTATGGAGCTGGTCGGGGCAGCAGGATTCGAACCTGCGACCTGAAGTACCCAAAACTTCCGCGCTACCAGGCTGCGCTATACCCCGCCGGACCGGGAATTGCTATCCGGCCCCTTGTCGCTATCACGCGACGCATACTCCCACAAGGCGGCCTCAATTCCTGAAAGCCGGATGCCTGACCGCATCGCCGGGTTTGAGCCCGATCTTCTTCGTGGCGCCGGCGTTGAGTTCGATCACGGCGTAAGCCTGGCCGCCAGGGATGACCTCTTCCGACATTGGCGTCGTGTCCGCTGCGATACTGGTCACGACCCCCTTCTTCGAAACGAACACCATATCGAGCGGGATATAGGTGTTCTTCATCCACATCATAATGGGAGTTTCCGTGTGGAAATCGAAAAGCATCCCCTGATCCGCCGGCAGTGCGCGGCGGAACATCAACCCCTTGGCCCGCTCCTCGGGCGTATCCGCCAATTCAACCTTGAAGACATGCGGTCCGCTGTCCGTCATGAACTCCAGGCGCTGGAGCGCCGTCTCCGCCCTGGTCCCCGTCGCGGCGACGAAGAACAAGAGCGATACAACAAGTCCAGCGAAAGCGGACGCCCCGTCGGCGCGTCCCGTGGCGAAACGCCAAAGTCTCATCAGCGGCTCTCCGGCTGTTTGTCACCATCGCCTATCATAAAAGCCGCCGAAAAACCGCCAGGTCAATGAGAGGGGCTCTTCGCTTCGAGCGGACGCACCTCCGCGGCCATGAGTCCCTTGGGTCCGTCGCCATAGCGAACGAGAACGCTGTCGCCCGGCTTGAGCTCCGTCATGCCGAAGCGGCGGACTGTCTCCATATGCAGAAAGATGTCTTCCGTGCCCTCCCCGCGGGTGAGGAAGCCGAAGCCTTTCACGCGGTTGAACCACTTCACGATGGCGATCTCATAGCCGCTCGTCGCCTTGATCTGCACATGGGTCCGGCCGGCGGCAGACTGCGCCGGATGCACGGCCGTGCTTTCATCCATGGCCAGCACGCGGAACACCTGCATGCCCTTGGAGCGCTTCTGCGCCTCGCAGACCACACGCGCGCCTTCGAAGGCGGTTTGCAAACCGCTCCGGCGAAGAATGGTCACGTGCAAGAGCACGTCCGGAGACCCGTCGTCCGGAACGACGAAGCCGTAACCTTTTGCGACGTCGAACCACTTGATGCGGCCCGCAATCTCGACAAGCTCTATAGCCTCATCGCCTTCGGCCGAGGACTCGGCGCCAAACTCATCCTGAAAAGTAACCTTCGCTCCCAACCGACCAACTCCCCCAGTGCTGATCCAGAGCATTCGACCGGCGCAGACAGCGAGCAATCAGAATCTCGAATCGCTGCGTGGCAAATGAATCGCTAAAAAGAAGATAACATCGACGGCGGACCATCCAACCAGAGAATTTTCTCCCAGACGCGAAACGCTGTGGATACACGGGGAGCGAGCAAAGCTCTCCAAGGCTCAGTTTTTCCCCGGGATATGCGCAAGAGATTCAAACCAAAACGCTTTTCGGTCAGTTCCGGATTCGGGCGCCCGTCGGCGCGCCTGCGACGGCCACGGTACGCCGCCAAAGCCCGGAAACCCGATGTGAATTCCCGCCCCGCCACATTTGACAAATCGGCCGGGGCGCGCAATCGAAACGAAGGCGAACCGGGCCGTTCTCGCGCCCGCGCCCGTTTTTCTCGTCCCACGTGGAGCCGCCGCATGACCGATCTGTCGACCGCGCCGTCGAGCGCTTCCGCCGTGAAAAGCGTCGCCCACGCCGATCCTTATGATCTTGCGGCGCTCGTCGCGGCTCGCGAGGACGAACGTTTCGCGCTGCACTCCAAATATCTCAACGAAATGTGGGTGCGGGTTCTCAAGACGATCGGCTACGACGTCGGTTTCACGCGCGGTCTCGGTCCCTATCTGTGGGATCGCAAGGGCGACCGCTACCTCGATCTGCTCAGCGGCTGGGGCGTCTTCGCGGTCGGGCGCAACCATCCTGCCGTCCGCGAGGCGCTCGTCAGCGTGCTCGACGGAGAATTCGCCAATCTGGTGCAGCTCGACGTCTCGACGCTCGCCGGCATCCTCGCCGAGAAGCTCATCGCGCGCGCCCCCTATCTCGAGAAGGTGTTTTTCGCCAATTCCGGCGCGGAGTCGGTAGAGGCCGCCATCAAATTCGCCCGCGCGGCGACGGGGCGTCCCGGCATTCTCCACTGCGCCCATTCCTTCCACGGCCTCACCTATGGCTCGCTGTCGATGAACGGCGACGAGATCTTCAAGAAGGGCTTCGGGCCGCTGCTGCCTCACACGCAGGAGATTCCCTTCGACGACCTTCCGGCCCTCGAACGGGCGCTCGCGGGGCGCGATGTCGCCGCCTTCTTCGTCGAACCCATTCAGGGCAAGGGCGTCAACATTCCCGCCGACGATTATCTCGCCGGCGCACAGGCGCTCTGCCGCAAATACGGGACGCTATTCGTCGCGGACGAAATCCAGACGGGCCTCGGCCGCACCGGCAAATTCTTCGCGATCGACTATTGCCCCGGCGTGGAGCCGGACATGATCGTGGTGGCCAAGGCGCTCTCGGGCGGCCATGTGCCGGTCGGCGCGGTTCTCACGCGCAAGTGGGTCTTCGACAAGGTCTTCGACCGCATGGACCGGGCCGTCGTGCACGGGTCGACCTTCAGCAAGAACGACCTCGCCATGGCGGCGGGCGTCGCCACTCTCGAGGTCATCGAGAACGAACGCGTCATGGAGAACGCCGCCGAGAAGGGCGCGCGCCTGCTCGCCGCTTTCCAGAGAATGGCGGATGGCTATGAGCTCATCTCCGACGTGCGCGGCCGCGGCCTGATGATCGGCGTCGAATTCGGCCCGCCGAAGTCTCTCATGCTGAAAGCGACCTGGAACCTGCTGGAGACGGCGAGCTCCGGCCTCTTCGGACAGCTCATCTGCATTCCGCTCTTCAAGGACCACAAGGTTCTCACCCAGGTCGCCGGCCACGCCAATCCGACGATCAAGCTGCTGCCGCCGCTCAACATCAGCGACTCGGATTGCGACTGGATCGAAAGCGCGTTCGACGCCGTCATCGCCGACGCGCACAAGTCCTCGGCGGTGTGGTCGCTCGGCAAGACGCTTGCGGAACATGCGATCAAGGCGCGCGTCGGCAAATGACCAGGAATAGCGAAGCAGCCGCCATGCGCGCGATCCTCTGACCCAGAGTCAGAGATTCATCACGGAAGTTGCGATCAACCTTTGTTGCGCGACTTCAGGAACTCGATGATGTCCGACGTATCCTGCGGCGTGAGCCCGAGCGCGGGCATCAGGGCCTTGGGGTATCTGGCCAGCAACGCCATGGTTTCCGGGTCTTTTCGCTGACGCATGCGGTCGGGGAACATGATGAATTCCTCGAGCCACTCGCGGGGTCGTCTTTCGACGACGCCCGCCAGATCGGGCCCGACACGGTCGCCCCCGCCGATGGAATGGCAAGGCGTGCAGAGCTTCGTGAACATCGCCTGCCCTGGAGCCGCGCCGATATCGTAGACCTTGTCGACCATGCCCGGATTCGTCGCTGAATCGGCTTTTTGCCGCCAGCTCGGATCCATTTGCCGGATATCCAGTTCGACGCTCGCCAGATCGCCCATCAAGGAATTGCGGGACCACTGTCCGGTCACGTCATTGCCGATGACGATCTCGTTGCGATGCTCGCTCAAGGTCCGGCTGCGGTCGCCAAGAGCATGGCTGGTCTTCTTTACGGCGTCCGGGTCGCCGGTCAGAAAGCCCCAGCCAGGTTTCGCGTCGAAGGCTTCCGCGAACTTCTTGAGTTCCGCCGGCGTGTCCCGAAGCGGGTCGACCGTGATGGAGTAGAAGAAGACGTCGCGGCCCAGCCTGTCCCCGAGCTTTTCCTGCAACTGCGACAGGCGGGCTGTCGTCAGGGGGCAGAGATCCGGGCAATGGGTGTAGATGAAACTCACCACCACCATCTTGCCCTTGATCAGGTCGTCGTAGAACGCAAACTTCCGGCCATCCTGATCGACCACCGGGAGGTTCGGAAAATAGCTGGCGCCGTGGCTATTTTCCGAGACGGCCGCGGAAGCGGACGCCAGCAGGAACAGGGGCGCCAGCATGGCGAGGAGATGTCTTCTCATGGCGTTGCGTTTCTCTGTCCTCACAGGGCGCCGGCAAGAACCTCTGGCGTCGTGAACACGACGCCGTCCGGAGTCGGATTGGGCGTGGGCGTCACCGCCGCTTGCGGCGATCCCGCGATGCCGCTGATGAGTTGCACCCTGGCCGCCATGGCGAAATCTTCGTGGACCGTATTCCTTGCGGGCCATGTTTTCGGTGCTGCTCAGAGCTGCGCCGGTCCGCTTAAACGTGAGCCCCTCCTCGAAGTGCAGATGCATGGGGTGCTGCCAGCCGCTGCTTTCGTTCACGATCGTCCAGTGCTCGACCTCGCCCGGCTTTGGCACGACGAGCGAGACACGGTTCGCATTCAGAGAGTTGTTCGGCTGACCGTTCACGGAAATGACCCAGGGGAACGGATTGGCGTCGGGGCAATCCGGCGTGCATTGGCCGTTTGCGCCGCAGGAGGTTCCGGTTCCCCGCCCGACGTTGATGACGCGGATCTGCTGGGTCAGCGTCAGCGGCACGACGCTAGGGTCCGGCGTCGCGGCAGTGTGCACCACGCCGGGAACGTCCACGCTCGCCACCTGGCTGACGACGCGGAATTCGAGGATCGGCCTGACCATCGGGTCGGGATCCAGGGGAAGCCCGGCCAGCGCCTGCGCCAGGCTGACCGCCTGTTTGGGCTGGCGGCCATCGGAATGCCAGTTGAGATTGACGACGCGCAGCTTCTGGCCGACCGCGAATTTGGAGAAATCGACGACAATATCGTTCGCCCGTGGCCTGATCCCCGAGAGCCGTAACTGAGACGGGTTTGGGAAGCAGATTGCCGTCGACCGCGATGACCTGCACCGGGACCGCCACACCCTGCGCGTTCGAGAGAACCAGATTGAGAAAGCGCGCCTGGCCGCAGTTCAGGATGCGGAAGCGATATTTTCTCGGCAAAACCTCGAAGAAGGGCGCGAACGCCATATTGACCATCGGGACGACGCCGAGGAATCCGTCCGTGTCGAATATGTCGAAATACAGCTGGCCGTCCGCTTTATAAGCTTGGTCGGAGACCATGAGGTTCACGTCGAAATCGACATTTCCCCAATCGAGCAGCCTGCCACTGGGGAGGCGCAGATTGACGCCGTCGGCGAGCTTCTCGTTCCCGCGATCCGGACCGCTGTAAATGTTTATGGAGCCGACATTGCCCTTGTAAACATTTTCCGCGGGTAGAAGAAACGGTGATCATGCGCCCACAGGGAACTCTGGATTTCCCTGAAATCGCCCGGCACGTTGGTCAGTCCTCCCGCGCCGTTCGGCGCCGAAGCCTTTTTGTCGGTTGCAAGCCGTTCTTGAAGGCGAGCGCTCCTGCGACCGTGAATATGCCCCACTTGTAGAGGTCCCCGCCGCGACACTTCGCCCGTGGAAAGCGCCTTCATTCAGTTAATTTATATTTAATTAGTCTTGTAGAATTGTTCGCAAATCGCAGGATTGCTCCTTTCGCGCCGCCGCCTCCACCGTGAGGAATGTGAGCAGTTACGTCGCGACCTGCCGAACGACGCCGACCGCTCTGCCGCAAGCGGCGGAAAGCGTATGTATGAGCGACTGATCCCATCGGCGCGGCGCCGTCGCGTCGGAACGAAGATTGCCCTTCCTCTCGGTGCGAGGCTGTCGCGCGGAATCCGAACTGTTCCGACGCAACGCGTCCCGAACTGCTTCGAAAAACAGGAGGGCGTCAGCCATGTATTTCAAATCGAGGACTGCGCGCGGCAGCCCTGACGGGCTCGCTCATGCAGTCGGGCCTTGCCCTCGCGCAGGCGGCCGGCGGCTTTGGCGGAGGGCATCCTGGCAGGGCTATACGAACGCCTTCGGCCCCTTTCATGGGGCGGCTGCGAATATCTCGCCCGGTATCTCGCAATAGAAAATTTTTTTCGCTCAAGTTCCTGCAGGAATGCTTTGACTTCATGGAGCGATTAGCGATTTTGAGCCTTGCGCTCAGCATGGGATTAATCGACCTTTTTAAGGATCGAAGCCAAAACGCAAAGGACGAAACCATGCAGAATAACAGCCTGGAAATTATCTATAGGAAGGGTTGCGACTGATGGACGCGGCAGAGTGTTGCATTGGTTTGTCTACATTTTTCGAATTTAACCTTTTGGTCAAGTTGACATAGCTTTCTGACTTCAAATTAATCGAGTTGTTGCTGGCATTACAGCGCCTCTCTTCAGAAAGTGGAGGATAAAGTCATGAAAAGGATGCCCGGAATAATATTGATTACGCTGGGACTGGTTTTGTCGTCTCGCGCGGCATTGGCTCTCCCGCCGCCGCCGCCGCCACCGCCGCAATGGACGGGTTTTTACGAAGGTCTCAACGCTGGCGTGGGGTGGAGCAATTCAAACCAACAAGCCATCAACGTCGGCGGATATGTCGGCTACAACGGCCAGGGCCAAGGCCAGTCTTCAGATCTTTTGGGCGGCCGATTGACTGGTCAAGTGTATGTTCAGCCGAATGGAAGCTATGGCGCTCGGGTTTCTGGGAGCGGTCATGTTCTTCAGAATACAGGACAATTCAGTCAGGGTTTAAACGGGGGCTGGTGATCCTATATGCCGCCTGAGCATTAAACGAGGCCGCCGTCAATGACGGTCCCCCGCGAGTTTTCACTTGCGGGGGACTAATTTGTGAGGTTTTCGCGCGCCTCCTGCTTCGCGTCACGCGACCAAGGCGCATGAGCGGCTGATCCCGGAACGAAGATTGCCCTTCCTCTCCCGGTGCGACGCTGTCGCGCGGAATTCGAACTGTTCCGACGCAACGCGTCCCGAACTGGTTCGATAAACAGGAGGGCGTCAGTCATGTGTTTCAAATCGGGACTGCGCGCGGCCGCCCTGGCGGGCGCGCTCATGCAGTCGGGCCTTGCCCTCGCGCAGGCTGCCGGCGGCTTTGGCGGAGGGCATCCTGGCGGTGGCGGTCCGCCGCCGCCTTCTGCGCTGCCCGGCGTCGGCGCCGGCGCCTATGCGCCGGGTCAGGGTCCGACCGGCGCGGCCGGCTGGAACGGCGGCTCCTGGCGGGGCTATACGAACGCCTTCGGCCCGTTTTGGGGCGGCGGCTACTCCGGCTACGGCGGCGGCGACAGCGGCGGTTCCGCGGGGGCCGGCGTGTCCGCCAATATCCTTACCTACAACCACTTCGACAATCGTCGTCGCGATGGCGGCTTCTATGGCGGCGGCGGCGTTTTCTACGGCGACGACGGCTACAGCCGCCTGACGCCCGCGCGCGCGCCCGAAGGCGAGGAGTCCCAGCCGCACAAGGCCGCCGATGAGGCGGCCGGAGTCGAGCGGCCTTCGGCGAACATCATCTATTTGCCGGTCGAAAACCAACGGCCAGCGCGCGGCGGCGCGCGGCGCGAGGTCCGCCACTGACCGAAATGCGTAAGAGGAGAAGTAACGTGCGTATCGTCCCTGTTTTTAAATCTTTGCTCCTGATCGCAGCCGGCCTTTCCGCGGCGAGCGCGGCTCGGGCGTCCGATCTCGACGAGCCATTTTTCGGCGGCGGTTATGCGCCCCCGCCCGGTTATGTCTACAGCCATGGCTATGGCGCTCGGGCGCCGAATGTCGTGGTTGGCCCCGTCGGTTATGATCAGGCCTATTACTATGGCGGCTACCAGTATCCCGCAGGCGGTTATGGCGGCGGGCCTTACCGCCGCGCAGCCTACAGCGCCGCCGATATCTACGTCAGCCGCGACTATGCGGCGCCGCTTTATTATCCGCAGCCCTACTATGCTTATCGAACCTATGCGCGCGGATATTATGCGCCAGCCTGGCGATCCGGCGGCTACTATAATGCTGCCTATCGGCCCTATCGCGGCCTGCGGCAGCGATGCCAATGCATCCTCTACTGAAATGTGTCCTCTACTGAAAAGGAAACGGCGGTCCTGTTGGGCCGCCGCTCAAAACGTTTACCTTAGTTCAAAGGATTTCAGGCGTTGACGGCCTTGTCGTAATCCTCGACCAGGGCGCGCGACAGGGCGCCGGGGACGAAATGATAAGGCCCGATCTCGGCGACCGGCGTGACTTCCGCCCCGGTGCCGCAGATGAAGCATTCCTCGAAGCTCGCCAGTTCGTCGGGTATGATGCGCCGCTCGATCACCTCGATGCCTCGCTTCTTGGCGAGATCGATCACGGTGCGGCGCGTGATGCCGTCGAGGAAGCAGTCGGCGATCGGCGTGTGCAGCGCGCCGTCCTTCACGAAGAAGACATTGGCGCCGGTGCATTCGGCCACCCTGCCCTGCCAGTCCAGCATCAGCGCGTCCGCATAGCCGCGGCGCTCGGCGCGGTGCTTGGAGATGGTGCAGATCATGTAAAGACCCGCCGCCTTGGCCATGGACGGCGCGGTCTGCGGGTCGGGCCGGCGATATTCGGCGATGTCGAGCTTGATGCCCTTCATCTTCGTCGCGATGTCGAACATGCTCGGCCAGTCCCACACCGCGATGGCGACGTTGATGGTGGAATTCTGCGCCGCGACCGCCATCATCTCGCTGCCGCGCCAGGCTACCGGACGAACATAGGAATTGACGAGATTATTGGCCTTGAGCGTCGCGTCCTTGGCGGCGTCCAGCTCGTCGAGCGAGTAGGGAATCTCGAAGTCGAGAATCTGAGCCGAACGCTTGAACCGCTCGGAATGCTCGCGCGACTTGAAGATCTTGCCCCCATAGGCGCGTTCGCCCTCGAAGACGCAAGAGCCATAATGCAGGCCGTGCGAGAGAACATGCAGCTTTGCGTCGCGCCATGGAACGAGCGCGCCGTTGTACCAAATGAATCCGTCGCGCTGATCGAAGGGCGGGACACTCATGGCAGGCTCCGGGAAAGCGGCGCCCTGGGGAGGGCCGAACGGCCGCTTGGACGCTACGCGCCAGCACTAGCCATCGGCCGGAAATATGTCAATATAGCTGACGTAAAAGCGTCTCACGAGGATCGGGCCGGAGTCGGCGTTTGAGCGAGCTTCTCCAGCGAAAGACAACCGCGCGGGCGCAGGAGGCGCTGACAGATATGGCGCCCGCCGAGCCGATGCGCGGCGCCCGCCCGGCCTTGGGCGCCGAGGACGACGCGGAGGCGCTCGACCTAGTGGAGCTGTTTTTCTTCGCCTATCGGGACTTCGTCGGCGACGCCGACCGGCTGCTGGAGAATTACGGCTTCGGCCGCGCCCATCACCGCGTGCTGCATTTTGTCAGCCGACGGCCAGGACTGACCATCGCGTCGCTGCTCGAGATTCTCAAGATCACCAAGCAGAGCCTCAACCGTGTGCTCAAGCAACTCCTTGACGCGGGCTTCGTCGAGGCGCGCGCGGGGGCGGCCGACCGCCGTCAGCGCCTGCTCTATCCGACGCCGCGCGGGGGCCAGCTGGCGCGCGAGCTCGCGGCGCTGCAATCGGCGCGTTTCCGCCGGGTGCTGGAGTCGCTGCCCGGCGAGACGCGCGGCGCGGCGGCCGAATTCCTCTTCGCCATGCTGGACCCCGAGGAGCGCGAGCGCGTGCGCGCGCATCTCGGCCGGCTCGACATCGGCCGGGGCGTGCGATCATGAGCGTCGCCGCCGCTGCCGCTCTGTCCAAAAACGCGCATATCCTCGTCGTTGACGACGACAAGCGCATCCGCATGCTGCTCGCGCGCTATCTCGCGGCGGAAGGCTATCTCGTCAGCTCCGCGGCCAGCGCCGAAGAAGCGACGCAGCGGCTGCGCGATTTCGCCTTCGACCTCATCGTGCTCGATGTGATGATGCCGGGCGAGCGCGGCACCGCCTTCGCCGCGCGGCTGCGCGAGGGCCCGGAGCCCCTGCGCTCGGCGCCGATCCTGATGCTCACCGCATTGGCCGAGACCGCGAATCGCGTCGAGGGACTCGAGGCCGGCGTCGACGATTATCTCGCCAAGCCCTTCGATCCGCGTGAATTGTCGCTGCGCATCGCCAGCATTCTGCGCCGCGTGCGGCGCTCCGGGCCGCCGGATCCCTTGGTGCGCTTTGGCCCCTTCGCCTATGATCCCTCGCGGGGCGAACTCACGCGCGCGGGCGAACCCGTGCGGCTCACGACCCGCGAGCGGAACCTGTTGCAGACACTCGTTCATCACGCGGGCGCCATTGTCTCCCGTCAGACTCTGGCCAGTCGGACGTGCGAACACAGAGCGTCCGAGCGGACGGTCGATGTGGAAATCGCCCGCCTGCGCCGCAAGATCGAGACCGATCCCAATGCGCCGCGCCACTTGCAGACGGTGCGCGGCCAAGGCTACCGGCTGCTCGTCGAGTCGCCGTTCAAAATGCAAGGCTAGAGGCGTCAGATGTCGCTTGTGATCAACGAGGTCCTGTCCGCGCCGCGTCAGCTGTGGCGCAATTTTGCCGACTGGCTGCATGCGCGCATGCCCAAGGGTCTCTACGCGCGCGCTTTGCTCATCGTCATCCTGCCTGTCGTGCTGCTGCAATCGGCAGTCGCTTATGTCTTCATGGAACGCCACTGGGAGGTCGTGACCTATCGCCTCTCGGCGGGCGTCGCGCGTCAGGCCGCAGCGGTCGTGGACATTTACCGGACCTTCCCGGACGACGCCGAGCATAGCCAGCTGCGTCGCATCGCAGCGCTGGATCTCAACATGGAGCTGTCGATTCTCCCCAGGGAGCCGCTGCCGCCGCCGTTGACGAAGCCGTCGCTTTTCGCCCTGCTCGACAAGGCGCTGAGCAAGGAATTGTCGCGAAAGCTCATGCAGCCCTATTGGATCAACACCAATGTGCCCGGCAATCTGATCGAGATCCGCGTCGCCCTCGACGACGCGACGCTGCGGATGCTGGTCACGCGCACCCATGCCTACGCCTCGAACTCGTATATTTTCTTCATGTGGATGGCGATTGCCTCGGTCATCATCCTCGCCATCGCCACCTCCTTCCTGCGCAACCAGATCCGCCCCATTCTCAGACTCGCGCAGGCGGCGGAGGAGTTCGGCAAGGGCCGCGACGCGAAATTCAGCCCGCGCGGCGCGCGCGAAGTGCGCCAGGCCGGCGCGGCTTTTCTGGAGATGAAGCGCCGCGTGGAGCGCGCCATCGAGCAGCGCACCACCATGCTCAACGGCGTCTCGCACGATCTGCGCACGATTATCACGCGCTTCAAGCTTTCTCTGGCTCTGATGGGCGACGGCGCCGAGGCGCGCGAGATGCGCAAGGACGTGGATGAGATGGAGCGGATGGTCGAGGCCTATCTCGCCTTCGCGCGCGGAGACGGCGGCGAAGCGTCGGCGCCGACGGACATGCGAATGATTCTGGAGGAGCTGAAGGCCGACACGGAAAGACGCGGCATCGCCGTGGCGCTGAAGGTAGAGGGCGATCCGACGCTCGACGCCCGGCCCGCCGCGATCAAGCGTCTGCTCGCCAATCTCGTGGGCAACGCCCAGCGCTACGGCGCTAAGCTCGAATTCTCGCTGGAGAATGACGGCGAGATGATGATGATCCATATCGACGACGATGGGCCGGGCATTCCGGTCGAACGGCGCGAAGACGCCTTCCGGCCCTTCTACCGCCTGGACGAGGCGCGCAATCAGGATAATGGAAATTCCGGATTGGGCCTCGCCATCGCGCGAGATATCGCACGCTCTCACGGCGGGGACATCAATCTGGACCGCAGCCCCCTTGGCGGCTTGCGGGCGACGGTGACGCTGCCGATCTAACATTCCTGTCTCCTCTCCCGCTGGGCGGGAGAGGGTGTCGGCAGGTGGCGCGTTACGCCGCCTCAGGCGTGCGAATGCGGATGGTCGTCGTCCGCCGCATGGGCGTGGCGGCGGCGCATGCCGCCGAATTCGAACAGCCGGTTCGCCATATCCGTGAAGGGCCGAGTGATGCGGGCGAAGTCCTCGACATGCTCGACGTAGCGTTCGCCGCGCGCGATCTCACGGTCGAGCGTCTCGAGCGCAAAAGAGAAGCCGTTCTCGAACCAGGCGTCCAGCACGCGGCCCCAGGCCATTGCGAGGCCCTGGAGCTTCAGCGAGCCGACTGGGCCGTCGCAGTCGATGTCCGCCGCCTCCAGCATGAAGCGCATGGAATTTACCGTCTCACGGTTGAGCGCCGTCGAGGTGATCGGGTCGCGCGCCGCCCAGCGGGCGATGCTCGACAAGGCTTCGTGGTAGGGCTCCAGCGCCTCGAGCCGCTTGCGCAAAACGTCATAGAGACGGTCGCGCGCAGGATCGTGAGAGTTCAGCCCCGAGAATTCATCCAGCACTTGCCGGTCGATGCGCCGGGAAAAGCCGCCGACGATCGCGCCCTTCGAGGGGAACAGGTCGCGCAGATCCGCCAGTGAAAGGTCGGACTCCTTGGCGATGTCGGTCAGGCTGACGTCCCCGAAATCTCGGCGGCCCGCGAGCTTCATCGCGGCGTCGATCACCCTGTTTCGAGTGCTCATAATGATCTCCGATGTCGGTTTTCGTCTTCTTTCGCTAATCTATTGCCGGGCCGCAACCGGGCAAGGCGAAAAAGCGCCGCTTCGACGCCGTTTTCGGCTCACGGCGCATATGTTGAACGAAAAAAGCACGCTAGCCGGACAGCTCCGCAGCGCGTTTCCTGGCGGCGCCCACGGCGCGGGCCATGAGCGGCGCGAGCCCGTCATCCGCCATCAGCACGCCGAGCGCCGCGGCTGTCGTGCCGCCGGGCGAAGTCACGCGCTGGCGCAGCGTTTCGGCGCTGGTCTCAGGCTGACGATGAAGGAGCTCCCCCGCCCCCTCCACAGTGGCGCGCGCCAGCCGCTCGGCCAGCTCCTTCGGCAGGCCAGCCTCCACTCCCGCCGCAGCCAGACATTCGACCAGCAGAAAAACATAGGCGGGGCCGGAGCCGGACACCGCCGTCACGGCGTCGATCAGCGCCTCGCTGTCGACCCACTCCACCTGCCCCGCCGCGCGGAGCAGCGCATCGGCCAGAAGCCGCTGGGAATCCTTGGTCCCAGGGCTTGCGAAGGCGCCGGTCATGCCGCGCCCAATAGCGGCGGGCGTGTTCGGCATGGCGCGCACAACGGCCCCAGCCGCGGGCAAACGCGCCGCAATATCCTCGACGCGCTTTCCGGCGAGGATGGACACGACGACAGACCTCTCTCCAACGAAGGGCGCGGCCGCCTCCGCCCCGGCCTCAAGCATTTGCGGCTTGACGGCAAGGATCACGGCGTCGCGCGCCCCGGCCCCGCCGGTCAGAGCAAATCCGTGCACGGCGCAGAGGTCGCGAAGGCGCTGTGAAGGATTGGGCTCGACGACGGCCACCCCTGTGCCGCGGGCGCCTTGGCTGGCCCAGCCCTCCAACATGGCGAGCCCCATGTTTCCGGCCCCGATCAGAGCAATCGAGGCGTTCTTCAACGCGTCGCTCACGCCTCGCCTTTCGTTTCGAAATTTGCGGCGTCCAGCGCCTCGCGCGCGGATTTGCCGGCCCAGAGCACGAACTGAAATGCCTGATAATAACGTTCGCAGGAGGCGAGCGCGTTATCGAGCAGGGCCGCGCACTGGGACGCGGAAGGCTGCGCGCCGCCGGAGAGGATCAGCCCATGTCGGTGCATCGCGACGCCTTCCTGCGGCCAGAAGTCGAAATGGCCGATCCACATTTGTTCGTTGATCGCATTGACGAGCGACAGGACTTCGGGACGGCGGCGCGCGGGCGCCTTGAGATCGAAGGCGCAGCTGACGTGAAGCGTCTCGAGTTGGGGAAGCCAGGTGAAGGCGACCTGATACTCGGTCCAGGCGCCGGTGACGGCGATCGAAATTTCGTCTTCGTCCTCGCGGTCGAAGCTCCAGTCGTTGGTGGCGGCCAGTTGCTCCACAACATCCACCGGATGCTCGGCGCGTTCCGTTTCTTTTTCTCTAGCGATCAGCATGAGCCAACCTTCATCGGGGTGTCGGCAGGACGCGGCGACTGACGAACTGAGGGACGACGCTACAACGCGATCAACCGGTAACAGGCGCCTCCTTTCACGAAGATTCGCGCCAACGAATCAATCACTCCCGCCAATATACTCCACCTGTTTCAGAAACGCGTGACGGCTCTTGGTGCGAAACACGCGTCGATCGGGCGCAGACTGGGGGATTCGCCCTGCCCCGTCCATGGGCCGGAAGCTTCATTCCACAGATAGACGCAGGCGCGGAGACAAAAACCTTTGGAGAAGTCGCCCTTTACTTCCATCCGGCGCCAGTTGGCTTCCCGGCGCCGGGCCATGACGCTGTGATCAGGGCCGCATCAGCACGGGCGAACCGACGCTCACGCGCTCATAAAGGTCGGCCACGTCCTCGTTCAGCATGCGGATGCAGCCATAGGACGCGGCCGTGCCGATCGAGGCGCGCATCCTGGAGGTGGTGCCATGGATCGCCACGTCGCCCCGATCGAGCGTCAAGGCCGCGACGCCCATCGGATTGCGCGGGGAGCCGCCGGGGATGAAATTCGGAAGCTCCGGGTGATCCGCCTTGACGACCGCAGGCGGAACCCAGTCGGGTTGAACATATTTGCCATCGACGGAAGTGTAGCCCGACCACTCCTTCCCACGCTTGGGCACGGCGACCGGATAGCTGATGGCGACGCCGGGGCTCACGACATAAAAGAGACGGCGCTGGCTGGCGCTGATGACGATCGTGCCGGGCTCGACCTCGGACGAGAAGGCGATCGTGTCGCGAGCCGAAGCGGATTGCGGGAGAGCCGCGAGGCCAAGCGTCGCCGCGGCGGCGAAAAGCGGGACCATGGCCCGGAAAAACGATTTACGCATGGATACACACCTTGGGCTGAACGCAGGTACGGAAAGCTATTGGCGCATTTTAACCTTGGCCCTCAGACTGTCTAAGAGTTCCGCAACTTGCGGTTAGGGTTTAACCTTAAGACTTTCTGACCTGCGCGGAGGGGCGTCCTCCGTGAGTCCGTTATCTGAGTAGATGAAGCGCGCCGATCCGCGACGCCAAGGCGCTTGCCCGTTCGATCCTCGCGCGCAATAGACAAGGCCATGACGAACAAGCTTTCCGCTCCGCGCATCTTCGACCGAGACCTGCTGCACAGACGGCTACGTCGGGCGATTGCGCGCGGCGCCCCGGATTTCCTTCTGGCGCGTGCAGCCGACGACCTGCTCGACAGGCTTCTGACTGTCAAACGCGACTTCCCGCGTTCGCTCGACCTCGGCGCGCCGGGGGAACATTTCTCGGCGGCGATCGTCGCGAGCGGGCGCGCGGCTCCGCTTCGCGCGAGCCGTTATGGCGGGGCGGCGGTCGTTGACGAGGAGACCCTGCCCTTCGCGCCGGCCTCCTTCGACCTTGTCGTCTGCGGCATGGCGCTGCAATGGGTAAACGACCTGCCGGGCGTCCTCGCTCAGGTGCGCCGCGTCCTCGCGCCCGACGGACTGTTTCTGGCCTGCCTCCCCGGCGGGACGAGCTTGGTGGAGCTGCGCGTCGCGCTGGCGCAGGCCGAGGAAGAGATAACGGGCGGCGCCAGTCCACGCGTCTCACCCTTTGTCGACGTGCGGGACATGGGCGGGCTCCTGCAACGGGCGGGCTTCGCTCTGCCCGTCGCGGATGTGGACAGCTTCACTCTCCGCTACGACTCGGCGCTCGCGCTGATGGCCGATCTGCGCGCCATGGGCGCGGCCAATGTTCTCGTGAAGCGCGCATCTCGGCCGCTCCGCCGGGACGTGCTGGCGCGCGCCGCGCAGATTTACGCCGAGCGTTTTTCCGACGCCGACGGGCGCGTGCGGGCCAGCTTCGAGATCGTCTGGATTTCCGGCTGGGCGCCGCATGAAAGCCAGCAGAAACCCGCCAGACCCGGCTCGGCGACCGTGCGGCTGGAGGATGCAATGAAGTCGGCGCGCCGCACGTCGGATTGAAGCTACGTATTTCTCCCAAGGCATCTATTGAAAAAATAATAAAAAATAAGTTTTCATCATCATTGTTTTTAATCTCCGCCCAGCTATATTAAAGAAATCGGGTTTCGGCCGGACGATCTTACTTTCTCTCACGCCCTTGGCGCGTCGGCTTGTGTCTTCCTCTCCAGAACTTCGATCTATCGCGCGGCGACGATCTCGCAGCCGCACAACCGTTCCTGGAAAGGACACCCCAATGCAAACAGGCACCGTAAAGTGGTTCAACGCCAACAAGGGCTTCGGATTCATTCAGCCGGAAGCCGGCGGTCCCGACGTCTTCGTTCATGTCAGCGCGATCGAGCGCGCCGGCATTCCTTCCCTCATCGAGGGCCAGAAGGTCGGCTACGAGCTCTTCGTCGACAAGCGCAGCGGCAAGTTTTCCGCCGACATGTTGCAACTGCAAGGTTAGGCCGTCGCGTCTGAAGGCTGTCCCTGAAAAGGGAAAGGGAGCGGCGGCGATACTGCCGCTTCCGGACGTCTCCGACAGAAATGGGACGACGGATATGGCCAAAGGTCAGCGCCGCAGCAACCGCGAAGCGAAGAAACCAAAAAAAGAGAAGCCGGCGGTCGCCCCCGCGTCCGGCGCGGCGGCCCCTTGGTCGACGATCGAAAGAATCAAGTCCCAGGACCGCGCCAAGAAGTGACGATCGGGGCTTACAGTCTGAAAAGAGGCGGCCAATGACGACGGACAGCATCAACGCGCGGGAGCGGCATCGGCGGGCGAGACCCGTCGCGACGCCCACGCATAAATTCCAGGTTGGCGTCATCGTCGCCTATCGCCCCAACCCCTCGGGGGAGCGTGGCCACTTTCGGGTGACGCGCCAGCTGCCGGACGGCGGACAGGGCCTTCAGTACCGCATCCGCTCGGAACGTGACGGTCAGGAGCGTGTCGTCGTGGAAGCCGCCCTGGAACGGGCTGGCTGATTTACCCGGGAGGCCGTGATGGAGATGAGCGCTTATTTCGAGCAGGCCTCGCTCTATTACGCCAAGAGCCCCCATAGGCGGCGGAAGGCCCTCGTCTTCCGGCGATTCGAACAGGCCGCGGAGGCCATACGTTTCGCCGTCGAAGAGCTGGCGCCGGAAATTCTGAAGGGCTCGACGCTCGAAATCAACGACACGCATTACTTCGGGGATCAGATCCGCCCGCTTTACGACGACGGCGCGTTCCCCCTGCGCCGGCGGGGCAAATAAACTCTATCTGAAGATTTCGATCCGGATCTCTCGCGTCTCCGCTGATGCTGGCTCCCAGGGGCGTTGATAGACGAAACGAATCGACGCCTGTCCCAACTTCTGGGCGCGGATAGACCAGACATGAACGCCCGGCGCGCCGGGGAGTGGTTTGCCCGGCGTGTGCCCGCGGTCCGCGATGCCGATGAGATCGAGCCCCTTGCTTGCGCCCTCGTCGATGCGCCATGAGTATCCGGTCGACGGAGTCTCCGGGAGCCGAACGGACGCGCTGGCGCCGAGTTTCAGTCGCAGCGCATCTTGCGCTGTCGCGTGCGAGCCGAGCAGAACGGCCAGAACGATAGCCCCCCTCAGCATGAAGCCCATTCTCTCCCGGCGCCTTGACCGACCAGCGCCGCGATCCGCACCGCCGCTACGCCAGCGCCGTCCTCTCTCCTGACGAGGCCCGCCACTTTCTCCGCCTGCGCCGCGCAATCTTGGTCGAGGCGGGAGAGCGCCCGCCACAGCGCGTCAGCGGTCGCGGTCTTGCCGTCGACCACCTGCGCCACGCCGAGCCGCGCGAGCCGCTCCGCGTTGTCGAACTGATCGCCAAGGAAGGGCGTGACGACCTGCGGCCGGCCGGCGCGAAGCGCCTGCCCGACTGTGCCAATCCCCCCGTGGTGCACAATCGCCGCCGCGCGCGGGAAGATTTGCGAATGCGGTATGTAGGCGGCGGCGAAAACCCCGTCCGGCAGGTCGTCGCCGATCTCGTCGACCTCGTCCGCATGGGCGAGCAGGACGGCGCGCCGACCAAGCCGCTCGGCGACGCGGGCGCAGTCGCGATAGTAATCCTTCCGGGCCAAAGTGACGAAGCTGCCGAGCGTAAAAACGACAGGCGCCTCTCCGCCGTCCAGGAACGCCTCAAGCTCCGCGGCGAGCGCGCCGCCGTCGAGATAGCGGTCGTGGAACGTATGCCCGGCGATGAGCGTCCGGGAGCCGTGATCGGGCTGCGACGGGGCCAGCGCCGGGCTGAACAGGCCGATGACGGCGGTCGAGGATTTAGAGCCCAGCAGCAGGTCCAGCCCGTAACGCGGCCGCAGTCCCAGCTCGCGGCGCAGCCGACGCAGCGGCTCGGCCCAAAGGCCCACGGCCTGCGCCAGCGACCACAAGAGAAGCCGGTTGTAGGCGATCTCGATCGGCCAGACCGGCGCGCGGCGCAGCGGAACTCGTGAAGCGAGCGGCGGATCGAAGGCCGAATAGAGCATTAACGGCGAGAGCAGCACGGTCACGAGCGGCAGGCCCTTCGTCTCGGCCACGAGGCGCGCCGCGAAGGCGAGGCTGTGCGAAACCACGACTTCCGCCCCCTCGGCGGCGGCCAGAAGGTCGTCGTAGCTCTCGCGAAGATGCGGAAAGATGAGCGTATCAAAGAGAAACTTGTCATCTTCCGCCATCTTGCGGGCGATTTCGCCGAGGTCCATGCCGAGCCGCGCCATGAGATCCTCGGCATCCGGCCGGATGGGCGCGAAGCCGAGCCCCTCGCCGCGAATATGGTCCGCATAGACGGCGCTCGTCGCGATCACGGGCGCGAAGCCTTCCCGCGCCAGCGCCTGGCCCAGCGCAACGAAAGGATGGATGTCGCCAAGCGACCCGAAGGTCGCTATGAGGATTTTGCGCGCGGACAGTTTCGCCTGGTCCTTGCTCTGGATAAAATGGGCGGAAATGCGCATCTCTTGGGCGCGGGCTCGCCCGGCCGCCAGCGCCAGACCCAATTAGAGCGCCAAGCTCCAGGGATCGAATATGACTTTGTCACACACCGCCGCCGCCGACAAACCATCGCTCGCCGGCATGACGCGCTCCGGCATGGCGGACTCCTTGCGCGCGCTCGGCCTGCCGGAACGCGAGATCCGAATGCGCGCGGCGCAGCTTTGGCACTGGGTCTATTTCCGCGGTGCGCGCGGATTCGAGGAAATGCTCAATATTTCCAAGGCGTTGCGCGCGACGCTCGACGACGCCTTCGAACTTCGCCTGCCGGAGATCGTCGAGGAGCAGATTTCCGTCGACGGCACCCGCAAATGGCTCTTGCGCCTCGCCCCCGTCGACGCCCTCGACAAGGGCGCGGAAGTCGAGTGCGTCTACATTCCCGAAAGCGACCGCGGCACGCTCTGCGTCTCCTCACAGGTCGGCTGCACGCTCAACTGCAGCTTCTGCCACACCGGGACGCAGAAGCTCGTGCGCAATCTGACGACGGCGGAAATCGTCGGCCAGCTTCTCGTGGCGCGGCAGCGGCTCGGCGACTTTCCCGACCGCGAGCGGCCAACCGACGGCCTCGTCCCCTCGGGGGAAGGCGTGCGCGCCGTCTCCAACATCGTCTTCATGGGCATGGGCGAACCGCTCTACAATATCGAGAACGTCATGGCGGCCGTCGATATCATGGCCGATGGCGACGGGCTCTCCCTCTCCAAGCGGCGCATCACGGTCTCGACATCGGGCGTCGTGCCGCAGATCGAGCGGCTCGGCGCGGATTGCGGGCCGGCGCTGGCCATCTCGCTCCACGCCGTGCGCGACGATCTGCGCGACGTGCTCGTGCCGTTGAACAAGAAATATCCAATCAAGGAACTGTTGCAGGCCTGCCGCGACTATCCCGGCGCCAGCAACGCCCGCCGCATCACCTTCGAATATGTGATGCTCAAGGGCGTCAACGACAGCCCGGCCGAGGCGCGCGAACTGGTGCGGCTGCTCAAGGGCGTGCCGGCGAAGATCAATCTCATTCCCTTCAACCCTTGGCCCGGCGCGCCTTACGAGTGCTCGGACTGGGAGACGATCGAACGCTTCTCCGATATCGTCTTCAACGCGGGCTACGCGAGCCCCGTGCGCACGCCGCGCGGCCGCGACATTCTCGCCGCCTGCGGCCAGCTGAAAAGCGAGACGGAGAAACTGCGGGCTCGGGCGCGCCTCGCCGCGGAAAGCGCGTAACGCCTACGGCTCGGCGCAGGGCGTGCGGACCGCCTTGCGCATGGGGTCTTTGCGGCGGCTTCGGCCCGCGCCCTATATTCCTCGCAGGACAACAGGGACGCAGGGCGGCACCTCAATGGCGCATCTCGCGCTCGTCGGCGACTCCATCTTCGACAACGCGGCCTATACGGTAGGCGGACCGGCTATCATCAAGCAGGTGAGGAAGCATATTCCGATTGGCTGGCGGGCCACGCTCGGGGCTGTCGATGGCGCCCGGATCGACGAGGTCGCCCCGCAACTCGCGAAACTCCCGGCCGATGTGGACAAGCTTGTCGTCAGCGTGGGCGGCAATGACGTGCTCGAGCTTGCTCCGCTGCTCGACGCGCCGGTGACCAAGAGTGCGCAGGCCGTCGCGATGATCGGCGACGCCGCGCGCGCGTTCGAGGCGGCCTATCGCGCCATGCTCGAGGGCTGTCTGCACATCGACAGGCACTCGGCAATCTGCACGATCTATTGGGGGAATTTCCCTGACCAGACATTCCAGCATATCGCCAGAACGGCGCTCGCGCCTTTCAACGACGCCATTATCCGAATCGGCGTCGAGCATGGCCTCACCATCATCGATCTGCGCCTTGTCGTGAACGCGCCCGCGGATTACGCCAATCCTATCGAGCCCTCGTCGGCCGGGGGCGAGAAGATCGCAAAGGCCATCATCCGTGCGGCCACGGGCGATGGCGGTTGGGAGCGCAGCGCGCGGATCATCGGCTAGCGGGATCGGGCGCCCATGGCGGCGAGCGCCCCGAGCGCCCCCGTGATCAGCACGTTCCAGTTCGCAAGCGTGAGGCCCAGCACGAAAAGCGTGGGTTCGTCGCAACGCACGACCTTGACGGTCTTGAGCTGCTTCATGAAGTCGTCCATCGAGCCGGCCGCGCTCAGCGCGCCGGAGCAATCCGAAGGACCGGCAAAGATCTTCCACTCGACGCCCGAATGATAGATCGAGAGGCCGGCGTCCGCGACAAATAGCGCCGCCATCAGCAGAAATGCCCCGCGGGCGAGGCCCGCCCTGCCCGTCTGCGCGGCGAAGGCGGCGAGCGGCGCCAGCGCGAAGGCGACGTAATAGGGAATGCGCTCCTTGTAGCAGAGCTCGCAGGGCAGATAGCCGAGCGCCTCATAGGCCCAGGCGCCGCCGATCGTCGCGGCGGACAGGGCGAAGATGAACGTCGCGATAAGGCGCGGGCTCATGTCCGCAAGGAGAGCCTTCACGATCAGAACATCTTGGCCGCAAGGGCGAAGCCCGCGACCACGACCACGGCCAGAGACCCTACGAAGAGGCCGAAATGGCTTTCGAGCTTGTCGCGGATCGGCTCGCCGAAGCGGTTGATCGCGGCCGCCAGCACGAAGAAGCGCGCGCCCCGCGTGATGAAGGAGAGCGCGATGAACAGCGGGAAATTATAGCCCAGCAGGCCGGACACGATGGTCACGAGCTTGTAGGGGATCGGCGTGAAGCCCTTCACCAAAATGAAGATCGCGCCCCATTGGGCATAGAAGGCGCGCAGCGCCTCCATCTTCGAGCCATAGCCGTAGAAATTGATCAGCCACTGCCCGATCGTATCGTAGAAGAGCGACCCAAAGGCATAGCCCAGCGCCCCGCCCGCGACGGACGCGATGGTGCACAGCGCCGCGTAATACCAGGCCTTCCTGGGCTCGGCGAGGGTCATCGGCACCAGGATCACGTCCGGCGGCACGGGGAAGAACGAGCTTTCCGCGAAAGCGATGGCCCCGAGCGCGAAGGGCGCGTGCTTGCTGGCCGCAAGCGACATGGTCCAGTCGTAAAGCTTTTTCATCTTCCCTCGTCGAGGCCGTCTGGCGGGATGGCAGGCCATAGCACGAAAAGTTTAACCTAAAGAAGGCGGCCACGCGGCTTGACGCGCCCTGCCGCCTCGCTAATATCCGCCCCGCTGACGGACGGTTTCGATGAAGCCGACGCTCGGGCCCCTGTGGCGGAATTGGTAGACGCGCTCGACTCAAAATCGAGTTCCGCAAGGAGTGCTGGTTCGACTCCGGCCAGGGGCACCACCCCAAAAATAAGTATATGGTTTTACAAGGTCTTCTTGTCTCGTCCCCCGCACCTTATGCGCGGGTGCGGGAATAGCCGTTCTTGTTTCGGGCTGCCCTAGCCTCAAGAGCGCGCCGCGCGAGGCGAGCGCGGTCGTATAGACTTCCGCCAGCGCCCACTCTCCCACCGCCTGAAGGTCATGGACACTGGCGCCAGCATTGGCCGGGCGCGTTGCACCGAACTTGCGGCGGTCATGGACCGAGCCGGGAACGCCCGCGGCCTTGCACGCATCCTTAAACCAGTTGCCGAAGCGGCCCGACCCCGTCGCGATTAACGCTAGACCGGTTGAAGGCGTCGCTTCAATCAGAGAGGCCAGCTCGGGCGAACGGAATATAATCGTCACGACCATGGTCTCGACGCGGGGGAGATGTGCGGGCTCTGGCCGCCTTCTTACGTTCAGGGGCAGCGCCGGCTTCTACTTCCGAGGCTGCGGCGGCTTCCGTTTGCTCAACGTCTTCGAGCAGCATCTCCCGCACGATGGATGCGTAGACGACGCAAGTTGTAACCTTTAACAACAAATACCAGTCATCGCCCAATTGAAGATGGTTGCCCCATGTCTGGTTTTTTGTCGTTCCTCGGACGCATTGTTCGAGATTTCGTGCTTTCGCTCGCGTCTGGCCTGAAAGACCCATCCGCGCCGGGCCTTGTAACTCTTCTTCTCATCATCGCCCTCGTCGTCGGCATCATCATCTATTTCCGAACGGCGGTCGCGAGACGCAATGCCATACTTTGGCTGCGTCGCCTGATCCTGAAGACCGATCAGACCAACTTCGCCGAAGAGATCAATGGGCTCGACTACACAGTCCACGCGGAAGCGAAAAGCGAAGCACGCAAGCAGGTGGCGACCGCGTGGCGTGAGTATCGGGAAACGCTCGTCGCTCACGACGAAGGGGGCGCGGTCACCTATCGAAACTCGGTCCGCCCTTCGGTGTTTTTCAATCCGGAGGATCTGCATTTCGGGCCTGGCGGCTGGCGGACAATCCCGGGCCTTTTCGTCAGCGTCGGACTCTTTTTGACGTTCCTCGGTCTCATCGCCGCCCTGAGCTCGATGAATTTCTCCACGCCAGAGACAGTCCAAACCTCGCTTCGCGAGCTCCTCACGATTGCCTCCGCGAAATTCATTATGTCTCTCACGGGATTGTTTTGCTCGATTATTTTCACAGTTGTGCTTAGAGTTGGCATGTCCCGCGTTGAGCGCGCGGCCCATTTTCTCTGCGCGGACATCGAGACGCGGCTCACCTTCATCAGCCTCGAGGATCTTGCCGTCGAGCAACTGAGAGCGACACGTGAACAGCGCGACCACTTCCGGCAGATCGGCCTCGAACTCGTCGCGGAACTGAGCCGCCCCTTGCGGGAGGAATTGCCGGCGGCGATTTCTAATTCCATGACATCGGCAATGGCGCCGCTCATGCAGCAGGTCGGCCAGGCCGGCGTCGAGGGAATGGACGAGATGGTCAAGGGCCTCTCGGCGCGCTTCTCCGACGACGTCGGCCGCGCGCTCGCCACCGCCGGCGAGAGTCTCGTCCAGGCAGGAGACCGGATCGCGGCGCTATCCGACCGGATGGATCACAGCTCGGGCCGTGTCGCCATGGAGATGGACACGGCCGTCAACCGTCTGACGCAGGCCGTGGAGGAGTTGCGCGGCGCGATGGGCGCCACCGCCGAGACGACCTCGGGCGCCTTCGCACAAGGCGCGGAAAAGCTGTTCGCCGTCATGAACCAGACGCTGGAGGGCATCCGCGACAACACCGGCGAAGGCGCTCGCGCCCTATCCGCCGCCGCCGCCGACATGAAACAGGCCGCGCAGGGGTTCCGCTCCGAAATGGAAGCGGCTTCGCAGGAAGGCCGCGCCGCCGTGCGCGACCAGATCACGGCCGAGGGCGCCGCCGCCGCCGCCGCGATCGGATCGGCGGGCGTCGCCGTGCTCGACGCCATGGGCCGCACGACGCAGGAGATTTCCGACCGGACGGAGCAGCTCGCCCAAAAGGCGGGACAGGAGCTGATCGCGCCGCTCGACGAGATCGCCGCGCGCCTTGCCGCCCTTGTCGCCGCCCTTACCGAAGGCGCGACCGGCATGCGCCGGCTTTCCGATGGCGTCCGCGGCGGAGCGGAGGCCACCGAACAGGCCGCGAGCAGCTTC
This sequence comes from Hyphomicrobiales bacterium, assembly GCA_003963405.1. GTDB lineage: Bacteria > Pseudomonadota > Alphaproteobacteria > Rhizobiales > Beijerinckiaceae > Methylocystis. Next base: position 79,345 of record RXIY01000071.1, read on the forward strand.
CGCTCAGCATCGCAGGAACTGGTCGCCGCCGTCGCGCCGATCCGCTCGGCAAATGAGAGAATCGAGGTCGCGGTTACACAGCTCAAGGACAGCACGGCGCACGCCGCCGACACAGTCGCCCGCTCCTCCGAGGCGACCGCCCGCAGCGCTGCGCAGACCCTCGCCGCAGCCGAGCAGGCGCTTGGCGGCCAAGCCAGGGCGATCGAGACCTCGCTCACCGGTCTCGGCGCCCTGCTTGATCGCATGAAGGGCCAGGGCGACCGGCTCGACGACATTGACGACAAGCTCGGCAGGGCATTCGACGATTATACGCACCGCGTCGGCGCGGCCGTCGAGAGCCTCTTTGGTCATGTGCGCCGGATGCAGGATGAACTGGCGCCGGCGCTCGATACGCTGCGGGCCATCGTCGAGCAGGCCGAACAGTTCGAACCTCAGAGCGCGAGGCGGTCGTGAGGGCCGTTCGGCGACGCCACCATGAGGACGAGGAGGAGTCCGCCTTCGTGTCGATGACCGACATGACGGTGAGCTTTCTCTTCATTGTGATGATCCTGCTCGCGTTCTTCGCATCGCAGCTGCGCGACCCCGACCGGGTGCCGCGCCGGCTCTATGACAGCGTCGTTAAGGAACGGGACAAGCTGCAGAGCGAAGTGCGTGAGCTTCAGAGGCAGTTGGAGCAGCTCAAAAATCGCACGATCGAGAATTATCTCGCCGCCGTGGCCCGGCAGCGACAAAAAATTCTTGAAGATCTCCAGACCAAATTGAGAACCGACTTTCCGGACCTGCAGGTCGAGATCAGCAACGAGAACGACGCGCTGCGCTTCAAAGGCGACGGTCTGTTCAAGACCGGATCGAGCGAACTTCGGCCCGACAAGCGCCGCATCGTGGAGACCATTGCCGCGCGCCTCGGCGAAGTGCTGCCCTGCTACACATTGGGACCGAGATCTTCCTGGAGCGACCGCTGCAACGCGGACGGCGTCGCCATCGAAGCCGTGCAGATAGAGGGACACACGGATTCGGACGGGCAGGACAACAATAACATGACGCTTTCCACCAACCGCGCCAACGAAACTTTCTTCGCCATGACGAAGCACGAGCCGACGCTCGTCGAGCATCTCAACGACCGTGCGCAGCCCGTCCTGTCGGTGGCGGGTTACGGCAGAATGCGCCCAGTCGTCGACAATGCGACGCCGGAAGGAAAAGCGACCAACCGGCGCATCGACTTGAGGATAATCATGTCTACGCCCCGATCCCCAAGAGATATACTGAAGCTCAAGGACGATCTGCGCAGGGGCGTCGCGGTCGGCTCGGAGAGCGTTCCGCGGAGCGGCGCGCCATGAGTCTCAGCGCGATCCTCTCGAAACCCGCCGTCTTTGACGCGCCAGGCCTCCCCGACCTGCAGATGCTGGAAGCGCGAAAGAACCGTATCCTCGACCGATGGCCCGACGTCGTCGTCACCCCGCCGGAGAAGGACCGCGAGCGCCTTGTCCAGGAGATGCGCCGTCGTCTGGAGTCGGATGACTGGCGCGAAACGCGCATGTCCTTCGTGACCTCCGCCGCACGGGCGCTGTTCGACGCGGACCGCCGGGCGCGGCCCGACCTCGCGGGGCTGCGCGACTTCTACTATGACGAAATAAGGGCCACGACGCGCCGGTCTTTTCTCGACGCCATGCTCTCAGTCTATCTCGTATCCTACGAACCTGGCGCGCCCCACACACAGCGCTTCGCATCGGCTCTCGGTAGCGCCTGGCCACGCATTGGCGCGAGGTGGCGGCGGCTTCGTGAGAACATTCCCGAGCTTCTCGACCCCGATCGCGCGCCGACGGCGATCGCCCTGAAAATGACCGCGATGGACGACTGCTGGCGCGGCCTGCAGGCGCTCGGCCTGCGCACCCCCCACGCGCCCGGCCTGATGGACCACGCACACCTGGCATTCGTAGAACTGATGCGGCCACACCTGAAAGGCAGGGCGGCGCTAGAGCGGCTGTTTCGCTGGCTCAAACCGGATGGGCAAAAGGCGAGAATATCGGGCGCGGCGGAAGCAATCACGGCGGCGCTCGAACCGTGGTTGAAGCAGGAGCCGCCGCAGGACGTGCTGACCTTCATCACCGAGGCATTAATGGGCATGTATGGCGATCCGCGCGTCATGGGCGGCGGCGCCTGGGCGGGCGTCCCGCCCGATTGCCTCGCGGTGATCATGCGCTGGCTGACGGGAGAAAACATCCGCTTCTTCTTGGATGTAATATCAGCGGTGGAGAAGAGCCACATGTTCCCTCCTCGCAGAAAATTCTGGCTCTCCCTTCACGAGGAAAAGCGCATCGATGCCGCGTGGGTCGCGTTCAGTGACAGCGGAGCTAGGTTCGCGGCTAACCAGACTAACTCGGCGAGCGGGAGGAGCTCATTGAGCTTTGGGCGCCAAATAGCGCGAGGAGTTCGTAAAGATACGTCCCTTCTTATCCTGAAAATCGGGAGCAAGATCGTTGTGGAAGGCTCCCATAGTTACAAGGTCCACATTTTTAAGGAGAGTAATCCGAACGCTCCGGCGCTCTATCTGCAGGAATATGACTGTGAGGCGATCAGACGAATAAGCGGTTCCGAAAAGAAAACTCACGACGAATACGGGTATTGGCAGGGCTGGGTGCTAGAACGGATTTGAGGGCCAGAGATGTTCGATCTCCACTTCGATGCGGGCGACCTTCGCCTCACCTTGAAGGCAACGCGCGAGGGTCTCCTGCAACGCCTTGTGACGCGCGCCCGCAAGCGCGACCTCGAACATCTGCCGCCGAGCGACCGCGACCTCATCCTCGCGCTCGCCGATCTGCGCGCGCTGGCGGAGGATACGAAGGAGGCGCTGGAGATCGGCGCGGATCAGATCCGCCTCTCGCACCGCCTCGCGGCGGCGCTGCCGGGTGAGACGGCGCGGATTCTCGGCCTGCCGTCGCTCGTCGATCTCACCTTGCGGACCGACGCCGAGGGGCTCGTCGGCTCTCCGAATTTCCGTCTCAAGGCCGAATGGTTTCGCAACGGCCAGCGTCAGGCGCCGCGCAGGACGGGCGCGATCCTCGAGACATCAAGCGGCCCGCGGCGATTGCCGCTCTGGCTCATGGAAGCCGTCGAGGTCGCCGAAGGATTCCGGCCGGGCGGCGGCGACATCGACCATTGGGGCGCGCTGGCGCGATTCAGGCAGGCGCTCGATCCCGGCGTGCGCATCGCCGACAGCGCCGCCGCCGCCAGGGTCTCGATGACCGATTTCCTCTCCGGCCTGCAGGTGCGCGTGGCCGACCGGCTGTCGATCGCCGCGAACGCGGCCGGCGATGACTTCGAGGTCGTGCCCTTCTCGGGCCGGCGGATCGGCGAGAAAAACGAAGACGGCGCCGTCTCGGAAAGCGACAGTGAATTGAGCGGCCACGACCTCGGCCTGTTCCAGAGACGGGTCCGCGAGCGCGGCGCGACGCCGGCCTATCGTCTGGGGCCTGGCAGCTTTCTCGTCATCGACCGAGCGGCGCTGCCGGCGCTCGACGTTATGGCTGGGATGCAGCACGCGCCGCGGGCCGAGCGCGCCGCGTTCATCCGCAACCCCCGCCCCCGCATCACTGAAGCGGTCGAGGCGGCATTGCGCAGGGAGGGCCGCCTCGACGACCTCGGCCCCGAAGCGGAAGAAGAGGCGATCGAAAATGTCGCGGGACCGGTCTTTGTCGAGACGCGGGAGTTCTCGGAACGCGTGACGGGCGTCAAGGTCTTCGAAAAACCCGACCTCGGCGATTTTACCGGCAGCGGGACGACCTGGCTCGAGGAGGAATTCGCGCGCCGGGTCGCGGAGATCCTCGGCGACCTGCCGGCGGCGGCAATCGGAGAATTGCGCGAGCAGGTGACGCAGGCCATCGAGCAGGGACGGAAGGCGGTCCCTCTGGCCGACATTCATCTGCCGGCGCGTCCCGAGATGATCGCGACCCTCGACGTCCATCTCGAACGGGCGCGGCGGAAGGACGCCGACGACCGGACGGAAGACCCGGCGGATGAATCCGCCGGACCGACCGGCCCCCATGTTCTCGACGGCAAGAAGAATTTCCACGACATCGAATGGTTGGCGAAATTCCAACGCCGCGCGCCGCGCGTGGCGGCGGTCGTTCCCGAGGCGATCCGAACGCCGCTGAAGCCGCATCAGGTCGAGAGCTTCGACTGGCAGGTCGCGGCGTGGCGGGCCGGTCTTCCCGGCGTCCTGAACGCCGATGAGCAGGGTCTCGGCAAGACGCTGCAAACGATCGCGTTTCTAGTCTGGCTGAAATCTCACATGGCGGAGGCAGACGCGGCGCAGCGCGGACCCGTGCTGATCGTGGCGCCGACGTCGCTGCTCGAAAACTGGGAGCAGGAGGTGGCGCGGCACGTCTGCGAGCCGGGCCTCGGCCATCTCATCCGCCTCTACGGCTCCGCCATTTCAAGCCGGAAGCTGACGGGGAAAGCTGGTCGCGATATCGACAGCGGCGAGATCAAGCTCGACTTCGGGTTTCTGACAGAGGCGATGGAAGAAGGCCGAGCCCACCGCTTCTGGCTGCTGACGACTTATACAACCCTGACCAATTACCAGCATTCGCTCGGCCGCATCCCCTTCAGCGCCCTCGTTTTCGACGAGATCCAGACGCTCAAGAACCCAGCGGCCCTGCGCACGCAGGCCGGATTGTTCATGAATGCCGATTTCCGCATCGGCTTGACCGGCACGCCGATCGAAAACAGCACCATCGATCTTTGGGCCATAATGGAACAACTTGCCCCCGGATCGCTCGGAAGCTTCAAGGATTTCAGAACCCGTTACGAGTCGCCGGACGGCGACAACATGGCGGAATTGCACGGACGCGTCTTCAAGCCGCTGGACGGACGGCCTGCCCTCGCCCTTCGCCGCACGAAAGATCAGGTCGCACGCGACCTGCCCGAAAAAACCCGGCGCCTCCACCCCCGGCTGATGCCGCATGGCCAGGCCTCGGTCTACGATGACGCAAGACTGAAGCTCGCTCAGGGAGGGATGGGCGCAGCCCTGAAGATGCTGCATCATATCCGCTCGGTCTCCGTTCATCCGAGCCTGGACGAGACGACCGCCGACTCGGATTTCATCGAGGCTTCGGCGCGCCTGTCGGCGACTTTCGATATCCTCCGGCGCATTGCGGCGCGCCGCGAGCGCGCCCTCGTCTTCATCGAACATCGCCTGATGCAGCATCGCTTCATAGAGCTGGCGCGCGCGGAATTCGGCTTGAGCCGCATCGACCTCATCAACGGCGAAACGCCCATCCCGAAACGCCAGGCCATCGTCAACCGCTTCCAGCGTCATCTGGACGATGATCACGGTTTCGATATTCTCGTCCTTGGTCCAAAGGCTGCCGGCGTCGGCCTGACGCTCACGGCCGCCACGCACGTCATTCATCTCTCGCGATGGTGGAATCCTGCGGTCGAGGAGCAATGCAACGACCGCGTCCATCGTCTCGGGCAGACGCGCCCCGTCACCATCCACTTACCGATGGCCATACATCCGGCCTATCGAGAAAACTCCTTCGACTGTCTTCTTCAAAGCCTCATGCAGCGAAAGCGCAAACTGGCAAGTTCCGCCCTTTGGCCGATGGGCGATACGGAGGCGGATGTCGCTGAACTCCAGAAAATGCTGAACGCAGAGAAAACCGCATGCGCGGGAGACCCGGTCATGGCCGCACTCTCGGCTCTCTTTCAGCGCGATGGCATGCCGTGTCCCATCATTGATCCCGATGGGTCGGCGCCAATCGGGTAGCGAGGCGCCTGGCTAGGCTGCGGCCCTGTCCCTGATTTGCTGAAGAATTTCCACAAGCGACGTCACTTCGCTCTTTGCGAACATGCCGCTGACGCCGTGGGCGTGCATCCCGTCGAAGGGAGCCTCGTAGAGGCGGCCGGGGTCGAGCACGCCGTTCTCCGTCAGTTCGGCGAGCATCATGTCGATGAATTCGATCTGATTGGCCGTGAGCGCCCGTCCGATCACGAAACCATCGAGCGCCTGCTTCGCCGCCTCGCGTTCGAGACCGACGAGTGAGCGCACGAAGAGACCGAGCCCGCCATATTCCTCTCGGGCGCGCGCGAGGTCCTGCTCCTCGCCCACGGCCTCCTCCAGGAACATGCGTTCAAGCTCGGAGAGGTCCTGGCGGGTGAGTTGTTCGTTGCGCCGCAACTTCGAAATGGCGATATGATTTTCGTGCCTGGACAGGAAATGCCGGGCCTTCATCTTGAAGCGCGCCTTGTCCGCCCCGGTGGCGACCGGAATGGCGACGTCCTCCGCTGGCCCGATGTCGTCCACGAAATTCGTATAGATCACCTTGCGGTCCCTGGGCTCGATCAGCTTCACCAGCTTCCTCAGCTTCCGGCGAACCTCTTCGAGCATGGGCAGCGTAATGTCGCGCCAGTATTCTTCAGTTTGCACCTCGAGGATCAACGCCATCTCGGCGGCGACCATCGGGACGTTCTTCATCTCTTCGAGTTGCGCCGCAATATCCTGTATCTTCTTGCGGCAAGCCGCCAGCGCCGGCTCGGCGCGCAGGAGCGCGATCTCGGCGCGCAGCACGAGCAGGTCGAACTGCTTCGCGCCAAGATCGTCGTCTTTGTAGGCGCTGGGCAGGCCGGCAAGATGATCGCAAAGTTCGGCGCGGTCCTCGGCGCCGAGCCGCTCCCAGGCCTCCTTCTTCTGGAATTTCTCGACATAGCGGCGTTTCGGCCGAACGATGAAATTGTCGAGGCTCATGCTGCCGACTTCGTCCAAGAGGCGCTCCTTCAAGCCATTGGCGACCTTCACGAGCGGCTCGTCGTCCTTATCCACATCCTTGAGTTCGCCCAGCAGTTCGACCCGCGCCTTGAACAGCTTCGCGCCGAGCGGCTCGCCGAGCGCGCCCTCGGAGAGTTTGGGATTCTGATTGAAGAACTCGAAATTCTGGCAGAAATCGAAAATCCGAAAGTGATCCTTGTGCTGGTCAGGGCCGAAGAGATTGGGGCGCAGGCGCGTGCCGCGTCCGATCATCTGCCAGAACTTGGTCTTGGAGCGGACGATCTTGAAGAAGACGAGATTGACCACGTCCGGCACGTCTATGCCCGTGTCGAGCATATCGACGGAGATCGCGATCTGCGGCTCTCGCGCGGGATCGGAGAACTCGTCGATCAGCGTCTGCGCGTAAGCGGTGTGATAGTCGATCACCCGCGCGAAATTGCCCTTGAAATGCGGGTAGTTCGCGTCGAACCGGCGGGCGATGAATTTGGCATGGTCGCTGTTCTTGGCGAAGATGATCGTCTTGCCGAGCCTGTCCCCCTCCTCCACCTTCAGGCCGTGAGTCATCAGATGTTCGAGCACCTTGTCGACCGTATCCTCGTTGAACAGCCACTTGTTGAGCGCCGCGGCGTCGACGCTGTCGGGAATGGCGCCGTCCTCGCTCCATTCGATCGCGTCCCACCGGGTCTTTTCCTCTTCCGACAATTCATCGTAGCGGATGCCTTCGCGCTGGAAGCGCAGCGGCACGGAGATCGCCCTCGGGGGCGCGAGATAGCCGTCGGACACCGCCTGATCGAGATCGTAGGCGTCGGTCGGCACCCCGCGCTCCAGCTCGAAAAGCGCATAGGTGTCGCGGTCGATCTCGTCGCGCGGCGTCGCGGTCAGGCCGACGAGGAGACAGTCGAAATAGTCGAAAATCGCCTTGTATTTGCGATAAACCGAACGATGCGCCTCATCGATGACGATGAGGTCGAAATGGCCGGGTCCGAAGCGACGCACGCCGTTTTCCACGTCGTCGATCAGCCCCATCATGGTCGGATAGGTCGAGACGTAGATGCGGCCGTCGGTTTGCTTGTCGGTCACGAGATTGACCGGCGCAGCGTGGGGCATTGTCTCCTTGAAGGCGCGGACGGCCTGGTTCACCAGCGCCACGCGATCGGCGAGAAAGAGCGCGCGCTTCACCCAATTGGCGCGCATCAGCAGATCGACGAGGGCGATCACCGTGCGCGTCTTGCCGGTGCCGGTGGCCATCACGAGCAGGGCCTTGCGCAAATGGTCCCGCTCGAATCCTTCCGTCACGCGGCGGATGGCCCTGGTCTGGTAGCGGCGGTCGATGATGGCGGGATCGGGCGCGAGGCTCGCCAGCGGGCGGCGCGTCGTGCGGCGCTGATGCAGGAGCAGCAGCTCGTCTTTTTTCAAAAACCCCTGCACCGGACGCGGCGGATAGCTGGCGTCGTCCCAGAGCCAGTGCTCATAGCCATTGGTGTAGAAGATGGCCGGCCGCTGGCCGAACATTCTTTCGAGACAATCGGCGTAGAGCTTCGCCTGCTGCTGGCCAACGCGCGGGTCTTTTCGCGTGCGCTTCGCTTCGACGAGGGCGAGCGGCTTGCCGTCGTCGCCCCAGAGCACATAATCGACGAAGCCCTGTCCGCTCTGGGTCGGCATGCCGGAGACCTCGAATTCGCGGTCTCTCGGCTTGTCGAGCCGCCAGCCGGTTTCGTGCAGCAGATTGTCGATGAAGGCGTCGCGGGTCTCCTCCTCGCGGTAATCGTGGGCGTCGGGCGTCGCCGCATTGGCCTTCTTGATGGCGGCGATCTCGGCGCGCAGGCGGGCGAGTTCGGCGTCGAGCGCCTCGCGCTCGGCCTGCGTCTTCGCCCGCGTCGCCTCGCGCGTTTTCGCCTCGTCGGCATAGCGGCGGGCGATCTCCTTCAGCCGCCCGAGGGTGGTGACGTCGACCTGGGCGACGCGGGGCAGCGCGTCGGCGGAGAATTGCTCGGCGGCCGCGGGCTTGGCGCCCTTGGCGTAGGTGCGGGCGAGCCAATAGCTGAAATGGAAGAATTCGCGCAGCGCCGTGACGGCCGCCTGCGGAGCGACGGGGCGCGGATCATGCACGGCGCGATTGCCGAAATCCTTGACGATCTGTGCCTTGGCGACGAGGCCGGGGCCGACGAGCCGGCGCAGACTCGGCTCGTGGATCAGCGCCGCGAGCGCCTTGTCGTAAGGCCAGCGCAGCGCGCCGTCGCGCTCGTACATCCACAAAAGCGCGGTCTCCAGCGCGAGCCGCGCATAGAAACAGGCGGCGCGCGGATCGGCGAGCGCAAGCGTCTCGGCCTTGCGCGCATGGTCGTGGACGGAAGCGAATTCGGCTTGGAGGAAGGCGAATTGCGACATGCGGGCGCCCGCTAGAGTTGGCCGGTGAAGGCGCGATGTTGGAGGGAGGAGAACAAAGTGTTCATCGAATTTATATGCTCGTATTCCTGCTTAATCAGCGCCCTAGAGAGACTAATTCTTTCGCAGAAGGATTGCTGTAGAGGGAGCGGGGGACGGGGTATCTCGAAAGCGCGGATTTGCTCGAAATTCAAGCCCGGCTTTGTCTGCCCGTATTGACATTTCTCGATTTGGCGCTGTCCACCATCTCGCAGGCTGAGGTAGAATGAAAGGAAATCAGGAAGCAGCTTCTGTCGATCCACCCGGATGATCGCGACGTGCTGGCTGATATACGCGCCGCCATGCTCGCTAGAGGTAGCTGAAACGCGCCCGATTTTGGAGCCCGTGATTGTAAGAAGAACATCGCCGCTCCGACAGCCATGATGATTGTCTCCGACCGCGTCGGGATCGTCCTGCTACATGGGCGACCGATTGGGGAAGGGCCGATCATGATCTCGGCGAGGGGTCCGATCGAACTGCATTTTCCGGGAGCCGCGCAGGATTTTCAAAAGCGAAAACTGCCCCATGAGCAACACACTCATTGAGGCTATCGCGGATCACATGCTCGCGGTTCGGGCCTTCCGCTACGCATGTAGGGAGAATCCCGGCACGACAAAAGAGGACGATGCTTTCGAGGCCGAGCGCCTCGCCATGATGGCGCTTCTCTCATTTCCGCCCGAAACAATAGAGCAAGCGCGCGTCCGCGCCGCCTATCTGATGACGACGCGATTTCCGCACGGTCTCAACGCGGGGGGCTTCGCCTTTTTGCAATCATTCACAACCAAAACGGAGTCTCCGGATGCAGACTGACTTACTCACGGCCGAACCCATTTATGCGACGTTGGACGCCGCTGTTGGCCGCCGCGAGACGCTTGTCGACCAGTCGGCAATTTGACCTTTTCCAGCGGCCCAGCGCGTTCGTGCGAGCAGCCCGCTTCGGTGGATTTGTCGAGTCAAATTGACTTACGTAAAAAGGAATTAGACATGAATAAGCTTGCGCTCTGCTTTGGCCTCGTCACTTCAATGGCAATGGCGGGCTGCGCGACCATGACGCGCGGAACAACTCAAACAGTGGCCATCAACACCGGCGCATCCGGCGCCGTATGCACGCTTATTTCCCCATCTATCGGCACGCAGACGGTGACGACGCCCGGCGTCGTCACCCTCGCCAAGGGCTCAAGCGCTGTCTCCATCCGATGCAGCAAGGAATGCTACAGCGATGGAACCGGCGTCCTTGCATCGAACATGGACGGGATGACGGCGGGAAATGTGGTCGTCGGCGGAGTCATTGGACTCGGGGTGGACGCCGCCACTGGCGCAATGAACCAGTATGCTCCGCAAGCAGACATCGTGATGGCTCCAGACGGTTCCTGCACAGCGCCGGCAGCGCCTTTTTTACGCCGAAGCCGGCGGTGATCACTACCACTCGCCTTGTGATCCTGCGCAGCGACTCACGCCTGTAGAATTTCCCCGCCTGCCTTTCGCGAACGCGATCCGCCTCGATCCGGAACGCCGCGAGGCTATGCAAAACTGGTGCGTGGGGTCGCGAGAACTCGGCGAACTGCGCCCGCTCGGCCTATGGACCGCTCTGCAATAAGCGTTAATGGATTACTTCTGCACAATAAGTGGTTGCAGGGTGTATTTTAACGGAGATAAAAAATCGGGTATCACAAGCTGGGATTACGGCCATTTAACGCCGATAGCCTCCACGCATTTTGCGAAGGACGTGCTCACGCCGCTGCTTATTGGCGAAGTGGACAGCCCACGCAATTTCTCCCGCTTTCCTTGAGAACGCAAGCTTCGTCCAAAAGATGAGCGAGCATCTTGGCGGCAAAAGGATCCTTGCCGCCAAGGGCTCGCTCGCGCGAGACGCTTCATCTTCAGGCGATTACCAGCCGTAGCCGTAGCCCCAGCCAGGGTAGGCGCAGACGTTTACCCATCTTTGCGCCCAGCCCCAGCCTGTCCAGACAGGGCGCAGGCGGTAGCAGCCGTTGTAGCCTCCCCAGTAGTAGCCGACAGGTCTGTAAAAGTTGCGCCGGTAACCCCAGCCGTAGCCGACGTAACGAGGGCCGCCCCAATAGCGCGGGCGTCCGAAGCCGCCGCCCCAGCCGTGGCCGCGCCATCCCGCGAAGCCGCCGCCCCAGCCGCCGCGACCGCCCCAGCCGCCGCCGTGACCGAAACCGCCGCCCCATCCGCCGTGACCGGCAAAACCGCCGCCATGGCCAAAGCCTCCGCCCCAACCACCGCGCCCCCAGGCAAGGGTTTCCGATGGAAGGACCGTGGCGATTGCCAAAGCGCCTAACAGAGCGATCTTGTGACGCATTTCAACGCGCTCCTTTTCGAAAGACGCCCCTCCCTCTCGAAATTAGGCGTTGGCTTTGGCGCGCGTGTGTCGGGATTGTTGCCGGGCTGTGGCGCGACTGAATGGATTCTGCGCCCGCCGCTTTTTACTCAGGCGACGAGATTCTCATAGTCGAAAAGCCGCTCCGGGTCGGCGGCGGGCGCGGGCAACCGGTCTGCTTCCGCGACGAACGCCTCTATGGCGGCCTCGAGGATATCCGGGAAGGCGCCGTGCTCGGACGCGATCATGCCTGCGAGCGTGTCCTCCAGGGCGACGATGAAACAGCCGAGAAACTCTTCCTGACGTTCGGGCGCGACCTCGCGGCGCCTTTCGACATAATCTCGAGCGGTCCCGCGCCCAAGGCGCATGGCCATGTCGTAAGCAGCGTTCAGATTGCGCAGGCCCGGCATGTCGGTCAACTTCAGCTAAATGCCCGCCCCTCTTTGCAGGATTGGCTTTGCGAGCCGCGCTGCGCGTTCAGGGGATCGATTACATGGTTAATCCCCTCAGAGTTAAGGAAGGGTTGAGGACCGCGGACCTGGCGCGAGGAGGGACAGGCCGCCCCTCCCGCCCCCGGCCCTTCCCTTATTTCGCCGGCCCGACCTTGCCCGGCAGGCTCAAATTACCCGAGGTCACCTTGAACACATTCGCGACGCAGAGCAGCGGCGATACGAGATCGGCGTTGACCCGCAGGCCCGCGGTGACGCCATCGAAGGACGCGGACGGCAGCGCCCCGATCTTGTCCAGCGGGACTTTCACCTCGACCGTGTCGCCGGATACCTCTGTCTGATAATCCGGGCTGTCGATCAGGATCGGCGCGCCGGGCCAGCTTTCCGGCGTCTTCGGATGCGCGTCTTTTGGAATGTCGCGCACTTTCAGTCCGCCGCCGCAAGATTTATCGTCGGCCAGCACGACCCAGTGCGGATGCCAATGATCGCGATTTTTGCCGCCCTTGGCCGCGTCGTCGAAATCCGGATGGAAGGTGACGGCAAGCGCGACAATGCCCTGGTCCTTGTCGAAACCCACGTCGGCGCTATTGAGCGACGTCGGCCAGACATAGGCGTAAACGCCCGAGCCCTGGAATTTGCCCGTCGCGTCGGGCCGCGCCTTGCCGGCGTCGCCGCGCACCCTCGTCTCGAAGACAGCATAGCCATTCTTTGTCGAGACTTTCGTTTCGACAATGTCGAATGGCGCGAGGACCTTGGCGTCGCTCGGGGCCTTGATCTCATTGCCCCAGGCGCCGCCAGCAAGGCACGAGAAAAGCCCGGCAAGGAAGCCGAGGCCACTCAATTTTTTGCTATTCATAGCTCGAAGCTCCTCGATGTGATGGTCTTTTGCGTTTTCCGGAGAGCGGAAGAAGAAGACCCCAGGAAACCTGAAAGCTTGGATTGGCTTCGTTCAAGCGCCACACCACCCCGCCTCGGTGGGGCCAGCGGCCCCTCCCCGAGGGACGACGCTTCCATTGAAGGAACTTTTACGCCGGGCCGCCGTCTTGTCGCGAGACGGCGCAAAAACCATTGAGGACCAGCGTCCTGACGAGATCCAATTTACCCGCCGCCTCCGGGGGGCCGGGCAATTCCTGAATCTGAAACCTTGCGGTTTGCAGCGCAAAAATCAGGCCGGAACGAACGGAAGGATCGAAGGAGACCGCAACGCCCTGCCCCATCAGCCTTATAGCGTCCGGGCCCGTCTCGATCGAATAGAGCAGGTCCTTTCGGACCTCGATCCAGCTGTTTTGGGAAAGCGCATGAGCCTGTCCGACGCTTTCTCTCGGATTTTCGATCCACGGAGATCGGCTCGAGAGCAGCTCATTCCAGATCGAGCGCAGGCCGAGCTCGAGGCGCGCCGATTCCGCAAGCCTGTTGATCAGACGCGAGAACGCTTCTTCCAGGTCCGCACGATCGGCGCCCAGAAAACCCATGGGGAGACTCGCACGGAAAGCTGCATCCTTTCTCAGGGCATCCGCTACCGAGCGTTGGAGAACATCGACCCAAGTGTAGGGGAAACTGTAAAGGGAGATATGTAAGGAGGGCTGATCCGCCGCGCAGACAAGGTGCGGGAAGCCTCGGGGAACGTAAAGCATGTCGCCGGCGTTGAGCGTATATTGCGCCAGCGGATTTTCGTCGGCTAAAGCATCATAGCAATGCTCATCTCGCAGCGGCAACGTCTGCGAAGGATAGACGCGCCATTGCTTCGAGCCGGAGATTTGCAGCGCGAAGACATTATTGGCGTCGTAGTGAACAGGAAAAGCCCGCCCCCCCGCCGGAGCCCAGTACGCATTGGCGGAAAACGGCGAGTTGAAATATTTCTCCATTGAACGGCAGAGCGTCGCAACGGAGACGCAATAGGCGTCGACGTTTCTGTGAACGATCGTTGCGCCCTCTTCAAAAAGCTCGAACAGACGCACCGCATCGACCTCGCCGCGCGCGTCTGCATATTCGTCGGTCGCGATCTTCCTTCGGCTGTCGATGGCAAAAACTTGCGTGTACTGTGGACGCGACAGGAGATGGAGCCTGTCCATGTCCTCCAGACGAAAGAGCGACGCGTGATAACTGGCGGATGACCTCTGCAGAAAAAGCGGTTTCTTTTCGAAATGCTCCAGCGCAAATGCGCGCGCGCCGACCGGGCGCAGCAATTCTTCGAGACCGAAATCCGGCATCGATCAATCCGCTCGAGTGCGAAAAAAGGCGGGCTCGCTCGGCTAAGCCCGCGAGCCCTCTTTACTAGAAAACCCACCACGGCGCCGAAGAAATCGGATTTTGCGGCCCGGGTATAACGGCGACGCCGTGGAATCCCTTCAATCCCGGATCGCCCTTGGGCGGCCCCGGCAGAACGGATACGCCGTGAAACCCATGCACGCCAGGGTCTCCAGTCGGCGGGCCAGGCTGAACGGCCACGCCGTGGAATCCGACTCCGGGCGGCGCAAGGACTGGCGGCCCGAGAAACGCCGGCGGCGCTGCGTTTACCGGATGCGCCATGGCGCTCGCCGCGAGCGTCACGACAGATAAAGTTACACGTCTGTTCATGATGCCTCTCCCTCTTGGCATGAGAGTTCAGCGAAACATGTTTTGGCGGTCGCGCCTAGTTGTACTTTCGGATACAAAGCTGACCCTTGAGCACATGCCGCTTCAAGGGCGCGCGCTCTTCGTTCGGCTCGCTGGGAGAGACGATGATAACAAATCATTCGATCATGCGCCTTGTGGCGCTGGCGCTGTTGGCATGGTCCGCGCCGGCGTGCGCTGCGGGCTGTGGGCGTACAGCGGAAGGATTTCCTGCGTGGGTGCAGGAGTTCAGGCGCGCCGCGGCGGTCGCAGGGCTTTCTGAAGGAACGATAGATGCGTCGCTCGGCGATGTCGTCTACGACCGCGTCGTTATCTCCCGCGACCGGAGCCAGAAGGTCTTTCGCTTGAGCTTCGAGGCTTTCGCAGCCCGGCTGATCACGCCGAGGCGCCTCGGTCAGGGGCGCGAACTCATGCGCCGTCACGCCGCCCTGTTGCGCCAGATCGAGGCCCGTTACGGCGTCCCGCCGCCCGTGCTCGTTTCCATCTGGGGCCTCGAGACTGGCTTTGGCGCCGACAACGGCCGTTTCAAGACGATGCAGGCCCTTGCGACGCTCGCCTACGACTGCCGGCGCGGCGCGCATTTCACGCAAGAGCTGACGGACGCGCTGCGAATTGTCGAACGCGGAGACATGACTGCGACGCAAATGCGCGGCGACTGGGCTGGTGAAATCGGCCAGACGCAATTCATGCCCTCGTCCTATCTCAACTACGCCGTTGACTTCGACGGCGACGGCCGCCGCGATCTGGTTCATTCGACCAGCGACGCATTGGCGTCCACGGCGAACTTTCTCAAGAGCAAGGGTTGGCAAGCGGGCGCTGGCTTCGCAGAAGGCGAACCCAACTATCCCGTCTTTCTGGAATGGAACCAGGCGCGGGTCTACGCCAGAACGCTCGCCTATTTCGCCGGCAAGCTCGCCGCAGCGCAGTAACGTCCATCAGGAGGCGCAAGATGCGACAAATCTGGATCACGAAGGCGGGGCGGCCCGAAGTCCTCCAGGTGAAGGAAGCACCCGATCCCGCGCCGCAAGCGGGCGAGCTGCGCATCCGCATCGAGGCGAGCGGCGTCAATTTCGCCGATATTCTTGCGCGACTCGGCATCTATCCAGATCTGCCGGGCCTTCCCGCCGTCGTGGGCTATGAAGTGGCCGGGTCGGTCGACGCCGTCGGCCCCGGCGCCGATCCGCATTGGCTTGGACGCGATGTCTTCGCGGCCACGCGCTTTGGCGGATATTCGGACCTCGTCTGCGCGCCGGAAAGTCAGGTCTTCCTGCGCCCGGCCGGCATGTCGGCGCAGCAGGGCGCCGCGCTGCCCGTGAATTATCTCACCGCGTGGCAATTGGTCGTCGTCATGGGCGGGCTGAAGGCGGGCGAGACGATGCTGGTGCATTCGGCGGGCGGCGGCGTCGGCATCGCGGCGACTCAGATTGCCAAACATATCGGCGCGCGTGTGATCGGAGTCGCCTCCGCGTGGAAACACGCCGAACTCGAGAAGCTAGGCGCCGATCACCTTCTCGATGTGCACGGCGATCTCGAAGAAAGTGTTCGCGACTTGACGGGGGGACGCGGCGTCGAGCTTGTGCTCGATCCGATCGCAGGCTCCTCATTCAAGCGCAGTTTTCGAATGCTCGCCGCCACCGGCCGCCTTGGCATGTTTGGCGTCTCCTCCTTCGCAAACGCCAAGGAGCGCGACCTCTTCAACGTGGTGAAATCTCTCTTCGGCACACCCCTGTTCCAGTTCATGCCGATGACGCTCATCAACGCGAACAAGGGCGCCTTCGGCGTCAATCTCGGGCGCATGTGGGGCGAGACGGATCGTATGCGTCTCTGGGCGGAGGACTTGCGCGCCCTTTGGGCAAAAGGCGCGATCAAGCCGCGCATCGACCGGACGTTCAGCTTCGACGAGGCGCCGCTCGCGCATCATCATCTTCAGGACCGCAAGAACATTGGAAAGGTGCTGCTGACGCCGTAGCGGTAGCCTGGCAATGAGAAGCGATGCCTTAATTTGTCCATGCGGTTTGGATTATTGATTGCCTCTCTGATCCATCGACAAGCAACGGAGGCGCTCGGTTTGTCGGAAGAAGTCGAAAAAACAACGATGTCCAACGAGGCTGTCCAAGACCTGATCGACTCTGCGGAAATTCTGAAGCAGCTGCACGACGAGATTTTGGCTCAGATCGAGAAATTCGACGAACTCGCCGAGAAAATTTCATCCATGAAAGGGTCGGCTTCCTGAAAGCGGCCGGTCATCCCTTCACCGCGGAAAGAATGACGCTTTTGGGGTTCGACAAGGTCGCGCGCCAAAACTCCTCGCCGAATTCGAGAATACCTTCAGGCGTCACCTCGAAGCGTATCCATTCGATCTGAGAAAAGCCGTTGCGTGCGAGGACCATTTCATAGATTTCCCGATCCCATTGCATGCAGTCGATCGAAAATTCAGACTCCCCGTAGAAATGCATCCTGAAGCGCGCGCCCGTCTCGTTACGCTGCAATTCTTCGATGAAGTAGCCATAAGGCAATGTGTCCTTACGGCCGTTTACGAAATCTGGATTGGGCACGACTGCGAGAAGCCGACCATTATCCGACAGATTGTCGGATACATTTGAAACCATGCCTTCGAGCGTCTCGATATCTTCCGCATAATTGAATAGAAATACAGCCGTCGCAATGTCGAAGGTTCCAAACTTCCTTTTCACCGAGGCGTCGCCCACGAAGTAACTTACGCCCAAAGGCGCGTGATCCTCCTCCCTGCGCGCGAGCTCGATCATCTGCGGCGAGAGATCCACTCCCACCACAACCGGAGCGCCAAGCCTTTTCAGAATTCTCGAATAAAAACCCTCTCCGCAGGCGAAGTCGATCGCGCGCTTGCCGTCCAACCGGCCAATCGCTTTGATGACGGATGGCGCTTCCAGAAAGAGCGATGTCGGCGCTTGCCTCGCCCCTTGATAGGCCGCGCCAATGTCCTCGTATTGATCGTCCATTCGGAGCTCTTTGGTTCACATCGAATGTGTCGCCGGATGTCCAGCGTGCTGATGGTGGTGTGGCGCAAGCTGACGGGGCGACGCGGGTCTCGTCAAGCCGCCCTGCTCGATCCATCTGCGCGTCGACAGGGTCGCCCGCGAGATCAGGCTTTCGGCCTGCGAGAAATCATAAGGCGATACGTTGAGCGGGCAGAGCGCCGGCGCCATGCGCACTTCGATTTCTTCGGGCAATCGTTCGATGTCGCGCATCAATTGCCACGCGATGAGCAAAGTGATGGCGTGCAGCGCCCGCGCCACGGCGCCCGACGGGGGGCCCTCGAGATCGCAGGCGTAGCCGGTCGGCAAAATGAATACCCGCCGTGCGCCGAGGGCGGCCGCGAGGCTGAGCGGCGTATTGGCGGCGACCGCGCCATCCATCAATGAAACGTCGTCGATCTCGACAGGCGGAAAGACGCCGGGCACGGCGGCGCTCGCCATGATCGCTTCTACGGCGTCTCCCTGCGACAGCGGCACGGCGATGCCCTGCATGTCCGTCGCGACGAGATGAACCGGCAAAGGCGCCTCCTCGAGCCGCCGAAACGGGAGCGTTTTCTCGACGAGGCGTCTGAGCGGCGCTGGATCGACGAGATAGTCGCGTCCCTTGAGCACGGCCAGAGCCGTGGTCATGCTGAACGGAAACACATCCCTGCGGCGCAGGCCGAACCAGATGGTCGCCAGAGCCTCGACGCCTTCGGCGTGCGGATAGGCCGCGAAATAGCTGGCGTTCAAGGCGCCCACGGAGGAGCCGACGACAAAATCCGGTGCCACGCCCGCCGCAAGCAAAGCGCGCAGCATCCCGACCTGCACACAACCGAGACTGCCGCCGCCGGCGAGGACAAAGGCTGTCTTCCCTGCGCTCATGATCCCGCCTCCGCTCGGCGAGAAGGTAGCGCGCGGCTAGATCAGGTCCATATCGGCGAGCGAGATGAAAACCAGCGAGAGCCCGAGCATGCCGATGAAGCGGAAGGCCGGCTCCTGCAAGTTGTACACGCCTGCGCGCCACATCTGGAACCATTCGCCGCCAACGGTCATGAAGCCGAAGGAATAAAGCAGGAAGCCCAGCGCGACGCCGGCGATTGCGGTCTTTTTCGTCGTATTGAAGACGCCGGCGCCCCCTGCCCGCGCCCCCCACAGCAGCCACGCGCCGTAGAGCGCGAGCGCGCCGGACGCAAACTCGACGACGATGATGAAGACATAGAAAAGATGGTGCAGCGCCGGGCTGGCGATGGCGCGCCATTTGAATGGACTTGGCGGGACCATGTCCATCGAAAGAATATGCTGCACGACGTCGAAATTCGTCCCGTAATCGAGAATGTTGTCGAGCGCGACGATGAGCATCAACACGCCCATCGCCGCGGCGACCGCCATCTTTGCAATTCGCACGACCACGATGCGGCTCCCTCTTTCTGCAATGCCCGAAGCCTAGCGCGAATGCGCGCGAATGAGAATGCGGAGCGCGATTCGATACGCCCTGCGACCGCCTCATATGAAAACAGGAGGCGGAATTGGAATGCAGACGGCGCCCCGCGGCCACATCATCCACTCCCGCACGGCCCTCGGACCGTCCGCAAGATTGCGCTTGGGAGCCAAGGGTTTGCGCTACGGCTACCGACGTCTGGCCGAGGCGTCGGAGCCACAATAGCCACGCTTATGCCTGGGCGCCTATCGACAAGTTCGAGCCACAGTGGGAAAGAACGTGCGGACGGCCGGAAGGAGCGCTGAATGATCGACCTGTATTACTGGCCCACGCCCAACGGCCATAAAATCACGATCCTTCTGGAAGAGACGGGCCTCGCCTACCGGATCAGACCCGTCGACATCGGCAAGGGCGATCAGTTCAAGCCTGAGTTTCTCGCGATTTCGCCGAACAACCGCATGCCCGCGATCGTCGACCACGCGCCCGCCGACGGCGGGGCCGAAGTCGCAATCTTCGAATCCGGGGCCATACTGCTCTATCTCGCCGAGAAAACCGGCCGGCTGCTTCCGCAGGACCTGCGCGGGCGCATGCGCGCGCTGCAATGGCTGTTCTGGCAGGTCGGCGGCCTCGGGCCCATGGCCGGGCAGAATCACCATTTCGCCAAATACGCTCCGGCCCGCATCCCCTACGCCATCGAACGCTACCGCAACGAGACCGCCCGCCTCTATGGCGTGCTCGATCGGGCGCTGGCGCAATCGCCCTATGTCGCGGGCGACTATTCCATCGCCGACATCGCCTGCTACCCCTGGATCGTCCCGCATGAGGACCAGGGACAGGACCTCGACGATTTCCCGCGCCTCAAGCGCTGGTTCGAATCGATCAGGGCGCGGCCCGCTGTCGCCCGCGCCTATGCCGCCGGCGCGCCCTACGAGCGACGCCGCATGGATTTCACGGCGCTGGAGCGGGAGATTCTCTTCGGCCAGACGGCCGCGCGCCCGGACGAAAAATAGGTTATGGCTGCTCGACGCAACCAACAGGGAGCCTTGCCTCTTTCATGTCCAACGACCGTCAATTCGCCGCGCAAGAGACCGCCAAGGCGCTGATCGAAGTGCAGGCGGTGCTCGTCAATACGCAGAAGCCCTTCATCACGACGGCGGGCTGGGCGTCGCCGGTCTATATCGACATGCGCAAGATCATCAGCTACCCGCGCCTGCGCCGGCGGCTTGTGGACTTCGCGACCCGCGCCATCGAGCGCGACATCGGCTATGAGTCGCTCGATGTAGTGGCCGGCGGCGAGACGGCCGGCATCCCCTTCGCGGCCTGGATCTCGGACAGCCTGATGCTGCCGATGCAATATGTGCGCAAGAAGCCCAAGGGCTTCGGCCGCAATGCGCGCATCGAAGGCGATCTGCACGAGAACGGCCGCGCCCTGCTTGTCGAAGACCTCGCCACCGACGGGGGCTCCAAGAAGGATTTCGTGCAGGCGCTGCGCGACTCGGGCCAACGCTGCGACAACGTCTTCGTTTTCTTCTTCTACGACATTTTCGCCGGCGCACGCGAAGACCTCGGCAAGCTTGGCATCAACATGCACTACCTCGCCACCTGGCGCGACGTGCTCGCGGTCGCGCGCGCGCATCGCTATTTTCCCGAGGATGCGCTGAATGAGGTCGAGTCCTTCATCGCCGACCCGATCGCCTGGTCGGCGGCGCATGGCGGGGCGGACAAGCCCAAGGGGTAAAGGAGCCGCCGTCTCGACCAAGCGAACGCGCCCCTCCCGGCTGGCCGAGGGAGGGGCGATGAGCGCCCCGCATTCGCTCAGTAGCAGCTGATGAACTCACGATAGACCCAGCCGAGCGTCCTGCCGGCCGGCGTCATGACGAGCGCCCACGGTTTTCCCTCGTTGTCCTCTCCTACCCGGCGGACAACGACGATTCGGCCGTTCGGAATTGTGCCGATGATATTCTTCTGCTGATCGCGGATATTGAGCGGCGTGCCCGTTGGATCGGTGACCATGCAGCGGTCCGCCGCGCCTGCGGGACTGGCGAAAGCTGCGCCCAGGCCCAGCGCCCCGATGAAAAGACCCTTAGTTAAATTCCCTGACATTGGAACCTCCGCAAAATGCGGCATCAGATATACTTCTCGCTCCTTCTCTCCCGATTTGCGCCCGCGCACATGGATTTTCGAAATGAACAGAAAAGCCTTCCTCGCCGGCTCGCTTCTCTTCGCCGCCGCCGCCGCGCACGCCGAGCCGCCGCCGGGTTTCTCGCGCCTTGCCGACGTCGCACCCGATATCAGTCAAGACATGCGCTATGCGGGCCGCAACAATTTCACCGGCCACCCTGTCCCCGGCTATGACGCGCCGCAATGCTGGTTGCGGACGGAAGCGGCCAAGGCGCTCGCCGCTGCGCAGGCCGAGGCGAAGACCAAGGGCTTCTCGCTCGTGGTTTATGATTGCTACCGCCCCAGGCGCGCCGTCTCGGCCTTTGTGGACTGGTCGCGAAGCGCCGATCAAACCACCAAGCCCAACTATTATCCGCGCCTCGACAAGAGCCAGCTCTTCCCGCAGGGCTATATTGCGGCGCAATCCACCCACTCTACCGGCCTTGCGGTCGATCTGGGCGTCGCCGGGTGGAATTTCGGCACGCCATTCGATTTTTTCGATCCGCGCTCGTGGACGAAATCGAGGACGACCGGCGACGCCCGCGCGCATCGTGACGTGCTCGTCGCGCTCATGCGGCGCCATGGGTTTGAAAATTACCCGCGCGAATGGTGGCATTATACATTCAAGGGCGCCGAGAACGCCGAAAGTTACGACGCGCCGGTCAACTGAATCGGGACCGGGACGAAGGACGCGCCAGCTCGCCTGCGATGGCGACGACCGGTCCCGCGGCTTTGCTGCTACCGTCGAGACGGTAAAATGTGGGCCCGCACCCATGCCGCGAGCGCCTCCTCGTCGATCTCCCGATGAGCGAACTGCGCGAGGACGAGGAAGCATTCTTCGTCGCTGGCCGCAAGAGCGTAACCATTGTCAGCAAGAAACAGCTCGAGCGCGACGAGCGCCACACGTTTCTTGCCTTGCACGAAGGGATGGCTGCGGATAAAGCCGCCGGCGCAGGCGGCCGCAAGGCGCGCCGCGTCACAGCCGGGATTAGCGCGCGCAACATCCAGCGGTCGCCGCAGCGCGGCCGTCAGGGCGTCCTCGCTGATCAATCCCACGGCGCCGCCGTGCGCGGCCAGCGCTTCCTCGTGAATGGCGAGCGCAATTGCACGATCGAGGAAGCGCCAGCCTCCCGCTGCGTCGGTCTTCATGGCTGAACCGGGCAAGCGGCCATAGAGCTTCCCGTCGCCGTCACTGCCTGGGCGTAAACCCGGCGGCGGCGCCGCGAAGCTGGATGGTTCCGGCGCTTGGCCCCGCGTCCGAACTACTGGCGCAAGCGGCTAAGGCGAGGGCGAGAAGGAGACAGGCGAGCCTTGCCATTTCATACCTCCTATTTGCGTGCGGCGCACCCGCGCGTCGCGCCGCCGAAAACCATCATCCGAGCTTCGACAACTCGCGCAGCGCATTATGTCTTTTGCTCATGATGCGTTTCGCCAAAGCCACGCGGCGCTCGAACTCGGGGTCGCTTTTCGTCAGGCGATAGCCCTCGGGCGAGCGGGTGAGAAAAACCCTGTCGCCCTTCTCGACAGCAAGATCGGCGACGATCTCCCGCGGCAGAACGACGCCCAGCGAATTGCCGATGCGTATGACCTTCAACACGCCATAGGCTTCAATCGGATCAGTGTCGCTCATTGTTGGAACAGCCGTTTCAATCTTCCATGTGCAAACGGAGGTTATAACAGCGTTAGGGAAGCCGCAATATGGCGACCGCCAGCCAGGGCCGCGTCCCCAGGCCGGCAGACGCGCCCGTGCATGGCGTCGTTGCTTTCGATGGGAGACCCCGCCGCAGCGCCGCGGCGGGGATATTGGCTGACGAGTTACAAAGCCTTCAGGAAGGCGACCAGATCGCGCTTTTGCTGTTCAGAGAAACCGATATTGAAGCGAACGTCGTAGAAGTTCACGACGTCGAGCAGAGTAGAAGCCGAACCATTGTGAAAATACGGCGCGCGTGCCGCAAGGCCACGAAGAATCGGCCCCTTGAACTTGCCGATGTCGGCGCACTTCCCAGAAATCAGCGCGCGGCCTGGATCCGTCGTTCTGAATGTTTTCCCAGCCAATGGCCCGCTATTACAGGCCAGGTTGAATACTGGTAGACCCGTGGCGTCGATCACACCCGGCGGCAAATCCGCCGGCGCGTTGGCCACACCGATATTCAACGGCATTTTGACAGAATGATTTCCGACATTGGGCGAGTCGTGGCACGTTCCGCAAAAGCCGGAGATCGACGCAATGCCGAGTTCATCGTTCAGCCCGCCAACTTTGATAATAGCGAATTTCGTGTTGTTGAACAGCGCCTCGCCACGGGCGACCGCGGCCTGATCGGACGTGAGTCCGGCGCCGCCGAGCATACCTTCCCAGGATGCGTAGGTTTTGAATATGAGTGAGGTGAATGGCGTGCCTTTTGGATTCAGACCGATTGGATCGTTCACCCCTGGATAAAACTCGGATAGCTGTTGTTGCAACGGCGCGGGGCCGCCTGCGGCGCCATTTGCCCCGGTTAAATTCTTCGCTTTGCTGTCATATGCCTGTGCTGTGAAAATACCGGTCTCAAAGCTCACGATCTGGTTCAACTGATCATTGTTTGGCGAACCGTTTGCCTGGGCGTGTCCAAGCGTTGCGTCATTCGCCTGGCTCGCAAGGCTCGGCTCTCGCCCGTCCCACATGATCGTTGGGTTCAGCCGTTTATCGGCGCTAGTAAAATCAACCCCCAGAAAGCCCAGGTTCGTCGACGGCAGCGGGCGCCGATAAATCGAGACAATCCCCGTCGCGACGCCCGTGCGAGGATCCGTGTTGCAACCAAAATCATCGCTCGCTACGGACACGGAAAATTCAGCATTGTTGGGAATTGGCAACCCGATTCGTATCAGGCCCTTGCTCAACAAGAGACTGTAGGCATTGAGCTTCGCGTCGATCGACGAAACGTCGGCGGTCGGACAGGTTGCGCCGTCGACCAAACGAAAAATCGGGTCGTTGCCAAAGCTGACGGCAAAACGAGTTTGCACACTCGTCGCGCTGATTGTCCAGCCATTTTCTGGCGCGTGACAGGTTAGGCATGTACGTCCGTTCGTTCCGAGATTGCGAAAAAAGGCGTTTTCTGAAGTTTGCGTCGGACCCTTTGGCTGAAACGTCGCAATCATGCCCGAGGGATCGAAATCCAGCCTGTTGACCGGGATCGTTTTGGGTGTGGGCTGTTGTCCTGTCACCATGTCGCGAAACATGCGCATTTTCTGCGCATGCGCGATCGCACGCGCCTGCCATGCATGATTTGCCGGATCGTCACCAGGATTTTGCGCCATCAAGGGGCTCGGCGCGTAGAATACGCAGCACAGCAGGAGCCGAGTCCAGTTCCGTGCCGGCAGCGTTCGCCCATTTCTTGTCGCCTGCATAAGCTCTCCCCCCACCAATTCTGATTAATCTGATCCCGGCGTTAAAAAAGGCCACGTCGAGAGCTCGTTACAGCAATACTTAGTGGAGATCTCCACTAGTTACTATTTGCTGAAAGCTTGATCAGATTCACCGATTCGGTGGAAAGCGCAAAACATTACTCATGCGGCAGTAATCTTAGCTATCTGTTATTGTAAAGCATACGTTTGTGATTTTATCGTTGTTAAAAGAGCGTGGTTATCGTCGCTTATTTTGTGAACGATAATTATCGTAACAATATTATCAACAATATGAACATGCGTATAAATACGTAGAACTATTGCAGTAGCAGGCGCGTGGGACTAACCAGCGAAAATCTCAAGAAGTGGTTCACCTGGGCAAAATGTGACCTTTGCGCGGATCAGCCACGCGAGCGGCCCGGCGCCGGATCTTCGGCGTCGCTTTCGAGCGGCGAGACACCCTCCTGAGCCCGGCGCGGCCGGTTTCGCAGACGAAGCAATACTCGCCAAACCGTGCTAGGACGCTCCACAGAGAATCCGATGCGTCCCGACATACTCACCCCGCTTTTTGGCCGGGCAACCGCCCTCCCCGGCGTCGGCCCGAAGACTGCCCCGCTTTTCGACCGTCTGCTCGCCAGGCCGGGAGCGCAGGCGCGCGTCGTCGATCTGCTTTTTCACCTGCCCGTCAATATCATAGACCGTAGCCAGCGCCCGACCATCGCCGCGGCGCCCCTTGATATGCAGGTCGTCATCAAGGCGCGCGTCGTCGACCATCGTCGACCGCAGGGGCGCTATGGCAAGCAACCCTATCGCGTCATGGTCGAGGACGAGACGGGCGACGTCGAGCTCGTCTTCTTCCTCGCCAACGCCGACTGGATCGAGCGCAGCCTGCCGCTTGGCGCAACCCGCTGGATTTCTGGCCGCATCGAGCTCTATGACGGCCGCCGTCAAATGGTGCATCCGGACCGCGTGCTCGACGAAGCGGGGATCGCGCGGCTTCCGCCATGCGAACCTGTCTATGGGCTGACGGAAGGGCTTCAACCGCGTTTTGTTTTACGCGCAACGGAAGAGGCGCTGGCGCGCCTTCCCGATCTGCCCGAATGGCTGGAGCCCTCCGTGCGCGCCGCGAGCAACCTCCCGGCTTTCGCCGAAGCCCTGCGCGCTGCGCATCGGCCGGAAAGCCTCAAGGCGCTATCGCCGCAGCATCCCGCGCGTCAGCGGCTCGCGCTCGACGAACTGCTTGCGAGTCAACTGGCGTTGAGATTGACGCGCGCGAAAATGCGCCGCCTGCCGGGTCGCGAGAACAAGGGCGACGGCCGCATCTCGTCCGCGATCGAGGTGGCTCTGCCGTTCCGACTCACGGGCGCGCAGCGGCGCGCGCTTGAGGACATCCGCGCCGACCTCGGGTCCGACATGCGCATGCTGCGTCTCGTGCAGGGCGACGTGGGCTCAGGCAAGACGGTGGTCGCCGCGCTGGCCATGGCCAGCGTCGTCGAATGCGGGCGGCAGGCGGCCCTGATGGCGCCGACCGAAATTCTCGCGCGGCAGCATTATGAGCGTCTCGTGCCGCTCCTCGAGCCCTCGGGCGTGCGCGCCGCGCTGCTCACCGGGCGGCTCAAGCCCAGCGAACGCGCGGCGGCCCACGCGGCCATTGCGGCAGGCGCGGTCGACATCGTCGTCGGCACCCATGCGCTGGTTCAGGGCGATCTCGCCTTCCATGATCTCGGGCTTGCCGTGGTCGACGAGCAGCACCGCTTCGGCGTGCAGCAGAGATTGGCGCTCGGCGCCAAGGGCGAGGCGGTGGACGTGCTCGTCATGACGGCGACGCCCATCCCCCGCACGCTGGCGCTGACCGCCTTCGGCGACATGGACGTTTCCGCGCTGGATGAAAAGCCGCCTGGCCGCACGCCCATTTCGACCCGCGCGCTCCCTGCCTCACGCATCGGCGAGGTCGTGGCGGGTCTGCGGCGCGCAGTGGCGGCGGGCGCCCGCGCCTATTGGGTCTGTCCGCTCGTCGAGGAGAACGAGGATCTCGACCTCGCAGCCGCCGAGGCGCGCGCCGACGATCTTCGGCACTATTTCGGCGAGGCCGTGGGCCTGCTGCATGGGCGCATGAAGGGGCTCGAGAAGGACGCCGCCATGGAGGCGTTCCAGCGCGGCGAGACGAAAGTCCTCGTCGCCACCACTGTGGTGGAAGTGGGCGTGGACGTGCCCGAGGCGACAATCATGGTCATCGAGCACGCAGAGCGTTTCGGCCTCGCGCAGCTTCACCAACTGCGCGGTCGGGTCGGACGCGGCGCGGGAGAATCGAGCTGTCTTCTCCTCTACAAGGGGCCGCTCAGCGAAGCCGCCAAGGCGCGGCTGATGATCTTACGCCAGACGGAAGACGGATTCCGTATAGCGGAAGAAGACCTGCGCCTACGTGGTGAGGGCGAATTGCTCGGCACGCGCCAGGCTGGCCTTCCCGGCTTCCGCCTCGCCGATCTTGCCGCCCATGCCCGCCTTCTCGCCATCGCACGCGACGACGCGGAGCTCATCCTGCGCCGGGACCCAGACCTGTCGAGCGAGCGCGGGCAAGCACTGCGCGTTCTACTCTATCTGTTCGAGAGAGACGAGGCGATCCGGTTGCTTCGCGCCGGATGAGCGATCAGGCCGCAGGGTTCCCGCCCGCCAATCGAGCCGCCTATCCGCGCAATGGAGACGTGAAGAAACCCTCTGGCGCTCAGCGCGACTCAAGAAAGGCCCTCACTCTCGGGCTGAGATTCACCACCATTTTCGCGCCGGGATTTCTGGCGCAGGCATATTTCAGCCTGTGATAGCCGTTCCATAGCCGGAGGGCTGTTTCTGAGCCAAGCTCCGTCCGGGCGTCATAGTAAAGAAAATCAGCCTCGGAACTGCTTACATTGAGAATGTCGGAGCATGAGGCGGCATAACGATCGGCGGCGGCGGGCGTCGAAATGCTGAACAAGAATGCCGCCAGGAGGTGAGCGAAAACAACGTGCTTTAGTTTCATCAGCCAACCCTACGCACATGAAACCCTTTCGACATGAAAGAGAACCGGAGATTATGGCCGGAGTATGCGCCCCGCCCCGTTGTCCCGGATCGTGACGACCGGGAGCGAGAGAGGTCCGTGACCAGCCGTTTGCGCACGATAAGCGATCAGGCCGCTGGCCGCCTCCCAGCCCCGAAGTTGGGGATGAAGCCACGGATATCTTCGAACGGAATGCGCCGGTCGTAACTGAGCGTGTGCGCGTCCTGGTCGATCAGCTTCCGCGGCGCAAGCAGCACTGTTTCGAAATCAGTATAGCCCGCGAGAGATTCCTGATCTCTCATGGATTGAGCGGCTGTCTGGCGGAGGGCGTTCTTGGAGGCTGCGAGATTGCCAACATCGGCGGCAATCGCCGTATGCAACGCAAAGCGCAACTGCGTGGGCTCGACTTCGAAAATGAAAAGCATTTCGGTTGCATGGCGGCCGTTTCCGCGCCAGTTCTCCCACCAGGGGACCTGCCCCCGCCATTCCTGCTGCTCTTGGTGAAGGAGACGCGCGAGAGGCCAAAGTCGGCCAAATTTGGTGCGGGCCAGAAACCACGCCCGGAAGTCGGTGGACGCGACCAGATTGATCGCGAAAAGCTGCTGCAACCCAGTGCTGAAGTCATTGTCCTGCATGTCCCGCCTCGGAAGATGGCCGTGATCCCGCCAAAGCGGCGTTGTGGCGCACGCCCTGGCGGCTCGTTGTGAGCGTCGCGGGACCGGTCTCCAGTCGGCCTCCGACGCATCCGCGGTCAGAATCTCAAATACCTGATTGTCAGATTTGACTAGACCAGGACAATGGCCAAGGTCAAGCACGGCGTGCAAGAACGATGCGGTTGCTGTTGACGCCCTTGGCGTTGTTGGCGACGCCCCAGCAATTGCTGGTCTTGGTGAATTTCTGCTGATTGACCATGACGCCCAGGCGCTCGAAGGGCAGGCCCGCCATGGCGTCCCAGACGAGCCGCTCCAGCAGCACGCCGCCGCCGCGCACCTCCCCGACCTCGTAAGCCACATGGCCGCCGGGCCGCAGGATGCGGGCGAGTTCCTCAAAGACGCCTCGCGTCATGCGCGTCCAGGCGGCGAGGCCGCGCAATTGAGAAATCGCGATCGTCTCGGTCTCCACGCCTGCGAACCAGTTGCGCAGCCAATTGTCGCCGCGATAATCGACAACGTCGAGAAAGGGCGGCGAGGTGACGACCAGATCGGCGCTGTTGTCGGCAAGATGCGAAAGCCGCGCGGCGTCAGCTACGGCCAGATTTGCGGGCGGCGACGGCGGCGGCGGACCGTCGGCGAGAAGGGCGCGCGATTTCTTGAGGATCAGCCGAGCGATGTCCCGCATCGGCGGCGTCTGCGCGCGGCGGGCGTTGATCTTGAGCTGCGCCTTCACGCTCACCGCCTGGTTGGGCGGCATGGTGTAAACAGAGAAAAACCCCGGCGAGTGACCCGTCAGCCGGTTGAGCGCCACCATCCTGATCCAGTCGTCGACGCGGTCGGGCGTCGCGCCAGAGAGGCGGGCGGCGAGCCAATCGCGCAGCGCGCAGATCTGGCGCAGCGTCTCAGGGTGGTAGAAGGCGAGAAGATCCTCCCGAAGGATGTCGCCTGACGACAGCGGCGCCTCGGCCAGCCTTTCTGCGACGGCGTCGAGCGTCGGCGGCCCCAGCCGGGGACGCGTCAACATCACCGAGAGCGGATTGGCGTCGGAGCCGACAGCGCGGCGGCCCATCAGAGCGGCCTGAAGCGGCGTCGTGCCGCGTCCCATGAAGGGATCGCAAACAGTCTCGCCCGGCGTCGTCAACCGCTCAATGAAGAAGGCGGGAAGCTGCGGCTTGAAACAGGCGCGATAGCTGATCTCATGCAGCGAATGAGCGGAACGCTGCGCGGAGGTCCAATATTCGTTTACGTAATAGGTAAGACCGCCCTCCTCCACGACTTGCGTCGGCGCGCCGAAGGCGTCGAAGGCGCGTATCGCCGCGAGCAAGCCCTCGACCCGTGGCGCCGGCTTACGAAACGCGGTCGGCAAGGCGGGGCAGCCTCTTCACTTTGACGCCCACTTCGTGACGCGCCACGGCCAACTCATATTCGAGTTGCAGGCCGAGCCAATCCTCGGGATCGACGCCGAACCAGTGGCCGAGGCGCAGCGCCGTATCCGCGGTCACGCCGCGCTGCCCGTTGATGATCGCCGTCACCCGATTGACGGGCACGTCAATGTCTCGGGCGAGGTCGGAAGCAGTCAGGCCGAGATCGGCGAGATGCTGGGCCAGAACCTGACCCGGGTGCGGCGTCATGATGCGCGACTCCATTGGAGCGGAAAACTTCGGCGCAGGGGAGGCCCGGCGCACGGGATCGCGCCGCGCAAGCGCGGCATGAGACGGCGGCGGTGGGTCTGGCGGCGGCCGCTGGATCGGCTCCGGACGCAAGGCCGGCGCGGCGACGCCGTCGCGACGGGCGCTTCGGCCGGGGAAGCCCCCGGCCAGAAAAAGCCGCGTCAGCTCTTTATCGTAACGGCTATGGCGACGGCCCATATTCGGCTCCGGTCAACCGCTCATGCATTTACGCGTGTCGTAAAAACCCTATCGAGGGCGATTGGCCGCCTCCCCCGCGTCCCATCCGGCGCGGGTTTCGGCGATGAAGTCGGAGAGTCGCCCTTCCGCGATCGCCGCCCTCAGCCCCGCCATCAGGCTCTGATAATAAGCTACATTGGCCTGCGTGAGCAGCATCATTCCGAGGATTTCCCCCGCTTTTACGAGATGATGCAGATAGGCGCGGGAGTAGTCGCGCGCCGCCGGGCAATCCGATTGAGGATCGAGCGGAGACAGATCTTCCGCATGGCGTGAATTCTTGATGTTGATTTTTCCGAACCGCGTATAGGCGAGGCCGTGGCGGCCGGCGCGGGTCGGCATCACGCAGTCGAACATGTCGATCCCGCGCGCCACCGCCTGCACGATGTCGTCCGGCGTGCCGACGCCCATGAGATAGCGGGGCTTCGCATGCGGCAGATGCGGCAGCGTCGTCTCCAGCATGTCGAGCATCACTTCCTGCGGCTCGCCGACCGCGAGGCCGCCGACCGCAAGGCCATGGAAATCCATGTCGGCGAGGGCTTTCGCGCTTTCGATTCGCAGGGGCTTGCAGGCGCCGCCCTGCACGATGCCGAAGACCGCCCTGCCCGGCTCGTCGCGAAACGCCTTGCGCGAGCGTTCGGCCCAGCGCAGTGAGAGGCGCATCGCGCGCTCGGCCTCGGCGTCGGAACAGGGCAGACGCACGCATTCGTCGAATTGCATCTGAATGTCGGAGCCCAGGAGGTGCTGGATCTCCATCGAACGCTCGGGCGAAAGATGATGCCGCGAGCCGTCGATATGCGACTGGAAAGTGACGCCCTCCTCATCGAGCTTGCGCAGCTTGGCGAGCGACATGACCTGAAAGCCGCCCGAGTCGGTGAGGATCGGATAAGGCCAGTTCATGAAGCGATGCAGGCCGCCGAGGCGTGCGACGCGCTCGGCGCCGGGGCGCAGCATGAGGTGATAGACATTGCCGAGCAGAATGTCGGCGCCCGTGGCGCGCACGTCCTGCGGGAACATGGCTTTCACCGTCGCCGCCGTGCCGACCGGCATGAAGGCGGGCGTGCGGATGGTTCCGCGCGGCGTAAGGATCTCGCCCCTGCGGGCGGCGCCGTCCGTCGCCTCAACGATAAAGGAAAATTCCGCGCTCATGTGCGCTCCTTCGCGCCGGGTTCGGCGATCTTCACGATTTTGTAGGCTCCGAAATCCGTCTCGTTGAACCAGACCGAGAAAAGCGTCCCGACCTTCAGTTCCGCATCACGTAAATCCGTGCGCCACCTGTCGCCGCTCTCACCGAAGTCGATGCGTCCGTCGCGTCGCAGGATGAAGGGGCGCGGGCGGGCGCCGTCGAGGTCGACGGCTCCGAACACGTCCCACGGCGCGGCGAAGCGGAGCCCGTCCATGCGCAGATCGACGGTCATCAGCGCCTCTGTCGGATCGTCGCGCCATTGCGCGATCAGGCGAACGCCGCGAGCCGTCATGGATCGGCGCGGTAGAGCAGGCTCGCGTCGCCATAGGAGTAGAAGCGGTAGCCCTCGGCGATGGCGTGCGCATAGGCGGCCTTCATGCGGTCGAGGCCGCAGAAGGCCGAGACGAGCATGAAAAGCGTCGAACGCGGCAGGTGGAAATTGGTCAGGAGCATGTCCGTCGCACGGAACTTGTAACCCGGCGTGATGAAGATGCCCGTACGCGCCGCGTAAGGCGCGATCAGGCCGTCGGGCGTCGCGGCGCTTTCGAGCGTGCGCAGCGCCGTCGTGCCGATAGCGACGATGCGGCCGCCCCTGGCGCGCGCCACGTTGAGCGCCTGAGCCGTCGCCGCGTCGATTCGCGCGAATTCCTCATGCATCTTGTGCGCTTCCGTATCCTCCGCCTTCACCGGCAGGAAGGTGCCGGCGCCGACATGGAGCGTCACGCGCGCGAGACGCACGCCCTGCGCGTCGAGCGCCGCGAGCAACGCGGGCGTGAAATGCAACCCCGCCGTCGGCGCGGCCACGGCGCCCGCCTCCCGTGCGAAGACGGTCTGATAATCGGATTCGTCGCGGGCGTCGGCGGCGCGCTTGCCGGCGATATAGGGCGGCAGCGGCATCTCCCCCGCCGCCTCGATCGCGTCGTCGAGCGCCGCGTCGCAAAGGTCGAAGCGGAGCGTAATCTCGCCTTCCTCGCCCTTCGCCTCCACACGGGCGTCGAGCGCGCCAAGGAGACAGGCGCCCTCGCCTTCGCGGCCAAAGCGGACGAGATCGCCGATCTGCAACTTCTTCGCCGGCCGCATCAGCGCGCGCCAGCGCGCCGCGTCGAGCCGCTCGATCAGCGTCGCCTCGACGCCCGCGCTCAAGTCGCCGCGCAGCCTCTTGCCGGAAAGGCGCGCGTGAATGACGCGCGTGTCGTTGACGACGAGAATATCCCCCGCCTTCAGAAAGGACGGCAGGTCGCGCACGATGCGGTCGTCGAAACCGCCCCTCGGCGGGACGACGAGCAGGCGCGCGCTGTCGCGCGGCTCGGCGGGCCGCAGCGCAATCCGGTCCTGGGGGAGATCGAAATCGAAGAGATCGACGCGCATGGACGTGTCAGGGCGCTTGTTCAGCGCGTCATGCCCGCGCTCGTCGCGGGCATCCACGCGGGTGTTCGCCCCTCGCCGGGGCGTGGATGGCCGGGACGCGCCCGGCCATGACGGTGCGCCGGCGGATCAGCCCAGCGTCGCCTTGACGATCTTGTCCGGGTCCCGGACAGGCTCGCCGCGCTTGATCTTGTCGACGTTCTCCATGCCCGAGATCACCTCGCCCCAGACCGTATATTGACGGTCGAGGAAGCGGGCGTCGTCGAAGCAGATGAAGAATTGCGAATTCGCCGTGTCGGGATGCGAGGCGCGCGCCATGGAGCAGGTTCCGCGCACATGCGGCGCTTCGTTGAATTCCTGCTCGAGGTTCGGATATTGCGACCCGCCGGTGCCGGTGCCGCGCGGGCAGCCCGTCTGCGCCATGAAGCCCTCGATCACGCGGTGAAAGACGATGCCGTCATAGAAGCCCTCGGACACGAGCTTCTTGATGCGCTCCACATGCTTGGGCGCGAGGTCGGGGCGGAACTTGATGACGACCGGACCTTTCGTGGTCTCGAGCGTCATGGTGTCGGCGGCTTC
This sequence comes from Hyphomicrobiales bacterium, assembly GCA_003963405.1. Taxonomy (GTDB): domain Bacteria; phylum Pseudomonadota; class Alphaproteobacteria; order Rhizobiales; family Beijerinckiaceae; genus Methylocystis. The sequence goes on from RXIY01000071.1 coordinate 112,631, forward strand.
GGTCATTTTTGATTCCTTTTTGGGTCGCCTCGCCGCGTCTCGACCGGACTTGTCCGGCCTCGTGAAAGCGGCTCAGCGTGGATGGCCGGGCCAAGCCCGGCCATGACGCTGGAAGTCGACCGGGTCGAGCCCGGCCGTGACGCTGGAGGATCGGCGCTCAGCTCTCGTCGCCGGCGACGCGAACCTTGAGCATGCGGTCGGGATTTTCGACCGCGCCGTTATTGGCCTTGTCGCCCTTCTTGATCTTGTCGACGACGTCCATGCCGGAGACGACCTCGCCCCAGATCGTGTATTTGCCGTTGAGCTGCGGCGTCTCGGCGAAGCAGATGAAGAACTGCGAATTGGCCGAGTCCTTGTCGCCCGGCTGGCGGGCCATGGCGACCGTGCCGCGCTTGAACGGCTCGCTGCTGAATTCCGCCTTGAGATCGGGATAGCGCGAGCTGCCCATGCCGGTGCCGTCGGGATCGCCGCCCTGCGCCATGAAGCCTTCGATCACGCGATGGAAGGCAATGTTGTCGTAGAAATGCTCCTTGGCGAGCCGCTCGATGCGCTCGACATGCTTGGGCGCGAGATCGGGGCGCAGCTTGATGGTGATGCGCCCGTCCTTGGTGTCGATATAGAGGAGCTTGTCCTCGGCGCGGGCGATCGAGGCGGTCCCGAGCGCGGCGGAAATGGCCACGGCGGAAAGCAGAACACGGCGGGTGAGTTTCATCGAGCCTCCCTTAAGGCTTTAAGTGCCGCGCCTTTTGATGGCGCGTTCGAGGGCCTCGACGGAAGCGGCCGGCGCGAAGGCCGACACGTCGCCGCCAAGCGCCGCGATCTGACGCACGAGGGTGCCGCTGATGTGGCGCAGCCCCGGCGACGCAGGCAGGAAAATTGTGCGAATATCGGGCGCGAGCGTCCCGTTCATCCCCGCCATCTGCATTTCATAGTCGAAATCGGAGCCGTCGCGCAATCCGCGCAAAATGGCGCCGGCGCCGGCGGCGCGCGCCGCCTCCACGACGAGGCCGTCGAAGCTCCTCGCCTCCACCCGGTCGGCGAAACCCTCTTCCGCGCATATGGCGGCGATCGTCTCGGCGCGCTCCTCGAACGTGAGCCATGGCGCCTTGCCGGGATGCACGCCTATCGCGACGACGACCTTGTCGAACAGCGCGACGCCCTGCCTCAACACGTCGAGATGGCCATAGGTCAGCGGATCGAAGGTGCCGGAGTAAATCGCGATCCGGCTCATGGCGCGCTCTCGTGCACGATGCGCCCGGCGACCATGGTCGTCTTGACGACGCCCTGCAACAGCGCGCCGTCGAAGGGGGTGTTGCGGCAGCGCGAATGGAGCAGCTCGGGATCGACGACGAAGGGCTCGTCGGGGTCGAAGCGGATCAGATCGGCGGGCGCGCCCTTGCGCAGGCGCCCCTGCGGCAGTCCGAGAATGTCGGCCGGCCGCGACGACATGGCGGCGAGGAGCCTCGGCAGGGTCACATCGCCCGAATGGACGAGACGCAGGCCGGCGGCAAGCATGGTCTCGACGCCGATCGCCCCGAATTCGGCTTCCGCGAAAGGCAGGCGTTTGGTCTCCACGTCCTGCGGATCATGGTCCGAAACGACGACGTCGATCAGGCCCTCGGCGAGCGCCGCGACGAGCGCCTTGCGCTCCTCTTCGTGGCGCAGCGGCGGCCGCAGTTTCAGGAAGCTGCGATAATCGCCAATGTCGTTTTCGTTGAGCGTCAGATGGTTGATCGTGACGCCGCAGGTGACGGGCAGCCCCGCCGCCTTGGCGGCGCGCAGCGAATCGAGCGAAAGCGTCGAGGTGAGAATCGCCGCGTGATAGCGTGCCCCGGTGAGCGCGACGAGCCGCAAATCGCGGTCGAGCATGATTGCCTCGGCCTCTCGCGGCACGCCCGCCAGCCCGAGACGCAGGGCGAATTCGCCCTCGTTCATCACGCCCCCGGCGAGGTCCGGGTCCTGAGTGAAGTGCACGACAAGCGCGTTGAAATCGCGGGCGTAGCTCATCGCCCGCCGCATCACCAGCGCGTTGCGGATCGAGCGCGCGCCGTCGAAGAAAGCGACGGCGCCGGCCTGCTGGAGGAGGCCGATCTCGGCGATCTCCTTGCCCTCGCGGCCCTTGGTGAGCGCCGCCATGGGCAGCACCCGCACCTTGCCGGTGTCGCGCGCGCGGCGCAGCACGAAATCGACGACGGCCGGATCGTCCACGGCTGGCAAGGTCGAGCTGGTCGAAACAAGCGTCGTCACGCCGCCGATGGCCGCCGAGAGCGTTGCGCTGGCGATGGTCTCGCGATGCTCCGCGCCGGGCTCGCCGACAAAAGCCTGCATGTCGATCAGGCCGGGCGCCACGACCTCGCCGCCGCAATCGATGACGCGCGCGCCCTCTGGAGCGCCGTCGCGGGTCAGCCCCGGTCCCAGGTCGGCGATGCGCCCGTCCGAGACGAGAAGCCCGCCCGGCGTCTCGCTCCCCATGGCGGGATCGACGAGGCGGGCGTTGACGAAGAGGGTCGGCGCAAGGGGTTCGGACGGCATGGCGCCTGATTAGGCCATTTTGCCGGGGTTGGGAATGCGCCTCCTACTCGGAAGCGGTCACGGGCTGGCCGCTCGGGAATAACGCCGCAATGTCCTCGATGCGCGCCGGCTTGATCAGATGACCATCGAAGCCTGCCTCCTTCACGCGGCGGCGCGCCTCCTCCTCGCCCCAGCCCGTGAGAGCGACGAGCTCGATCTCGGCGCCGCCCGGCTGCGCCCGCAGGGCGCGCGCGGTCTGGTAGCCGTCCATGACGGGCATGCCGAGGTCGAGCAGCACCAGATCGGGCGTGAAGGCCGCAGCCCGCGCAAGGCCCTCCATGCCACTGTAGGCCACGTCCACCTCGAATCCGCAATGAGAGAGCGCGATCGCGAGACTGTCCGCCGCGTCCCGGTTGTCGTCGATGATGAGCGCCCGCCGGCCGCCGACGCCGATCGGCTGCAAGTCCGCGGCGTCCACGCCCGCCGCCTGCGAGACGCCCTCGGCCAGCGGAAACCGCACGAGAAAGCGCGCGCCGTGGCCCAGGCCGTCGCTCTGCGCCTCCACCGAGCCGCCATGCATTTCCACGAGCTTGCGCACGAGCGCGAGGCCGATGCCGAGCCCCGCGCGCCCCTGCTTCGGCGTTCCCTCGCCCTGCGTGAAGAGATCGAAGATCATCGGCAGCATGTCCGGCGAAATGCCCGCCCCGGTGTCGCTGATCGCAATGCAGATTTCCATGCCGTTGCGCTGCGCCGCGAGACGGATGGTTCCGCCGCCGTCGGAATATTTGATGGCGTTGTCGAGCAGATTGACGATGATCTGCGACACGCGCACGGGATCGCCCACCATCGGCATGGGCGCGTCGAAGCCGCGCATGTGGATCGCGAGATTCTTGGCCTCCATCAGCGCGCGGACATCCGCGATCGCCTGTCTCACGATGGCGACGGCGTCGATCCGCTCCTTTCTGAGCTCCACCTTGCCTCTGCTGATGCGGGAGATGTCGAGGAGGTCGTCAACGAGGCGCACCAGATGCGCAACCTGACGCTCCATGATGTCCTGCATGCGCGCGAACCCAGGTTCGCCGGGTCTCACGCGGCGCATGAATTGGAGACCCGAGCGCAGGGGCGCGAGCGGGTTTCTCAATTCATGCGCCAGCGTGGCGATGAACTCATCCTTGTTGCGGTCGCTCTCGCGCAGCCGTTCTTCCGCCTCTCGCAGCCTCTGCTCGTTTCGTATGCGCTCGGTAATGTCCGTATGACTGAGAATGACCGCAGCGGGAGGCCAGGACAGCCGCATGGCGTGCAGCATGAACCATTGTTCGCGGTCGGGCGCGTGGCACGGATATTCCAGAATGAATTTGTCGCGGCTGCCGGTCAGCACCGAGTTGATGCCCTCGAAAGCCCGGCTTGCGAAAACATCTCCCTCCATCGCCGCGATCCGCGCCGAGGCGAGATAATCGACGCCGAGCCCGACGCTGTCGGGCGCGCCGCCATTCGCTCTCGCGAATCGATCCCACGGCTTGTTGACGGCGATGATCCTTCCATCCTCTCCGATCACCGCCACGTGATGCGGCAGCGAATCGAGCATGGCGCGGAGAAATTCCTTGTTTCTCTGCAGCGTCTCTTCGGCCGCCTTCTGTTTGGTGATGTCGAACGAAGCGAGAATGGCGTGGCTGGCGCGGCGCTCCGCCCCCTCTCCCTCGAAAATCACCTGCTGGCGGGCGCGGTGCCAACGGACCTCCCCCGACGGCCGGACGATCCGAAGATCCAGCTCGAACCAGCCCGGCCCGTCCGGGCGAAGCGTCATGGCGATTGCCTCCATGACCCGATCCCGGTCATCCGGATGCAACAGCGAGGGAAGCTCATTCAGGGATAGGGTCGTCGCCTCGTTCCCGAGGCCGAGCAGCCGCGCAGACTCGACCGATAAAAAAGCCAAGCCCTGCTTGAAATCCATGCTCGCCAAGGCAAGGCCGGCGGTCGCGCATCCCAGTTGCAGCCGCGCCTCGCTCTCCAGCGCCTCCTGCTGCGCCCGGCGGGTGTCGGTGATATCCCGGCAGACGCACAGAAGCCGCATCGCCCCGCCCGATTCTGTCCGGATCGGCGCGACGCAGACATCCCACCATTTTTGCGAGCTGGTCCCATGGCAAGACTCGCGAAAGCGCACGGTCTCGCCCGCTCTCGCGGAACTCAAAGCTTCAGAGACATTCTTGCGCGCCTCGGCTGGCCACCGCTCGACCCAAAGGTCGCCGACAAGATCGGGCGCTCTGACCGACTCCATGAGGCGCCGGCAGGTCTCATTGACCATCAGCGCGCGGCCTTCTTCGTCCAGTATCAGAACGCAGTCCGAACTGGCGTCGAAAAGGACGCGTCGCAAATTCTCGTCCGAAAACATCGCAGTCTCCGCACCGGGGAGCTGCGCCATCGCCGAGAGCGCGCAAGCGTGCAGACGCCGCGCGCTATTCGTGCCTCCTCCCGCCGCCAGGACCGAGCAGCATGGCGCTCGCCGAAATTTTCCACGAATCTACATAGGCTTGACTGTAGCTACAGTCAAGGCGATGGTTTAGCGGTCCTCAGCCTGGGCGAAGCGGACAAAGACTTCCGTCCCGTCCTCCGGCGGCGACGCCAGCCGGGCGCTGAAGGCGATTGTCTCGGCCCCCTCGAGCCGGGCCTTGGGCGCCGGCGTGGTCCAGACATAACGGGCGAGGCCATTGGCGCCGCGCACCGAGAGCGAGAGCGGCGGCGGCCGGTTGGGCTCCCGGCGCAGGTTGACGATCTCACCCTCCGTCACCAGCACCCTGCGGCCGTCGTCGGTCACGATTCGCGCTCTAACGTCGCGCAGTTCGAGCCCCGCGAGATTCACGGGCGCGCCGATCAGGCGATAGCCGGTCGCCATCGGCGGGAAGATGCGCACGATTCGCTCGCGCATCGCGATGAGCGCCGAGGAGCCAAGGACGATTGCGATAATCGTGGCGATGATCGGCCAGCGGTCGCGCTTGGCCGGCGGAAGGGCGCGGATCGCCGGACGCGCCGCGTCGCCCCACAGCTCGTCACGAAATTGCGCAGGGCTGGCGGCGCTCGCCGCCTCGGCCCTGATCTCTCTCTGCGATGGCCGTTTCTCTACCCGCTCGGCTTCAGCCCTCATCCGACGCTCCAGATTTTGCGGCGCAGTGAACAAAACGTTTCTTTTATTAACGGCGATTGTGGTTAAGGGCGCGTGAACTGATTATCCTCGCGGCGCGCGATTCTCTCTTCGAGGCCCCTCGCGCGTCTGTTTGCGCGGCCGGCCTTTGGGAAAGAACGAGCGTGTTGAGCTTCGAAAATGTCGGACTGCGCTACGGAGTGGGGCCGGAGACGCTCCGCGACATCAGTTTCGACATCGCCCAGCAGTCCTTCCAGTTCCTCACCGGGCCTTCGGGCGCCGGCAAGACGACTCTCATGCGCCTCATCATCATGGCGCTCAAGCCGACGCGGGGCCTCATCAGCATTTTCGACCGCGACACCGCCACGCTCGACAAGGACGACGTCACCGAGATGCGCCGCCAGATCGGCGTGGTGTTCCAGGATTTCCGCCTGCTCGATCATCTGACGCTCTATGAAAATGTCGCGCTGCCGCTGCGCGTGCTTGGCCGCGAGGAATCGAGCTACCGGGCCGAGGTTCTCGAACTGCTCAAATGGGTGGGCCTCGGCGACCGCAAGCATTGCTTGCCGAGCGTCCTCTCCGGCGGCGAGAAGCAGCGCGCCGCAATTGCGCGCGCCCTCATCTCGCAGCCGAAGCTTCTCCTGGCGGACGAGCCGACCGGCAACGTCGATCCGACGCTGGCGCGCCGTATCCTGCGGCTCTTCGTCGAGCTGCACAAATCCGGAACCGCAGTCATCATCGCCACGCACGACCTGAGCCTGATGGACCAGTACGAGGAGGCGCGTCGCCTCGTGCTCGCCGAAGGCCGTCTGCATATTTTCGAGTAAGCGCATGGACTGGGAGATGGCCAGCCGCTGGGTGGCGCGCATGGGAGCGCCGCGCGCGCCCGTGGACGCCGGGGAGGACGACCCCGCCCTGGCCTCGCCGCTCGTGCCGACCGATTCCATCGCCGGGCGCTCGCTCGTGATGGTGATCGCGATCATGACCTTTCTCGCCGCCCTTGCGGCGGCGGCGGCGCTTCTCGTGGCCGACTCCAGCAGCGAATGGCGCAGCGAGGCGGCGAGCGAGGCGAGCGTTCAGGTGCGGCCCGCGCCCGGCCGCGACATGGAGTCGGACCTGCGCGTCGCAGCCGACATCCTGCGCGACACGCCCGGCGTCCGGGAGGCGCAGATCTATTCCAAGGCCGAGTCGGAGGGCCTTCTCGCGCCCTGGCTCGGCCAGGGGCTCGATCTGTCGCAACTCCCGATGCCGCGCATGATCGTCGTCAAGCTCGATCCCCGTAACCGCCCCGACCTTTCGGAATTGCGCGAGGCGCTGGCGGGCGCCGTGCCGAGCGCCACCTTCGACGACCACCGCATCTTCACCGCGAGGCTGGGCGACATGGCCCGCGCCGTGGTCGCCGTGGCGGCGATGATTTTCATGCTCATCATCGGCGCCATGGGACTCGCCGTCGCCTCCGCGACGCGGGCCGCCGTGGCGACCAATCGCGAGATCGTCGAAGTGCTCCACATCGTCGGCGCCGCCGACGCCTTCATCGCGCAGGAATTCCAGCGCCGCTTTCTGGCGCTCGGCTTGCGCGGGGCGCTCATCGGCGGCGGCGCGGCGATCGTCTTTCTCCTCGCCGCACAGGCGCTGCTGCGGCAGTGGCGCACGACTGCGGGGGGCGAGCAGATGCAGGCCATGTTCGGCGACCTCACGATCGGGGCCGAGGGCTTCGTCGTCATCCTGCTTCTCGCCGCCGCCGCCGCGCTTCTGACGGGCTGGCTTTCCCGGCGCATCGTCTTCCGCCACCTGCGGGGACTGGGATGAGGCCACTCGCCCCGAGCCGCGGCTTATGACCATATATCTCTCCAGGAATCGCGCCTCGACGCGCGGTCGGCTGAAAAGCGAGAGGAACGGCACTGTGAGGGCGATGGCGCGCTGGTGGCGCGCGACGCGGGCCCGCGTGGCGCGCGCACTCCTCCTGACGGCGGCGAGCGTGGTCGGGCTGGGCGCGCTCGCCTTCGCGCTCGGCTATGTCTGGTTCGCGCTATCGCTGGCGCGGGTCGAGCCCAATCTGTCGGTGAAAGCCGAGGGCGTCGTGGCGCTGACCGGCGGCTCCGACCGCGTTCTGGAGGCGGCCGAGCTTCTGGCGCGCGGACAGGCGCGGCGCCTGCTCATCACCGGCGTCAACCGCGCGACGCGCAGTTCTGTTCTCGCCCGCCGTCTTCCGGTGTCGCGCGACCTCTTCAATTGCTGCGTCGATCTCGGCTACGAGGCGCTCGACACCTTCGGCAACGCCCGGGAAACGAAACAATGGGCGCAGGTGCACAATATCACGCGCTCGCTCATCGTCGTTACGTCGAATTATCATATGCCGCGCGCGCTCGTTGAGCTTTCCGCGGCGCTTCCCGAGGTGAGGCTTTATCCCTTCCCGGTCGTGAGCGAGCATGCGAACGTCGCCGACTGGGCGAGCGATCCTGCCGTCATGCGCCTCGTCGCCAGCGAATATGTGAAGTTTCTCGGCGCCCTGACGCGCGTGGCGTTGACGCGCCCGGACAGCGCCGGCGAACTCGACCTCGGCCCGCTGCGCAGTAGTGAGGCGTCCGCCGATTGAGCTTCTTGTGAAATCTGGCTCCGCTGGCGTAAAAGGCGCGCGACTGGAGCGCCTTCCGCCGAAGCGGGAATCGGTTTGGCGGCAGAGAGCGCGACGAGACAAGAGAGCCTGACGCATCAGATCGAGGCTCTAACGCGAACGGTATTGGCAATGCTCTTCCTGCGCTCGCTTGTTTTTCAAGTCCTGTTCTGGGCCAACACGATCCTGCTGATGGTGATCTGGCTGCCGGGCCTCGTGATGCGCCGGCAAGTCTCCATGGAGCTCGGCCGGACATGGGGCCGCACCTCGCTCTGGCTCGTGGAAAAGATCTGCGGTCTGAAAATCGAATGGCGCGGGCTCGAAAACATCCCGCCAAACGGCGGCGCCATGATCGTCGCCAGCAAGCATCAGTCGATCTGGGACACTTTCGTCCTGCCGATCCGTTTTCCCGACTTCAGCTATATTCTGAAGCGCGAGCTGGTGATGATCCCCTTCTTCGGCTGGTATCTCTTGGCCGCCGAGCAGGTCGGCATCAACCGCGCCAAGGGCGGCAAGCTGCTGCCGCAACTCGTCGAGAAGGCGAAGCATATTTTCGCGCAGGGGCGCCAGCTTTTCATTTTCCCCGAAGGCACGAGACGCCCGGCAGGCGCCCCGCCGGCCTACAAATTCGGCATCGCCCATCTCTACGCCGCGACCGGTGCGCCGGTGCTTCCCGTCGCCCTGAACGCCGGCCTCTTCTGGCCGCGCCGCTCCTTTCTGATCCGCCCCGGCACGGCGACCATCGAATTCCTGCCGTTGATCCCGCCGGGCCTGCCGCCCCGTGCATTTTTCGAGACGATGCAGTCGGAGATCGAGACCGCCTCGGACCGGCTGATCGCCGAGGCGGTGGCGAAAGATCCGGGCCTCGCCGCCGTTGCCGAAGAGGGCCGCGCCAAGGCGATCGCCAGGGACAAGCAGAAAGCCGCAAAAGCGCGCAGCGAGAAGGCGTAAAGGCTTGCGACGATCCCTAGTCCTTGCGCTTGCGGTCGATTTTGGCGTCCAGCGTCGCAAGGTCGGACGCTACGTCCGCGCGCAACGAGTGAAATTCCGAGGTCAGATCCGCCTTCGCCTCCGCGAGGTCGCTCTTCGTCGCCATTTCGGCGCGCATGCTCACCAATTCAGCGCGCAGGGAAGTCGTCTCTCCGCGAAGAACGGCGACATCCCCGCGCATTTCTAACATAAGCTGCAGAAGCAGACCTTCGGGTTGTTCGCTCACGTCTTCGGCTCGCCTCAAAAAGACGACCGATTGTCGACCGCCTTCAGCGTCAGCGCAGTATCCATCTTGCGCAAAGCTACAGCCCCACCACGCCGTTGAGCGCCGCAGGCGCGGGGAGCAGCGGATATTCGGCCTCGACGACATAAGGACCGCCGCCGACCGAGTCGCGCGACGAATAGAGCACGAAACGCTCCGCCGTGAATTTGAGCGGCGGGAAGTAGCCGCGCGCGCCGAGATAGGCGGCGACGGAGGCGGAATTCGATCCTCGCAGCCGGGCGAGCGTCACATGCGGCGCATATTTGCGGGCCTCGCTCGGCGCGCCGAGCCGTCGCATCAGGCGCTCCTGCTCCGCCTGCAATTCGAGGAGCGCCGGGGCCGGCCGCACGCGGGCGACGATGGCGCGCGGCTTGCCGCCTCCAAAGGAGTCGAGCTGGTCGATCGCGACGTCCAGTTCCGGCCGGCGGATGAACGACAAGGCATGCGCCGCGTCGCGGGCGAAGGCGTCGTCCACATCGCCGATGAAGCGCAGCGTGATGTGGTAGTTCTCGACGTCGATCCAGCGGGCGCCGGAAACGCCGCCGCGCAGCCGCGCGAGGTTTTCGGCGACATGGGGAGGAACTTCAAGGGCCGTAAACAGTCGGGGCATGTGTTCCTCCTCGGTCACCAGGCCGGCGCGCTATCTTGCGCGCGTTTCTCTCTCCGCGCCCGAGGGCGCGAGAGATTTCTCCACATAAGGGGCTATTTTTGCGACGATCTTGCGCACGCCTGCCGGATTGGGATGCAGGCCGTCTCCGAGCAGGAGACCGGGGTCGCCCCAGACGCCTTCCATGAAGAAGGGAACCATCGTCACCCCGTATTTTGTGGCGAGGTCTGGATAGATCGAATCGAATTCCTGCCGGTAAGCTTGCCCCCAATTGTTGCTTGAGGCCATGCCCGCCAATATGACAGTCACCCCTTTCGCACGGAAAATCTCGATCATCCTCTCGAGATTGGCCCGCGTGTCCTTTGGCGGCAGGCCCTGAAGCATATCGTTTGCGCCGAGCGCAAGAACGGCGACATGCACCGGCTCGCCCGAGAGCGCATAATCGAGACGCTCGAGACCCATGGCCGTGGTGTCGCCGGAGACGCCGGCATTGATCACCTTGACGTCGAGGCCGTCGGCCGTGAGCCTCTTCTCCAGCTGGGCCGGAAGCGAATCGCCCGCGGGCAAGCCGTATCCAGCCGTCAGACTGTCGCCAAACGCGAGCACGCGCTTTAGCGTCGCGGCTTCCGATCCCGCGCCGCCGCAAGCCAGCGCGAGGGCGAAAGCGGCGATTTGAAGCCAGCGCCCGAACAGGCGATAAGGCTCGAAAGTCACAAGCGTCTGAAAGGGCGCGCCATTCAAGGAATGTCTCTCCGTGCGACCGGTGATCGAACTCGCCGATGTGGACCTGACGTTGGGCGAAGGCGCCGCGCGGGTCCATGTTCTCAAGGGCGTCAGCCTCAACATAGCCCATGGCGAGACGGTTGGTCTCCTGGGGCCGTCTGGCTCGGGAAAATCGACGCTGCTCATGACCCTCGCCGGACTGGAGCGCCCCGACTCCGGTTCGATCACGGTCGACGGCCGCGAACTCGGCGCGCTGCCGGAAGACGCGCTGGCGCGGTTCCGTGGAGAGAAAATAGG
>RXIY01000075.1 GCA_003963405.1 Hyphomicrobiales bacterium
GATCTTCGCGGGTCTTGGCGCCGCCATCAACAGCGGCCAGGTCGATTGGGGCGCGCTCGCGCCTTTCTTTCTCGTCGGCCTGACCGGCCTTTTCCTTTTGAGCCAACTCCCAGGCATGGCCGCGGCGATCGCCGGCGGCATTCCGCTCTATGCGACCACGATCGGTGGGCTCTGGCGCTCGGTCACGGCGAATGGCGCGCTGATCGCCTCGGGCGCCTATCGCGCCCGCGTGCCTTTCGGCTACGGCGCGCGCTTCGGCGTCGATCGGTCGCTGCAGGATCGCCTCACGCGGGCCCGCTACGAGCGCATCTACGGCCAGCGCGCCGCCGATGTGCTCGCCAAGAAAATGGACCGGATTTGATGATGTGGGAATTACCGTTTCGCCGCCTCTCCCGCAGGGCCCTGCACGAAGAGTTCGCCCCCATTGCGCCGGGCCCCGGGAGTTCCGGGACAGGGGAGGGCGCGCGCTACTACCAGGAGGGGGGAACCTGGGAAGAGGATCGTACGCTCTGGAAGAATTCGTCGCTCTCGATCGCGTGGATCATCGCCGCCGTGATGACCGTCATCGCGCTTGGCGCGATCGTGTCACTCGCAAGCCTCGCGCCGCTCAAGACCTTTGAGCCCTATATGATCGTCGTCGACAAATCCTCAGGCTTCGTTGAGGTCAAGCGTCCGATGGCGGAGGGAGTGCTCAGCCAGGATGAAGCCGTAACCATGTTCAACGTCGTGCGTTACGTAAAGGCGCGCGAGACCTATGATCCAAAGGCGCTCAAGGACAATTTCGATCTGGCGCAGCTGCTCTCGACCGGCGACGCCGCCCGCGACCTCACCGAGATTTTCAGCCCGGCCAATCCGAAGAACCCGGTCAAACTCCTCGGCGCGACAACGGAGGTCGCCGTCTCCGTCAAATCGGTGACGTTCCCAAACCAGCGCACGGCGCTGGTGCGCTTCGGCACGGATGAAAAATCCGCCTCCAACATTGTCCATCGCGACTGGGTGGCGCTGGTGCGTTTTCGCTATTCCGGCTCGCCCATGTCGAACCAGATGCGATTTGATAATCCGCTCGGCTTCCAGACGACGGAATACCGCCGCGACCAGGAAACGGTTCCGGCCGCGACGGGAGCCGAGAAATGACCCGGCGTCTCGGCTTCCTCCCCCTTTTCGGCCTGCTCGCCATCGGCACTCCGAGCCTCGCGCAGGCAGAGGAGTCTCCCTGGGCGGGGCGCTACGACGCTCGGGTGCGGGAGGTCAGTTTCCGCCCCGACGAGGTCGTCGCCATCAACGGCTCTTATGGCGTCTCCACGATGATCGTGCTGGGCGAGGACGAAAAGATCGAAACATTGGCGCTCGGCGACTCGCTCGCCTGGAAGGTCGAGCCCAACAAGCGCGGCAACATCATCTTCGTCAAGCCGGTCGAGAAGAACGCCTTTTCCAATCTGAACGTCGTCACCTCAAAGCGCATTTATTCCTTCCTTCTGCGAGCGGATTTTCGGCAGGGAAGGGCGCAAGTGTTCAAGGTGCGTTTTCGCTTCCCCGACGACGAGGCCGACGCCAGGCTGATCACCCTCGCCAAGGAGCGCGCAAGCTATCCCAACACCAAGAATTTGAACGTCGCCAACGCCAACAGCGATTACGCCTATAAGGGCTCCTCGCTCTCGAAGCCGACCGCAGTCTTCGACGATGGCGTCAAGACGTGGTTTCGCTTCGCGCCTGACCAGGAGACGCCGGCGATCTTCGTCGTCGACCGCGACCGCAAGGAGAGCGTCGTCAATTTTCACAAAGAGGGTCCCTACATCATCGTCGACAAAGTCAATTTCCAGTGGACGCTGCGCAACGGCGCGGAAGCGACCTGCGTCTTCAATCGGCGGCAGAACAATCTCCACGAACCTGACGGCCTCGAGCCCTATGCGCCAGAGCGCGTGGGCTTCAACGGCCTTCAATTTTGGTAAGGAGCGAACATGCCGTCGCCCGAACATTATCGTTCGCTCGAGCTTGAAGACGCGGCGAGAAGCCCGGTCCAGCGCTCGTCGCACGTCATGGGGAATTTCATCAAAATCGGCGTCCCCAGCGTCGCGGCGCTCTTTGTGGGTTGGATGGTTTACGCCTCCCAGCATAAGGAGACGCGGCCGATGACCGCGCCGGAGAAAGAGGAATTCCACACCACCGCTTTTCCGGCGCCCGCGATCGACCAGCGCCCGAATCTGGACCTCGGCAAGATGACGGCCCCTCCGCCGCCGCCAGCCGCCGAGGTTCCCCCGCCGCCGGTCGCCCCTCCCACGCCTCTTGTCGCGCCGCCGGCCTTCGAGAGCGAGAGCGAGCCAAAAATTGACGATTCCGAGGCCCGGCGTCTCGCCGCCGAAGAGGAGCGGCGGCGTTGGGAACGGCTGCGCGCGCCCCAGCTCGTCGCGGATGGCGCACTCGGCGCGGCGGCAGGGAACAATGAGCAGGCAGCGGGCAGCGCCTCGGAAATCGCCGACGACGATCCCAACCGGCGCTTTCTCGCCCGCGCCGGCTCCGCCGGCGTGGAGCGCTCCATCGCGACGAAAAATGAGCGGATCGACGCCCTCGTGCCGCAAGGCACAATGGTCCGCGGCGAGCTGCTGACCGCGATCCAGAGCGATCTCCCCGGCTCCGTGAAAGCGATCACCCGCGAAGATGTCTGGTCCTTCGACGGCCGCCGCGTGCTCATCCCCTCAGGATCGACCCTGATCGGCGAATATCGCTCCGGGCTCGCCCGCGGGCAGACGCGGGTTTTCGTGGTCTGGACAAGGCTGTTGCGCCCCGACGGCGTCTCCGTTCAGCTTGGCTCCCCGGGGACGGACGACCTTGGCCGCGCGGGCAACTCCGGCTTCCTCGACAATCACTATGTCGAGCGCTTCGGGGCGGCAGTGGCGCTCAGCGTCATCGGCGGCGTCTCGCAATTTGTCGCGACGCTTGGCCAAAACGTCAACAGCTACCAGCAACAAAGCCAATATGTGCTCGATACCCTCACCGGCCAGCTTACCGCGGTCACGACGCTGCCCAACCAAAATCTGATCAACGCCCGGCAGATCGGCGCGCAGCAGGTTTCGCAATCCTTGACCCGGCTCTCGCAGGAAGCGCTGCGGGATTCGATCAACATCCCGCCGACCGTCTACGTCGACCAGGGCGCGCGCATCGTCGTCTTCATCAAGAAGGATCTCGACTTCTCTTTATTTTATCCCGACCCCGTCAAAGAGGAATTGAGGGAGCTGCGACGTGAAGCCAAGGCTCGTCGATAAGGACGCCGACGCCCATACGGTCTTCCTCGAGGACGCGCTCGGGCCGCTGCGGCAGTGGCTGAATGACGAGACCGTCGTCGAAATCGTCGCCAATGGCCCGGGCGAGCTCTTCGTCGAGATTATGGGCGAGTCGGCGATGCGGCGCGTCGAGGCGCCAGCGGTCACGAACGATTGGATCCGGCATCTCTGTGAGCGCGTCGCTGGCTTTTCGCACCAAAGCGTCAACAGCGAGCATCCGCTGCTCTCGGCCGCGCTCGCCACTGGCGAACGCTTTCAAGGGGTGCTCCCGCCGGCGACGACCAACGGCGGAGCCTTTGCGATCCGCAAGCAGGTGATCAAAGAGCTGGCCCTCGAAGATTATCGGCGGATGGGCTCCTTCGCGCGGGTCAAGGTGTCCGCCGGCGATGAATTGTCTGATGTCGACTGCGCGCTCTGCGAGCATTTAGCCGCTGGGCGGATCGAGGCCTTTATCCGGCTCGCTGTCTGTAATCGCTATTCCATCTTGCTTTCCGGCGGCACCTCGTCGGGCAAGACGACCTTTCTCAACGCCATTTTGAAGGAGGCGCCGCTCGAGGAGCGGATCGTTACGATCGAAGACACCCGCGAGGTCAAGCCGCTGCAGAAAAACTTCCTGCCGCTCGTCGCCTCCAAGGGCGACCAGGGCCAAGCGCGGGTGACGATCGAGAGCCTGCTCCAGGCCGCCATGCGCCTGCGCCCGGACAGGATCTTTCTGGGCGAGATCCGGGGCTCCGAGGCTTATTCTTTCCTGCGGGCGGTCAATACCGGCCATCCGGGTTCGATCACGACCATTCACGCCGACAGTCCCGCAGGCGCCTTCGAGCAGCTCGCGCTCATGGTCATGCAGAGCGGGCTCGGCCTGCGGAAGGCCGAGATCATTTCCTATGTGAAGAGCGTCCTGCCGATCGTGATCCAACAAAGCCGGTTGGGCGGCTGGCGCGGGACGTCTGAGATCTATTTCTCGCGCTTGGCGGCCTGGAGGCAGGGCGCCGCAGCGCGGGCACGCTGAAAGGTCGTCCGCCGATGATGCGAGAACATCTCGAGCGGCTGGCCATTGGGCTATTCTTGTCCCTCGCCGCGGCGCTGCTCTGGGTCGTGCCCTATGCGATTGTGACCGGCCTTCGCTCCGGCTTCTCCAGGCCTGCGCAGAAATGGGCGCTTCTGAAGATGGTCACGACGGAAAATCCCCGCTTGGATCTCGAGCAATTTCCGGGAATCTCCTTCGACCACGGCTTTCCGCTCGCCTACAAGCATTTCTATGTCTATGCGCAGGACGAGCGCGTTTCCAAACTTGCGCTGGAAAACGGCGCCATCGCCGCCGGCGTGGTGCTCGCGCTTTTCGTCGCCTTAGCGATCTTTCTCTATGCGAACCGCCGGCCAACGCTTCACGGCGACGCGCGCTTTGGGACGCTTTCCGAGGCGCGCCGGGCCGGGCTGGGGGCGAAGAGCGGAATTATCCTCGGCCGCCTCAACGGCCAGATGCTGGTCTCGGACGATCCGGGTCACGT
>RXIY01000065.1 GCA_003963405.1 Hyphomicrobiales bacterium
ATCTTCGCGGGTCTTGGCGCCGCCATCAACAGCGGCCAGGTCGATTGGGGCGCGCTCGCGCCTTTCTTTCTCGTCGGCCTGACCGGCCTTTTCCTGCTGAGCCAACTCCCCGGCATGGCCGCGGCGATCGCCGGCGGCATTCCGCTTTACGCAACGACGATCGGCGGGCTCTGGCGCTCGGTCACGGCGAATGGCGCGCTGATCACCTCGGGCGCCTATCGCGCCCACGTGCCTTTCGGCTACGGCGCGCGCTTCGGCGTCGATCGGTCGCTGCAGGATCGCCTCACGCGGGCCCGCTATGAGCGCATCTACGGCCAGCGCGCGGCCGATGTGCTCGCCAAGATAATGGACCGGATTTGATGATGTGGGAATTGCCATTTCGCCGCTTCTCGCGCAGAGCCCTGCGCGAAGAATTCGCCCCCATTGCGCCGGGCCCCGGGGATTCCGCGGCAGGGGAGGACGCGCGCTACTACCAGGAGGGCGGAACCTGGGAAGAGGATCGTACGCTCTGGAAAAACGCGTCGCTCTCGATCGCCTGGATCATCGCAGCCGTGATGACCGTCATCGCGCTTGGCGCGATCGTGTCGCTCGCAAGCCTCGCGCCGCTCAAGACCTTTGAGCCTTATATGATCGTCGTCGACAAATCCTCGGGCTTCGTCGAGGTCAAGCGGCCGATGGCGGAGGGAGCGCTCAGCCAAGACGAAGCCGTCACCATGTTCAACGTCGTGCGCTACGTAAAGGCGCGCGAGACCTATGATCCCAAGGCGCTCAAGGACAATTTCGATCTCGCGCAGCTGCTCTCGACCGGCGACGCCGCTCGCGATCTCACCGAGATTTTCAGCCCGGCCAATCCGAAGAACCCGGTCAAACTCCTCGGGGCGACCACGGAGGTCGCCGTCTCCGTCAAATCGGTGACGTTCCCGAACCAGCGCACGGCGCTGGTGCGCTTTGGAACGGATGAAAAATCCGCCTCCAACATCGTCCATCGCGACTGGGTGGCGCTGGTGCGCTTCCGCTATTCCGGCTCGCCCATGTCGAACCAGATGCGCTTTGATAATCCGCTCGGCTTCCAGACGACGGAGTACCGCCGCGACCAGGAAACGGTTCCGGCCGCGACGGGAGCCGAGAAATGAACCGGCGTCTCGGCTTCCCCCTCCTTCTCGGCCTGCTCGCGATCGGCGCTCCGAGCCTCGCGCGGGCAGAGGAGTCGCCCTGGGCGGGTCGCTACGACGCTCGGGTGCGGGAAGTCAGTTTCCGCCTCGACGAGGTCGTCGCCATCAACGGCTCCTATGGCGTCTCGACGATGATCGTGCTGGGCGAGGATGAGAAGATCGAGACATTGGCGCTCGGCGACTCTGTCGCCTGGAAGGTCGAGCCCAACAAGCGCGGCAACATCATCTTCGTCAAGCCGGTCGAGAAGAACGCGTTCTCCAATCTGAATGTGGTCACATCGAAGCGCATCTACTCCTTCCTGCTGCGGGCGGATTTCCGGCAGGGGAGGGCGCAAGTATTCAAGGTGCGCTTTCGGTTCCCCGACGACGAGGCCGACGCCAGGCTCATCGCCATCGCCAAGGAGCGCGCAAGCTATCCCAACACGAAGAATTTCAACGTCGCCAACGCCAACAGCGATTACGCCTATAAGGGCTCCTCGCTCTCAAAGCCGACCGTCGTCTTCGACGATGGCGTCAAAACCTGGTTTCGCTTCGCGCCTGACCAGGAGACGCCGGCGATCTTCGTTGTCGACCGCGACCGCAAGGAGAGCGTCGTCAATTTCCACAAAGAGGGCCCCTACATCATCGTGGACAAGGTGAATTTCCAATGGACGCTGCGCAACGGCGCGGAGGCGACCTGCGTCTTCAATCGGCGGCTGAACAATCTCCATGAGCCTGACGGTCTCGAGCCCTATGCGCCCGAGCGCGTGGGCTTGAACGGCTTTCAATTTTGGTAAGGAGCGAAGATGCCGTCGCCGGAACATTATCGTTCGCTCGAGCTCGAAGACGCGGCGAGAAGCTCGGTCCAGCGTTCGTCGCACGTCATGGGGAATTTCATCAAAATCGGCGTCCCCAGCGCCGCGGCGCTCTTCGCCGGCTGGATGGTTTACGCCTCCCAGCACAAGGAGACGCGGCCAATGACCGCGCCGGAGAAAGAGGAATTCCACACCACCGCTTTTCCGGCGCCCGCGATCGAGCAGCACCCGAATCTGGATCTCGGCAAGATGACGGCCCCGCCGCCGCCCCCAGCCGCCGAGGTTCCCCCGCCGCCGGTCGCTCCTCCCACGCCTCTCGTCGCGCCGCCGGCCTTCGAGACGGAGAGCGAACCGAAAATCGATGACGCCGAGGCCCGGCGTCTCGCCGCCGAAGAGGAGCGGCGGCGCTGGGAGCGGCTGCGCGCGCCCCAACTCGTCGCCGACGGCGCGGCCAGCGCGGCGGTAGGGAGCAATGATCAGGCATCGGGCGGCGCCTCGGAAATCGCCGACGACGATCCCAACCGGCGCTTTCTCGCCCGCGTCGGTTCCGCCGGCGTCGAGCGATCCATCGCGACGAAAAATGAGCGGATCGACGCCCTCGTGCCGCAAGGCACAATGGTGCGTGGCGAGCTGCTGACCGCGATCCAGAGCGACCTTCCGGGCTCCGTGAAAGCGATCACCCGCGAAGATGTCTGGTCATTCGACGGTCGGCGCGTGCTCATCCCCTCGGGATCGACCCTGATCGGCGAATATCGCTCCGGGCTCGCCCGCGGGCAGACGCGGGTTTTCGTGGTCTGGACGCGGCTCCTGCGCCCCGACGGCGTCTCCGTTCAGCTGGGCTCCCCGGGGACCGACGACCTTGGCCGCGCGGGGAACTCCGGCTTCCTCGACAATCACTATGTCGAGCGTTTCGGGGCGGCCGTGGCGCTCAGCGTCATCGGCGGCGTCTCGCAATTCGTCGCGACGCTTGGCCAAAACGTCAACAGCTACCAGCAACAAAGCCAATATGTGCTCGATCCCCTCACTGGCCAACTCACCGCGGTCACGACGCTGCCCAATCAAAATCTGATCAACGCCCGGCAGATCGGCGCGCAGCAAATCTCGCAATCCTTGACCCGTCTCTCGCAAGAGGCGCTCCGGGATTCGATCAACATCCCGCCGACTGTCTATGTCGACCAGGGCGCGCGCATCGTCGTCTTCATCAAGAAGGATCTGGACTTCTCTCTATTTTATCCCGACCCCGTCAAAGAGGAACTGAGGGAGCTACGCCGTGAAGCCAAGGCTCGTCGATAGGGACGCCGACGCCCATACGGTCTTCCTCGAGGACGCGCTCGGGCCGCTGCGGCAGTGGCTGAACGACGAGACCGTCGTCGAAATCGTCGCAAATCGCCCGGGCGAGCTCTTCGTTGAGGTGCTGGGCGAGT
The DNA here is from genome assembly GCA_003963405.1 of Hyphomicrobiales bacterium. Classification (GTDB taxonomy): domain Bacteria; phylum Pseudomonadota; class Alphaproteobacteria; order Rhizobiales; family Beijerinckiaceae; genus Methylocystis. The sequence goes on from RXIY01000065.1 coordinate 3,391, forward strand.
CGTCGATGCGGCGCATCGAGGCGCCAGCGGTGACGAGCGATTGGATTCGGCATCTCTGCGAGCGCATCGCGGGCTTTTCGCACCAAAGCGTCAACAGCGAGCATCCGCTGCTCTCGGCCGCGCTCGCCACCGGAGAACGCTTTCAGGGGGTGCTTCCGCCGGCGACGACCAACGGCGGAGCCTTTGCGATCCGCAAGCAGGTGATCAAGGAGCTTGCGCTCGAAGATTATCGGCGGATGGGCTCTTTCGAGCGGGTCAAGGTCTCCGCCGGCGATGAACTGTCTAATGTCGACCGCGCGCTCTGCGAGCATTTGGCCGCCGGGAGGATCGAGGCCTTCATCCGGCTCGCTGTCTGTAATCGCTATTCCATCTTGCTTTCCGGGGGCACCTCGTCGGGCAAAACAACCTTCCTCAACGCCATTTTGAAGGAGGTGGCCCCCGAGGAACGGATCGTCACGATTGAAGACACCCGCGAGGTCAAGCCGCTACAGAAAAACTTCCTGCCGCTGGTCGCCTCCAAAGACGACCAGGGTCAGGCACGGGTGACGATCGAGAGCCTACTCCAGGCCGCCATGCGCCTGCGCCCGGACCGGATCTTTCTGGGCGAGATTCGGGGGTCCGAGGCCTATTCCTTCCTGCGGGCGGTCAACACCGGCCATCCGGGTTCGATCACGACCATTCACGCCGACAGCCCCGCGGGCGCCTTCGAGCAACTCGCGCTGATGGTCATGCAGAGCGGGCTCGGCCTGCGGAAGGACGAGATCATCTCCTATGTGAAGACGGTCCTGCCGATCGTAATCCAGCAGAGCCGGCTGGGCGGCTGGCGCGGGACGTCTGAGATTTATTTCTCGCGCATGGCGGCCTGGAAGCAGGACGCCGCAGCGCGGGCGCGCTGAAAGGTCGGTCGCCGACGATGCGGGAACATCTTGAGCGGCTGGTCATTGGGCTATTCTTGTCCCTCGCCGCGACGCTGCTCTGGGTCGTGCCCTATGCGATCGTGACCGGTTTTCGCTCGGGCTTGTCGAAGCCAGCGCAGAAATGGGAACTCCTCAAGAGGGTCACGACGGAAAATCCGCGGTTTGACCTTGGGCAGTTTCCGCCGATCTCCTTCGATCACGGGTTTCCGCTCGCCTACAAGCATTTCTATGTCTATGCGCAGGACAAGCGCGTTTCAAAACTCGCGCTGGAAAACGGCGTCATCGCCGCTGGCCTCGTGCTCGCACTCTTCCTCGCCTTAGCGATCTTTCTCTACGCGAACCGCCGGTCAACGCTTCACGGCGACGCGCGCTTTGGGACGCTTTCCGAAGCGCGCCGGGCCGGGCTGGGGGCGAAGAGCGGAATTATCCTCGGCCGCCTCAACGGCCAGATGCTGGTCTCGGACGATCCGGGTCA
>RXIY01000034.1 GCA_003963405.1 Hyphomicrobiales bacterium
GCTGGATGGCCCTGGGCGTCTTCGGCGTCGTGCTGCAGATCCTGATGCGCATCCATGCGCTGATCGGCAAGGAAGGCGTCGCCCTCCTCACCGAGTAATCGGGACCAAGACCGCCCGCGTCGGTGAGGCGCGGGCGGATTGCCCTGGCGGGATTTTCGCTACACCACTGACATGAGCGGTATTTGAACTTGCTGCTGAGCGGCGGGGGAAGGCTTCTTGTGTCGCGATCCGGGGTTGAGCCGGGTCGGTAAGGGGAAGGTTTCGCGGCGCTTCGTTTTCAGGCGTTGCGCAAGAGAAAACCGGACGCGGGGCGCTTACGGGCGCATTGGGTTCGGGCGCGGGTTCGGGGCGCGAGTTCCGATCTTGCGACAAAAAGAAAGCTCGGATGCGACGCTTCCGAGAAACACCAAGGAGAAGAGTGATGTCACAATCGAAAAGCGGGGGGGCGGTTGGTCCGTTCAACTCCGTCGCCGAGGCGGCGGGTTGCGTTCAGGCGACGGACTGGATGCTTCTTGTGTTGCTGTTTTTCGCCGTTCTGGGCGGCTACCACGTCCACTTCATGCTGACGGCGGGCGACTGGGACTTCTGGGTCGACTGGAAGGATCGTCGTATGTGGCCGACGGTCGTGCCGATTCTGGGCGTGACCTTCTGCGCGGCGTCGCAGGCTTTCTGGTGGGTTAACTTCCGCCTTCCGTTCGGCGCCGTTTTCGCGGCTCTGGGCCTCCTGATTGGCGAGTGGATCAACCGCTACGTCAACTTCTGGGGCTGGACCTACTTCCCGATCAGCCTCGTGTTCCCGTCTGCTCTGATCGTTCCGGCGATCTGGCTTGACGTGATCCTGCTGCTGTCGGGCTCCTATGTGATCACGGCGGTTGTCGGTTCGCTGGGCTGGGGTCTGCTGTTCTATCCGAACAACTGGCCGGCGATTGCCGCTTTCCACCAGGCGACCGAGCAGCATGGTCAGCTGATGACGCTTGCTGACCTGATCGGCCTCCACTACGTCCGCACGTCGATGCCGGAATACATCCGCATGGTCGAGCGCGGCACGCTGCGCACGTTCGGTAAGGACGTTGTGCCGGTTGCGGCGTTCTTCTCGGGCTTCGTCTCGATGATGGTGTATTTCCTGTGGTGGTTCATGGGTCGCTGGTATTCCACGACCAAGGTGATCGACACCATCTGATGCGGGCTGGGCCGCGGTTACTTGTGGGTCGCGGCCTGTCTCGAAACGGAAAAACGCAGTTTTGTTTGGGTTGGATCGGCGATTTGGCCTGACGGACTGCGATGAAAAAAATCGGCTGGCGCGCGAGGCGCCGGCCGGAAGAGGAACCTGGGAGGTTTGTTCATGAAAAAGCTAGTCAAGCTCGCCGCCATTGGCGCGGCGGCTGCTGTGGCGGCGACGCTCGGGGCGGTCGCTCCGGCTTCGGCGCACGGCGAGAAGTCGCAGCAGGCGTTCCTTCGCATGCGCACGCTGAACTGGTATGACGTCGCGTGGTCGAAGACGACGGTCAACGTCAACGAGGACATGGTTCTGTCGGGCAAGGTTCACGTCTTCTCGGCGTGGCCGCAGGCGGTCGCCAACCCGCGCGTTTCGTTCCTGAACGCCGGCGAGCCCGGCCCGGTTCTGGTCCGCACGGCGCAGTTCATCGGCGAGCAGTTCGCTCCGCGTTCGGTTTCGCTCGAGATCGGCAAGGACTATGCCTTCTCGATCAACCTGCGCGGCCGTCGCGCTGGCCGTTGGCACGTCCATGCCCAGATCAACGTTGAAGGCGGCGGCCCGATCATCGGACCCGGCCAGTGGATTGAGATCAAGGGCGACATGAAGGACTTCACCGACCCGGTGACGCTCCTCGACGGTTCGACCGTTGACCTCGAGCACTACGGCATCAGCCGCGTTTATGCGTGGCATCTGCCGTGGATGGCGGTTGGCGCCGCCTGGATCCTGTTCTGGTTCATCCGCAAGGGCATCATCGCGTCCTACATCAAGGTCGCGGAAGGCCGTCCGGATGACGTGATCGGCGATGACGACCGTCGCATTGGCGCGATTGTTCTCGCTCTGACGATCCTGGCGACCATCGTCGGCTACGCCGTGACGAACTCGACCTTCCCGCGCACGATCCCGCTTCAGGCCGGCTTGCAGAAGCCTCTGACGCCGATCGAGACGGAAGGCACGGCTGGCGTCGGCAAGGAGCAGGTGACGACCGAGCTGAACGGCGGCGTCTACAAGGTTCCGGGCCGTGAGCTGACGATCAACGTGAAGGTGAAGAACGGCACGTCTCAGCCGGTGCGCCTCGGCGAATATACCGCCGCTGGCCTGCGCTTCCTGAACCCGTCGGTGTTCACCTCGAAGCCTGACTTCCCGGACTACCTGCTTGCTGACCGCGGCCTGTCGAACGACGACACGATCGCGCCCGGCGAGTCGAAGGAGATCGTTGTGAAGATCCAGGACGCGCGTTGGGACATCGAGCGTCTGTCTGATCTGGCTTACGACACCGACAGCCAGATCGGCGGCCTGCTGTTCTTCTTCACGCCGGATGGCAAGCGCTTTGCGGCTGAAATCGGCGGCCCGGTGATTCCGAAGTTCGTCGCCGGCGACATGCCCTAAGCGAACTGCGATCGCTGAATAAAAAGCCGGCCGGATCGAAAGATCCGGCCGGTTTTCTTTTGATCGGCTCCAATGCCGGAATTTCCGTCTTTTGCACGATCCGAGGCGTAAGGGCTCCTTGTCGCCAATCGCTGTAACGCGCTCGCCGAGCAGAGCTCGACGGCGTTCATATATGCCAAGAGGCAAGCGCGAATATCACCCACAGGGGTCCGACCTTGCCCGGTCTTCTTAGTTCAACGCCGCTGGGCCATTTCAAATTACACCACCCGCGACGCGATCTTTTAGGCTGCCGATCATCAATCAAGACAGATGCCCGCCCCACCCGCACGGAGGCAGGCGATCGCCGGGAATGGTGGATCGCCGACGAGCGCCATTTTCGATCCGAGTGCGTCGGACCGGGCCTCCCGCTCCTTGTCTTGACGCGCTTTCTTGCGCCGAACCGCATTCCACTTCGGCGGGACAGCGCTCTACCTAAGCGAAACCCTATCCCCTTGACGGTTTTTGTGAGCCGCCCGCGCCGCCCGATTGAAGTCTGCGCAGGGGGCGTCAGCCAAATGAGCGGATCAGGCTTCCGATGAGCAGATTCCAGCCGTCGATCAATATGAAAAACAGAATCTTGGCCGGCAGCGCGATTGTCGTGGGCGGTAACATCATCATACCCATGGACATCGTGATGACCGCGACGATGATGTCGATCGCGAGAAAGGGAACGACGATCAGGAAGCCAATTTCGAATCCGCGCCTGAGTTCCGAGGTCATGAAGGCCGGCACCAAGACATCGAGCCGCGGGCCATCCTTCGACGAGGACGGTTCCGGCTTCCGGAGGTCCTCGAAAAGACGGAGATCCTTGTCCCGCACATTAGCCAGCATGAATTGCCGGAAAGGGGCGGAAATCTTGTTGAAAGCCTCCGCTTCGCCGATCTTGCCCTCGACAAGCGGCCGGACGCCGGTTTCCCAGGCTTTCTCTCCGCTTGGCGCCATAACGTAAAAGGTCATGAAAAGCGCGAGGCTGATCATCACGAGATTGGCTGGCGTGCTTTGCAGGCCAAGGCCGGCTCGCAGGAAGGACAGCGCGATCGCGAAGCGCGTGAAGCTCGTCACCATGACAAGCAGGCCGGGCGCGATCGACAGAATCGTCAACGCGCCCATGAGCTGAATCATCCGCCCGCTCGTGGAGGCGCCAGCATTCGGCAGCAGCGCGCCGAGATCGAAACCTTCCGCTGCGATACCGGCGCTCGGCGAGAGCAAGAGGACGATGAGAAGCGCGGCTCTCATTGGACCACCAAAGCTTCGATGATCAATTCCCGAACATGCCGCTCGGAGCGGGTCGATGCGCGTTCGTTCAACTCCTCCTGAAGCCGCCGCAAGCCATCTGGCCCTTCGATCGACGAAAGCTCCAGAGTCCCGATGAAGGCCGTGATGTCCGACAGCAGAACCGGGATCAGCGCGTCGACATGCTCCAGTTCGTGGGGATCGTAGACGATGGCCGATTGAATCCGGACCCAGGATCTCTCCTTGCCGCCGAGATTGGCGACAATGGGCGGAAGCTCCCTAACCTTCAGCTGCGCCCGCGTTTCCTTGGGCCCGTGCTCCGCTTCCTTGCCCTTCGTGTCGCCATGTTCCCCGCCGTGCCCGCCCCCCTGCGCCCCCTGGCCGGAATGATCTGCGCCGCTTTCTTTCGTCTCCACGGCGGCGGCTTCGGCCTTCTCCGATTCTCTCGGGCCGAGGAGGGAAAAGCCGACAAAGCCGCCTCCACCGCCGCCCATGACCGTGATTGCCATAAGAGGAACGAGCAACCGCTTCCATCCGCCTTCAGCGTCTTTGGATTTCCCGCCGATTTCCATTATCGCCTCTCTAGAATGGGACGAAATTATCGTAGAGCTGCTGCCCCCAGGCGGGCTGCTGAACTTCGCTCAGGCGGCCACGCCCGCCATATGACACGCGCGCCTCGGCGATCTTGTCGTAGGAGATCGAGTTGTCCTTGTTGATGTCGCGCGGCCGCGCGACGCCGCCGATGGTGAGGATGCGCAGCTCATTGTTGACGCGAATTTCCTGCGAGCCGTGCAGAACGAGATTCCCGTTCGGCATGACGGCGGTCACGGCTGCGGCCAGCGTGAATTTGATCTGCTCCGAGCGATTGATCGACCCCTGGCCCTGCGTCTCGGACTTGGAGTCGATATCGTTCTGCCAGGCGCCGGTTTGTTTTGTCTGCGACCCGACGAGGCCGCCGAGCGCGGGGACGAGATCAAGCAAAAAGCTCCATTTGGATTTCACCTTGGCTTCCCGCGAGCGGTCGGTCGAATTGCCGAGAATCGCCCGGTCGTCCATCGAAATGACCACGGTGACGACGTCGCCGACGCTCATCGCCTTTACGTCCCTGAACAGGTTGACGCGGTTTTCGTCGAGCTGCATGCCCGGACCGAGCGATGCGCTGCGCAGCCTGCCGAGCGGCAACTCGTCGTCGTAAAAATTGAGGCCGGCGCCGACCGGCGACATGATCGGCTCGCGTGTGAAGTCGCGGGGGTCGGTGGCGCAGGCGGATAGCGCGAGCGCCAGCGCGCCGGCGACGAAGGGGCGGGTCATGGCTTTCTCGCGGCGCTGGATTTGCGTAATTCCGAGATCTTCTTGATGAGCGCGGCGCCCCGCGCGGGGGGCATCTCGTTGAGGATCGCGCTCGAAACCTTTCCCTTGAGCTGCAGCATCAGCGCCGCCGCGACATCGTCGTCGAGCTCGGAAAACTGCGCAGCCGCGGCCTCCGGCTTCATGCGGGAATAGAGGCCGACGAGCGCCTCGCCGGCGTTGCGCTCGAAGGCGTCGAGGCGGTCGATGATGACGCGCAGCTCGGTTTGCCGCGCATCGAGCGCCTGCAGTCGCGCCGCGATTTCGGTCTCGATCTGGGCAAGCTCCTTTCGGCGCCGCTCCAGACGCAGCGTCTCGGCGGAGGCGGCGACACTGGCGCAAAATTGCTGCTGCTCGCGGCTCGCCGCGCTCTGGCCGGCGCCGGCGTCCGGCGCGCTCGCCAGCGTGATGAAGAGCGGGACGATGGCGCTTCCCATCACCGGCCGCCGCCTGGCGCCGGCGTGTTCTTTCTGCTTTGGCCCGAGTCGTTTTGTCATGGTTCACGAAGCATGGAGGGGAGGGGGCTTGCGCGTGACTGGGGGAGGTCGCCGTCAACAGAGAATGGCGGCCAACTCCTCCATGACGGCGGGTTTTGGCGGCGCATCCGGCGCCTGCTGAAGCGCGCGATAAATCGCGGGCGTCAGTTGCACGGCCCTGTCGAGCTCCGCGTCGCCGCCGGGCTGATAGCCGCCGAGGAGACGCAGATCGCGCGTATCTTCGTAGCGCGCGACGAGCGCGCGCGCTTTCGTCACGGTCTCGCGATCCGCCGGGCTCCAGACCCGATCGGCGAGGCGCGAGATCGATTTGAGAATGTTGATCGCCGGATAGCGTCCCTGTTCGGCGATTTCGCGCTCCAGCACGATGTGGCCGTCGAGCGTGCCGCGGATGCAATCGGCGATCGGGTCGTTGTGATTGTCGCCGTCGACCAGCACCGAAAAAATGGCGGTGATGGATCCGCCCCCGTCGACGCCGGGACCGGCGCGCTCGAGGAGCCGCGGAATATCGGCGAAGACGCTCGGCGCAAATCCGTTTGCCGCGGGAGGTTCTCCGGCCGCAAGCGCAATCTCGCGCAGCGCATGCGCGTAGCGTGTGACCGAATCCATGATGAGCAAAACCGACTGACCCTCGTCACGATAGCTTTCGGCGATTGCGGTCGCGGTCAGCGGCGCGAGGCGGCGCATCATCGGGCTTTCGTCTCCGGTCGCGACCACCACCACCGCATTGGCGGCGCTGGCGCCGAGCGCCTCGCTCAGGAAATCCCGCACTTCGCGTCCGCGCTCTCCGACGAGGCAGATGATCGCCGAATCGAAAGCGGCGGAACGGGTCATCATGGAAAGAAGCGTGGACTTGCCGACGCCGGACCCGGCGAAGACGCCGACGCGCTGGCCGCGGCACAGCGGCGTGAATGCGTCGATCGCGGCGACGCCCGTCGGCGCCGGCGCATGAACGCGTGCGCGCGACATGGGCGTGGGCGGAGGCGCGTCGAGCACGCGCGGCGCGCCCTGCGGCGGGGGGGCGAGCCCGTCGATCGGCGCGCCGAGCGCGTCGATGACGCGGCCCTTCCAGCCCGGATGCGGCGCGATTTCGACAGGGCCGAGATGCGTCACCCGCGCGCCGAGGCCGACGCCGGCGTTGCTCTCGAAGGATTTCACCAGAACGCCGGCGCGATCGATATGGATCGCCTGTCCGTGACAGGCGCGACCGGCGCCTTCGAGCAGCACGCAATCGTCGAGGCGCAGGAATTGCGACAATCCCTCGACCCGGAAATGTGAAGGCGATACTTCCGTCACGACGCCGCTGACGGAGAGGCGCGCGTTCCTTCGGGCGAAATGAGTTGCGGCCTCGCCGAGCCGCGAGAGCGCGTCCGCCATGATCGCTCAGCCGCCCCCGAGCGTGCGGACGGCGGCGCGCTGCGACGCGTCCAGCATGTCATAGGCCGCGGTGGCGTTTTCAAAGCTGCGATGCGCCAGGATGAGCTTCGTGATCTCGCTCACGGCGCTGACGTTGGCGTTTTCGAGGTGGCCCTGCGCCACGCCGTTGAGCGTGAAATTGACGACCGCCGTGGCGGGCGTCGACGGGACGACGCTCGAATTTTCAGCCCGGCGCAGCGTCGCCGCCGGGTCGATCTCGAAGAGGCCGATGGCGCCGAACTGGCGCTCGCCCTGCTGGATCATGCCGTCGCGAAAGATCATCGGCGCGCCGCCGGTCGGGTCGAGCACGATGGGCGCATTGCCCGCGTCGAGCACGGGGTAGCCGAGCAGCGTCTGCACCTCGCCCGTCTCCAGCATCTTGAAACGGCCGTCGCGGGTATAGGCCACGCCCTGAGGCGTCTGAATCCCGAACCAGGCGTCCCCGATCACGGCGACGTCGAAGGGGTTGTCCGTCTTGGTCAGGCCGCCGGAGGCGCGCGAGATGAAATCTGCGCCGGCGGAAGCGTAGGCGGTCGGCGCGGGCGACGTTTTCGACAGGACCGTATCGAAGCTCACGCCCGTGGCGCGATAGCCGACGGTCGAGGCGTTGGCCACATTCTCCGCAATCGTCGTCAGACGCTTGTCCAATGCGACCTGCGAGGAGAGCGTAACGTAAAAAGTTGGTTGCATGACGCGCCCTGCGTTTTCCTTTCCTTAAGGTTCTGACGGGTGAAGCTTGCGCGAGGCGCGCGTCGTCGATCCAGCGACGAGGCGCCGCGCCTTGGATGAAAACAGAGGCGCGCGCGACCTTGACCCTGACAAATCCCGGGTCTGGCCAGCATCAATGGCGGGGTCGGAGATTGTCGAGCCTGCCGAAAAAACACGCAGGGACGCATGCCGTTCGGGCGCCGCGTCAATGCAATTTTGCTTGATCCTAACGGAATTTAAGGCAAAGTTTGCGCGCCGCCTGACCCGCGGCTAATGAGTTGCGCATTGGTTATTCGCCTAGGACAGGGGCGCGTGAAATGTTGAAGAAATTTCCCAACACATTGCTTTTTGCCGGAGTCGCCTCGGCGGCCGTCACGATGGCCTGCGGCGCGTGGGCCTACGACAATATCGGCGTCGCCTCTTATGTCCGCAACGACGTCAATGGCGTTTTGCCGAGCCGGACGGCCTTGATCAACGTTGGCGAGGGCATCGTTCGCGACGAGATCATCAAGACAGTCGCCGACAGCGCCGCGAAGGTGGTGTTTACGGACAGCACAAATCTCTCCATCGGGCCGAATTCCGTCGTCAAGCTGGACAAATTCGTTTTCTCCGGCGATTCGAGCTACCAGAAGGCGACAATCAATCTCGCCAAGGGCGCGCTTCGCTTCGCGACGGGCACGTCGGACAAGCACGCCTATGAAATAAAATCTCCGGTCGCGACCATTGGCGTTCGCGGCACGATTTTCGAGTTCTCCTACACCGGCACGGGTCGGCGGGAGAAAACCGAAGAAAGATGCGACGCTCGTGGAGGCGAGAGGGACAAGAAATGCAAGCCCAAATGCGCCGACATCGGCGCTGGGCAGAGCGCGACCATCGAGGGCAGGGAGGGCAAGTCGACCATCAATGTCCTGGAGGGCGTCGTTCATGTCTGCTCGCTGAATGTCGCGCAATACGGCTCCCCGAACCAGATGATCGACTGCGGCGGCGCCATGTGCACTCGGGAAACCTTCACGGAGGTTCAGCAGCAGTTTGGACAGGCTCCGGGGGAGGGCCTGGGCTCCATCCTTGCGCCCGCCGCCGCCCTCGGCGCGATCGGCGGCGGAATCGGGGGTGGCTTGGCCGGGCAAGACCATGGCTCACTGCCGCCGCCCTTCTTCAACTCGGGCAGCCCCGCCTCGGCCGACGGCAGCCGCCCGCCGCCCCCAAGAACGGGCGAGTGAGGTTTCGCCAGCCCGTCGATTGGCTTTTGCTCACCGGCGCAGCTGGGACTCGTGGATCGAACGTCTCGCAGGGAGGAGCTTGTCCTCCAGAAGCCACGGAAATCTGACGAGGACCAGCGTCGCGAGATATTTGACGTATTCGTCGGCCCTCTGCCGCAGCGGATCGTCGGCGCTCGTTTCATCTTCCACTGGATAGGGAATGATTTGCCGTCTGCCGATCTCGGCGGCCAGAGCGGCGCGGGCGCGCGCCATATGCAGCCGGGAGGTAACGAGAACCACGGGGCCGCCGATCTTGCGTCGTTCCAGCCAGGATCTTGTTTCCAGAGCGTTCTCGATGGTGTTGTCGGCGACTTCTCCCATTTCGACGCAGCAGGCCACCAGCCAGGGGAGGTCGGCAATCTTCGGATTGCGCGGCGCGAAGATCGACAGAAACCGGTCTGGGGTAATGCCCGCGCCGACATTCACGCCTGAAATGAAGAGACGCGGCGTTTCGCCAGCCTCGAGGAGCCGGAGACCGGCGTCGACACGTTCGAATGCGCCCGTGAAGACGATGGAGACGACCGCGCCGCGGATCACATCGGCAGGCGGCGTGTGGAAATCGTCGAAGGCGACGAAGCCAAAACCGACGCCTGTCACCAGGGCGCCGAGGCAAAGGCGTCCGACGATTTGTGCGAGCATTCCTGATCTCTTCGGCGGCCGCGCGCAGTCGCAGGCGACCCGCCATTCCCTTGCGGCGGGGGCGGAACGCATTTACGCCCGCCCGCGCGCCTGCTGCAATCAGCGGCGTCCGACGCTCACATAGGCGAAGCCGTGCTTGCGCGCTTCTGCAGGCCGGTAAACATTGCGCAGATCGACGAGGACCGGCTGCTTGAGCAGGCGTTTCACGCGCGCGAGGTCGAGGGCGCGGAAGGCGTCCCATTCGGTCACAATCGCCAGCGCGTCGGCGCCTTCGATGGCCGAATAGGCGTCGTCGTGGAAGGTTACTTCCGGCATCAGCGGGCGCGCCTGCGCCATGCTCTCGGGGTCATAGGCGTGCACCTGCGCGCCATCGCCCGCGAGCGAGGCGACGATGGCGAGGGACGGCGCGTCGCGCATGTCGTCGGTGTTGGGCTTGAAGGCGAGGCCGAGCAGCGCGATCCTCTTGCCGCGCACCGAGCCGCCGAGCGCCTGAATGATCTTGCGCGCCATGGCGCGCTTGCGCGCGTCATTGACGGCGACCACCGTCTCGACGATGCGCAGGCTCGACCCTTCGTCCTGACCCGTCTTGATCAGGGCCAGCGTGTCCTTCGGGAAGCAGGAGCCGCCATAGCCGGGCCCGGCGTGCAGGAATTTCGCACCAATGCGCTTGTCGAGGCCGATGCCGCGGGCGACATCCTGCACGTCAGCGCCGACTTTCTCGCAAAGGTCGGCGATCTCGTTGATGAAGGTGATCTTGGTCGCGAGAAAGGCGTTGGCGGCGTATTTGGTCAACTCCGAGGTGCGGCGGCCGACGAAGACGAGCGGCGGCGCATTGAGCGACAGCGGGCGGTAGATTTCCTCCATCACCTCGCGCGCGCGCGGATCCTCGACGCCGATGACCACGCGGTCGGGGCGCTTGAAGTCCTCGATTGCGGCGCCTTCCCGCAGGAATTCGGGGTTGGAGACGACGGTGAAGTCGGCGGCCGGATTGACCTCGCGAATGATGCGCTCCACCTCGTCGCCCGTGCCGACGGGCACGGTGGATTTGTTGACAACGACGGTGAAGCCGTCGAGCGCCGAGGCGATGGTCTTGGCGGCGGCGTAGACATAGGAGAGGTCGGCGTGGCCATCGCCACGACGCGAGGGCGTGCCGACCGCGATGAAGACGGCGTCCGCTCCCTTCACGGCCGGCGCGAGATCGGTCGTGAACGCAAGCCGTCCCTGCTTGACGTTATTGGCGACGAGTTCGTCGAGGCCCGGCTCATAGATCGGTATCTCGCCACGCTTCAGCCGCTCGATCTTGCCCTCGTCCGAATCGACGCAAATCACAGTGTGGCCAAAGTCCGCAAAACAGGCGCCCGAGACGAGACCGACATAGCCAGAACCAATCATCGTGATGTTCATCTGGTAAAGTTCTCCTGAGGACGCCTGATGATGCGGCGGACAGTCATTGTTTCCATCGGGCGCTTTGTCAAATTCCCTGACGGGGGTAGACAATCAACAGTATTGTCGACGCCAGGGGCTTTGGAGTCTTGGAGATAGGCCGTTCGCTCTTCCGAGGCCTCGTCGCGTCCTCCCTGCGCCGAGGAGGGAGTGCGCGTCCTTGGCAACCATTTTATGACGGTCGGATGAGACCGCGTCGGAGGTCGCTCGGCCAGAGCGCAGCGCGCGGGTTCGATTAATCCCAAGTTGATTTGCTGCATTGCGAGATAAGTTCAGGAATAATTAGCCGCGCATTGGCCAGTCGCCCGGCGCACAAACTTGGCGCCACTTGCTTCTGCCGGACTTTTGACGCGGCAAAACGTCTCGCCAGTCGGCTTTTTCTCTCAAAAAGGCAACCGGTCCCGCCGGTTGACCCCAAAACATTTGACAAGCGCAGAGCTATAGTCGAAGGGAATGGCGCGGCAAAAAAACAAAACAAGCCAATCAGGCGCTGCGGGGAAACAATTGACCGACACAATCGAAACCACGGCCGGAGGCCATGACGTTTGCGGGCATGACGTTTGCGGGCCGGACGCCAGGGCGCTGGCCCAGCGCATGGCAATACTGAAAACGCAGGCGAAGGAAAAGGGATATTTCAACGTCCCGGCGTGGGAGCAGGCGCTTCGTTGCGTCGAACTCGCGGCTGTTCCGGCGCTCGCCTTCTTCCTGCTGTCGCAGGGCGGCGCGCTCGCTCTCGCCGGCGCCCTCCTCCTCGCGGTCCACTATCCGCGAACGGCCTATCTCGGCCATGACCTCGCCCACAACCAGTGGGGGCCGCGCGACGAGGCAAAACCTCGCGCCATGCTCGGTCTCGTAGCCCTGTTCCAGGGCTTCGGCGCCTCCTGGTGGGTCGAAAAACACGAATTGCACCACTCCTTTCCCAACGGCTGCCGCATGGGCGAGGACGGCGTGCTCGTCCCCATCGACGGCGACATCGATTCCGTGCCCTGGATCGTCTGGGACAAGGCGCTCGTGGATTACAACGACAAGGCGCGCAACTCGACCTTCGCCAGGCTTCTCGCCTATGTGATGCCGCGCTTTCAGGTTCCCCTGTTCTTCCCGCTACTCTCTCTCGCCCGCTTCAACTGGAGCTGGCAGAGCATCGAGACCGCCGCGCGCCGGGAGAAAAACCTCGAGGCCGCGCTTTGCGCCCTGCACTGGATTGTCGGGCTGACGCTCGCAGGCTTTCTGACGCCGGGCCCCGCCTGGACGGGTTGGCTCTGGTTCGTCGGCGCGCAGCTTCTGGGCGGCTTCATCCTCGCTTTCGTCTTCGTCCTCAATCACACGGGGATGGAAATCTATGACGCGACCGAGGCGAAAGGCTTCTACGACCGGCAGGCCCGCTCGACGCGCAACACGCCGACCTCCGCTTTCCTGGACTGGCTGACCGGCGGCCTGAACAGCCAGATCGAGCACCACATGTTCCCGACCATGGCGCGGCGCAATCTGCCCAAGATGCGCGAGGCGACCCGCAAGGCCATGACCGAATGCGGCTACGTCTATGAGGAGCTGAAGAACGGCGACGCGATGCGCGCGGTTCTCCTGGCGCTGGGCGAGGCGGCGAAAGCCTGAAGGTTCGGCCCTATTGAATGAAGCGGCGCCGCCCAATGGGCGGCGCCGTCGTTTCTTGCCCTCGTTTCGCTTGCCGCGCGGTGTTTCGACGCATCGCCTTGGACGCGGCTCGCCTTTACCGATAAAACATTTGGAGCTGGGATTTGGAACGAAAGGGCGGCGCCCGCGACCGCAGCCTTTCCGCAAGAGGCGCCGGCGATGGCTGTGGCGAACGAAAAGAGGGGATGGCGCTTCGATTTCGGCTATTTCCTTCTGGCGGCGATCGCCATCCTCGTCTTTCAACAGGTCTGGGAGACCTATAGCGAGACCAACGTCGTTCCCTACAGCGAATTTTACGACGATCTTCGCGAGGGCAAGCTCGCCGAGGTCCAGGTGGGCGACAAGGCGGTTCGCGCGACGCTGAAAAAGCCGCTGCCGGACGGCCGGAAGCAGATCGTCGCCGTCCGGGTCGATCCGAATTTCGCCCAGGAGCTCGAAGCGGCCAAGGTCAAATATTCGGGGGCGGCGGAGCAGGGCTGGATCTCGACGCTTCTGTCCTGGATCGTGCCGGCGGCCTTCTTCTTTTTCATCTGGAGCTATCTCGCGCGGCGCGTGGGGCAGGGGCTTGGCTCGGTCATGTCGGTCGGGCAGAGCAAGGCCAAGATTTTCGTCGAGACCGACATCAAGGTCGGTTTCAAGGACGTGGCCGGCGTCGACGAAGCCAAGGAAGAGCTTCAGGAAATCGTCGCCTTCCTGAAAGATCCCGTCACTTATGGGCGACTCGGCGCCCATGTGCCCAAGGGCATCCTGCTCGTCGGTCCCCCGGGGACCGGAAAGACCCTGCTGGCCCGCGCCGTCGCCGGGGAGGCGGGCGTTCCCTTTTTCTCCATCAATGGCTCGGAATTCGTGGAGATGTTCGTGGGCGTGGGCGCGGCGCGCGTACGCGATCTCTTCAACCAGGCCCGTGCGGCGGCCCCCTGCATCATCTTCATCGACGAACTCGACGCGCTCGGCCGCGCCAGGGGGATTTCCGGGCTGAGCGGCGGACATGACGAAAAGGAGCAGACGCTCAATCAGCTCCTCAGCGAACTCGACGGCTTCGACCCCACGGTTGGCGTCGTTCTGCTGGCTGCCACGAACCGGCCCGAAGTGCTCGATCCGGCGCTGCTGCGCGCCGGGCGCTTCGATCGCCAGATCCCGGTGGACCGGCCCGACAAGAATGGTCGTCTCGCGATCCTCGGGGTGCATCTGACCAGAATCAAATTGGCGCCCGACGTCGATCCGGCGAAGATCGCAGCGATGACGCCGGGCTTCACGGGGGCGGACATCGCCAATCTCGTCAATGAGGCGGCGATGCTCGCGACGCGCCGAAAGGCCGACGCCGTGTCGTTCGAAGATTTTGCTTCGGCGATCGAGCGGGTCCTGGCGGGGCCAGAGAAACGCCGGCGGATTCTCAATCCGCGCGAAAAACGCATCGTCGCTTACCATGAGATCGGCCACGCCATCGTCGCCATGGCCCTGCCGGACGTGGATCCGATCAAGAAGGTTTCAATCGTGCCGCGCGGGCTCGGCGCGCTCGGCTATACGATGCAGATGCCGACTGAGGACCGCTATCTCATGACGCGAACGGAGCTGATGCACCGCATGTCAGTCCTTCTGGGAGGGCGGGCGGCGGAAATGCTGATATTCAAGGAAGCGACCACGGGCGCCGCCGACGATCTGCAGCGCGCGACCGAGATCGCGCGCGCCATGGTCACGCGATACGGCATGGAGCGTGACATCGGCCAGGCTTCCTTTGTCATGGAGCGTCCACGTTACCTCGATCTGCAGGGTCTGGGACCGCAGAAATCCGAAATGAGCGACGAGACCAATGCGCGCATAGACTCGGCCATCAACGATCTCGTCGAACAGGCCTTTCGCCGCGCCACCGAAATATTGGCGGCCTGTTCCGCGGTGCATGTTGATTCCGCGGAGCGCCTGCTCGATCAGGAAACCTTCGGCGAGAGCGAACTCGCCGCGATCTGTGCGGCTGTCAGGCAAAGGATGCAAAGCCTTCCGGCCGCAAGGTCCGCGCCGTGACGACGCAGGCGCGCGCCCTCGGCCCAATCCCTTTGCAGGAAAACCTGCGCCCGCGGCGATTGCGGGCGTCAAGCAGATTCTTCTCAGATCAGAATTGAAACCAACGCTCTTCGCAGGCGTTGAGGCGTCACCTTGGAATAACGCAGGAGCGAGCCATGGTGAAGCTACCCGAATTCAACCGCCACATGGTGGGCGTTTCGGCGATCGCGCTGGCGCTGCTTGGCCTGGGTTATATGGCCAATATGGCGGGCAACCATCGTCGGATCGCAAGGCTCCCTGACGAAGCCGTCAGAGTGGCCACACCCGAGCCCGAAACATCCTCCAACGAAAGCTTCCTCTCCATGCTGCGGCGGACGCCGCCAAACGCCTTTGGCTCCGCCTCTCCCGGCCAGAGCTCGGGCGAGGCGGCCACGTCTGGCGAGGAGCCAAAAGGTTCGACAGCGGCGAACTCGAAAAACTGGACGACGGACGACTGGCGGATCGCCGCGGACGCTGTTGCGCTGGCGCGCTCGAGCTCACGCGATCAGCCCGCGAACAGACAGGCGGCGAACGCGCCCGCTTCGGGGATTGTCTGGCGGCCTCCGCAAGAAATCGCCGGCCGCAACGCCGCCCGCTGAAGGCGGCGTCGCGCCCCTATCCCCCGCCGCCGCCCGTGCGTCATGGTCCGCTTCTCCCGACGACGCGCGGCCGAACGTCCGTCGGGCGATGCGGCGTCATTTGGAAACAGCGGCGGGGCCTTTTTCCGCGAATGTTACATGCCCAGTGTGACTGGATCGGCGGTGGATCTTCTGCGGTCAGTCTTTGGGGAGGTCTCGCGAGCGATCCGAAAAGCCCCTAACTGGCGTTGAACCACGAGCAGGAGGTCGGCCTGGAGCGGAAGGTTTAGCGGCGTCGCTCGAATTGAACGGCCCGAACCAGGGGCTCGATCCCAGCACGGCGCGTTCCTCTTCGGTCACTCGAGTTTGATTACGACCGCTTCCGCGCCGCCACTCAACTGAAGCCCTTCTCGCGTTCCTTGAAGCTTGAGATAGACGCCTTTGGGGTTGCGCAACCAGAACCTGCCTTTGCCCATGTCGCCGATGGCCCAGCCGGTTCGGATTTCGCCATAAGGACCCTCGAAGTCCGCGAGATTGGTCAGGCCATAGACATCTCCAGAGGCGCTGAGGCGCGACGCGCCAATGCCGCCGACTCCCAAGCCGCCCATCTTGAACTTGTAGGTCTTGCCGCGGAACTGAAGCGTTCCGCCTCCAAGAGCGCCGGAGCCCATGAAGGCAATCTGCACCTGTTCAATGTTCACGCGCCCGGTGGGCAAATCCTTGGGTTCCTCTTGTGCGACAGCCCCGCCAGTCGCTGACAGCATAAAAGCCACCAAAAACGCCGCAGCTTTTGTGGCTTGAGTCGTTGCCGGGAGGCGTCTGGCTGCGTCTTTCATGGTGAAAAAATACCCCCTTGGAATGAGCAACGAATCGCCGCCGCCCGAGAATCTTGCCAGGATTACAAAGGCCTTGGTCTAGGTCAATTTCTGCTTGTTGTAGGGGCTATTGCTCGCCGCGGATTTGGCCGGCTTCAGGCCTGCCGCTCCGTCCTGATTGCTCAAGAGGCGGCGAGTCGGTCGAGACCATAGCCTCGCCGCGATTCAGACAAACGACGCGCCTGATCACGAGCCGCCTCGACCCCATGAGCGAGCCCGCTTGGTCGGCGCTCCCTAAAAGGGCCTTCTCCATCGATTTCGGAAGTGGCGGAGGGGGCGGGATTCGAACCCGCGATACGGTTTCCCGTATACACACTTTCCAGGCGTGCGCCTTCAACCACTCGGCCACCCCTCCAATGGCGCGCACTATATTCATGGTGGCCGAGAACGCAAATGCAGATTGCAGATCCTCCCAAAAAGCGGCGCCGCGGTGTGAAATCTTCATGTCTGCGAGAAACTCACGCAGCCGCTCGGCTGGGGGAGCTTGATCAGGGGGGCGCCCCATGCTATTGGCCGCTCACCACACTGGTTTGGCCGTTCAAAGGCCGGATCCCGGGCCGCGGAGAGGTGGCTGAGTGGTTGAAAGCACCGCACTCGAAATGCGGCATACGGGCAACTGTATCGGGGGTTCGAATCCCTCCCTCTCCGCCAGCATCGCCAAGAAAGCTCAAAGAAAATAGGCACTTGGCAAGTGCGCGCCATGGGCGCACTTACTTTTGCACTTACTTTCGGACACGGCCCGCCATCAAAAGAGCCTCTGGCCCTATTGCTTCCCCGGCCTAGCCTTCCCACGGGCGGCGGCACGTTCAATCGTGCGACGGTCCTTGCCGGTCGCTTCGGCGGTCGTTGAAACAAACGACAAATTGTCGGTCGATTTTCTATCGTTGCTGGCGTTCTGGCTGGCCTTCGTCTCCGGGTGCAATTCTTCATATATCGCCTTGCGCCGGGAGACGGCAGCCGCCTCGATGCGCCCGGCCAGCCGTCGCTCCGAAAGCGGATGTTACCATTTGCTACCATCCCTGCCGCGCGGCGGCAGTCGGTCGGATTTCCGGTCCGCCCGGCGCCCTCATTTGACTTCATCCGGCCTTTGCTGATTTCCGCCCTCGAAAATATCGAAATCCACTGGCTTAACCCTCAAAGAACGCAAGCAGCCGCGCCGTGTCTGCCGCCCATGCCGCTTGATAGGCTGCATCCAGTCTGCGGAGCCGATAATAGGTCCGCCATCGCATCCGGGCTGGCTTCTCCGGGAAATCGTCAAGCACGCTATCGCCGCCCCCGAGCCGCTTGCGGATCGCCCTGGCCCGAGAAATGGTCCGGTCTCGCGGCGCCTCGAACTGCGAGCCGTAGGCCACTTGTCGCCCATATGCTTGGCGGCAGGCGAAAAAGGGCGAGCCCGGAGGCTTCCAGAGAACGGAAACCCGCCGTTGCCGTTTGGGGCAAAGAAAGAACCATTTTTGCCCCCCGAAATTCGCAGCCACGGAAACCAGCCCGATTTGCTGCCTGCCCCCATCGTGCTCGATGGTGAGCCTGCCCCATGCCCCCTGGTTCAATTCGGCTTCGACGCTCGCCCGGCTCCCGCCGGTCCATTGCAGCCCGAAAATGGTCCGCGCGCCATCAATGAGAAATTTGCGCCGGACTAGCCAGTTAATGTCCAGTCTCGGCCCGCTTTCGAGCGGCACACGATAACGCGCGCGTCCCATCGCTCACTCCCTCCCCGGATGGTCCGCGCCTTCGAGCAAAGCCCGCATGGAAGCTTCGACGGCCGCGAAGGCGATAAGGTCGCGCCGCCCGGCGATTTCCGCATGGGCGAGGCGGAGACAGCGCGCAAACGGCCAATCCGATGGCCCGCGCCAGTTCATCGCCCGGTAGGTCCGATGGGCCGAGAGCATGGTTGCTCGCCGCCTATACTGTCCCGCGTTGGTTCTCGCCACCATCGCTCACGCCCTTCCCGCCTCGAAGCATTCCGAACACAGCCAGCGGGCGACGCCTTCCGGGTTGCCCCGATCCGCCCGGGCATTCCCCACCCCCACGGTCGCCATCTTCCGGCAGGCACAAAACCGATCCGTCCGCCCCTCGCGCGCCGCCTCCCGGTTCCGGTCGTCAGCATCGGCTTGGAGCGCCGCCGGATCGAACGCGGGCGACGGCAACGCCGCTGCTACGCCCTCTGCTACGCCCAATTCTGCATCTTTTTCCCCCTTAGTGTTTTTCACACGTAGCGGGCGTAACTGGCGTAGTTCCGGGCTTTTTTGGCGTAGCGGGGCTACGTCCGCTACGCCTGCAACGCCCGTTACGCCATTTTTCGGAGTGATTGCTCCCAGCGCGATTAAACGAAGCTCGGAACGAAGCTCGGCTAGGTCAATCGCCATGGCCAGCCCCCTCGAAGATGGTCGCGCGCACCACATAGACGCGCTTGTTTGTCCCGGCGATCTTCCGCACCGGCTGCCAGCCGTCGCCCGCCCGTTCGAGCATCCCGCGCTCGCCAAGAACCTTGGCCGCAAATTTATGGTCTAGCCCGGCGCAAACCTCGGACTTCCAAACCTCGGACGGGATAAGCCATTGACGCTCCGCGCCCTCACCGGTCCGCCATCCGAGCCGGGAGCCCATCGGGCGCCAGCCCTCGCCCCCGTCGAGAGGCTCGAACCGGCTTTCAGCATGTAGCTCGATAACCAGCCGCACAGCCTCGATGGCCTGTCGAACCTCCGCCGGTTCCGTTCCGCCGCGCCCGTCTATCCATTGCCTAAGAGCCCATGCCGCCGCCGCCCAAGCCGCGCCTTTCACCCAAGGAGTCACCCCGAGAACCGTCGCCAACTCGCCCGCCGTCGCGATGAGCCCGAGCCGCTCGGCCGCGCGACCTATCTGCCCATCGGCCCCGGCCGGGATTTCAGCCGCCGTGAAGTCGGCAACCATCGCTCGAACGGCCTCGCCTTCGACGCCATCGGCAATGAGCCGCCGCACGAACTCCGGCCCTGCCGTCCCGTATGCGGACGAAGATGCGCGCCTTATCGCCTTGGCCAACTCGCCCGGATCGCTCTCCGGCCCGCCACTATCGAACGCGCCGAACCCGAGCCCCCTATCGGCGGGAATATCCAAGATGCGCGATAGTTGCCCGGCCTTCGCGCGCTTGCCCCGTTCCTCTCCGATCTTTGCGCTTATCGTTAGTTCACCCGACGAAAGAACCATGACGCGCCAGCTTTTTGGCTCACGTAAGGAACCGTCGCGCGCGGCCCGGCTTTTCCCGCTTCCATTCGCCAACGAATAGACTGCCGCAGACAATTCACGCGGCTCGATTAGACCCATTTCATCGAGCACAAGCACCGTATCACTTGCGCTTGCCGCCGCGCCTTCGAGACCGTTGGCCGTCGCACGCCATGAGCGGATATAGCCCGGCGATGGGCCTCGCCCCCAAACACTCGCCGCAGCATATTGAAGCGAGGATTTGCCCAAGGCGGCATTGCCGACAAAATGAAGCCCGCCACCGTCGCTCCCGGCAAGATGCAATAGCGTCCCGGCGAGCGCCGTCGATATGGCGAGCACGGCAAGCGCATGTTCCGCCCCGAGAGTGCCAACGCCCGCCCGCCATTCTTCTAGCGTTCCGCGCGCGTCATACGGCCCCACCGCCACAGCGTCGAGAATGACATTCTCCGAGCCGCGTCGCCCGAGCACCTGGCCCGGCAAAACGAATACGTCGCGCCCGCCGATACTGTGCCAGCCAGTCCGCGAAACAACCGTCACGCGGCCCTTGGTCGAGACTCCGCACAGATAGCTTGCAAGCGCCCTTTGCTGTGCGCGGTTCACGCGGAGCCCGTCGCCCGCGAGCGATGCAGCGAGCGAAGCCGGATCACCTTGTAGCGCGCTTTCGCTCACATGCCGCAAATGCTCGCGCCCATCGCCGTCGCGCCAGCGAAGCCATTTACCCCAATCGCGCCCATGCGGGTCGCGCGTCGCCCCGAGCACCTCGAAGGCGGAGCAAACCCATTCGTCCACTGTCTCGGACTTGCCGCCACGGCCCTTCGTCACCTCCATTGTGAGACCGCCCGCATCCATCATGAACGCGTCCCAAGAGACATAAGACGGCCCTGCCTCGAACGGCTTGGCGAGCCTCACAGCCGCCTTTCGGAGCGCAGCAAGGTCCGCGCATTCGTCCACAGCGTCCGCCGCGCCCCATCCTTCGACCGGATCGCGCTTCGAGCCATCGGGAGCCATCGAGGCGAACGCCACCGCATCCACGATGGAAACCGCACAGCCGAGAGCCGCGAGTATCTCGGCAACCTCGCGCGCATACTTCAGCCCCGGCGCATCCGCGTCGCCCCAAATAAGAACCTTTCGCCCGGCGAGCGGCGTCCAGTCGGCTTTGCTCGCCGCCTGAGAGCCGTTCGGAGACGTTGTGGCGATGCTATTTAAAAAGATCAGCGCCGCCGCGTCTGCATCTTTCTCGCCTTCCGTTATCACCACAGGGGCGGCAGGGTTAGCGGCGAACTTGTCGAGATTGTAGAGCGGGCGCGGAGCCGGGAAGCCCTTCCAGCGCCAGCGATAGCCTACCCCATCGCGCCAGAGAGACAGCGGGAGGATTTGTTTTTTCTCGCCCGCAGGCTCGAAGCGATGGACCTCGAACAAGAGCGCGCCTTGCTCGTTTCGATATTTCCACACCGCCACCGCATTTCCGTGGCGATAGTGGATAGACGGCGGCGGAGGCGCATCGGCCGGAACCGGCGACACAAGCTCGCCAGCGTCATCGCCCTCAGTTGTGGCGATGGTCTCGCCCTGCTCAATTTCATCGCCCGAGAGCGGCGCAAATTTATCGTCCATTCGCGCCTCCCATCCCGAGCATCTGAGAGAGAAGCCGCGCCGCTTCGCCTTGCGAGACGCCTTCGAGATAGGCAACCAGCGACACAGCATCGCCGCCCTTGTCGCCCGTGGCGAAGTCGGACCATTTGCAAGTGCGAAGATTGATTTTGAAGCTACCGGCGTGCTTGTCAGCCCGGCGAGGGTTGCGCGCGGTCCATTCGCCCGAGATGGCTTTACCATCGGGCAAGAGACGGGCGACGATGGCCGGGAGAGCCGCGAGCGCCGCCCTGTTTATCTTGTCGAAGTCGAGACGCCCATTCATGCGCGGCTCCCTTCGAGAAAGATCGCCGCCACGGCCGCAAACAAGGCCGGATCAATGCGCGCGAAGTCGGCAAGCGTCTCGCCAAGGTCACGGCCCCGGAGCAAGTCGGCAAGCAGTTCGTAAATGACGCGCGGCCCCATGGCGTGAAGGCGATGGGCAAGCCCTTCAACCTCCATGCGCGTTGTGATAGAAAGATGCGGTCGATTGGAATGAGCCGCCCGGTTCCGCGTTGCCTCGCGGGCCGGGCTTCGTTTTTCGGGAGCGGTCATTAGTTAAGGCCCTCCCGCGCGATGCGCTCAGCTTCCGCAGTTGGGACAAGTGTTCTTCCGCCAACACGGATCACTTTGATTTTTCCTAGCCCTACAAACTTCCAGAATGTGCTGGGGCTGATGCCAATACGCTGGCAAAAGTCTTTCACTCGGAACGCCAGTGGAGCGCCGTTCATTTATGACATCCTTGTGTGGAGACCGCGCAAAAATGCGCGCTGCGTCATTGCAACGGCGCGCCCGGCCGCGCGTTGGCCGGAAACTCTCAAAACTCGTAGGAATAAACCCGCCGATTAAGGCTCTTGGCTCTTATCCGGCAGGCTATGGAGAAGGCAGCAAACGTGGCCTATAGGCGCACGTTCCCCACGCGGCTGATTAAGCCGTTAACTTATTAGCGGGTTGCTGAATTTTAGACGCAGTACGCCATTTGCCCCAAACACATTGTGCGGGGCCGGGTCGAGGACAGCGGGCCGTAGCTTATTCCGCAGCCTGTAGCCGTTCGCAGCTTGGGCAAAGCCTCGCGCCGGGCGCGGTTATCCAAGTGTCGATTTACGACATAGCGCGACTTGCCCGAGGCTGCCCATCTAAATGTGACGCTATCCACAATATAAGTTGCTGGATTGGATTGCGCCGACGTAGCCCTAAGCGTTCTTTTCGCGGGCAAAATTTGAGCAATGGGAAAGCGCGTGTGCGTCGCGCCTTGTCGCCCCGTCGGGCTATCCCACCACGTCTTTATCAGCCGTTTAGAGCGGCCGATTCTTCTCACGCGCCCCCGCGCAAATGCAGTTCAGCCGCCGTCAAAATCTCTTCAGCGCCTGTGCTTGCCCAGAACGGCCCAAACGCCCTTTTGTGATCTCGGATCATGTAATTAAGCTTGGTGAAAAATTCCGCGTCATCTGCGCAAGGCGTCTGGGCCAGTTCGATCAGCGCGCCACTCTCTGCATCAACAAGGTGCTCGGGCAGGTCGTCATCTCCGGGATATTCCTCGATTGCCGCTTTAGCCGTCATGTGGCGAGCGATGGCGAGCGCGACCGGGCTTTGCCCCGCAACAGCGCCAGCCAAGGCCGGAAGCCCCGCCACTGGCGTTGCCGCAAGACATGCGAGCGCGGCCCGCCGGGTTGGTGTATGTGATTTTTCAGCCATGACGATTCAGACCTTCTCGTTGTGGTTAGGCCGGGCTTTGGCGCTGTAACCGCCTCGCCCGGCCGCTTTATCAGGCGGGAGCGCCGCCCGATTTCTTCGTGAACACGACGACATTCGCCGCCTTCGGCTCGCAATATCGCGCCCATGCATCCATCAATTCGCGCCGCTTTTCGAGCGCATCGCCGCGCCGATAGGCTTGTTCGGCCTTGTCACCAACCACATGGGCAAGCGCCGCCTCCGCAACCTCGCGGGCGAAATGCGTCTCATTGCCTGCCCAATCGCGGAACGCGGAGCGGAAGCCGTGAACGGTCACACCTTCAACACCCATGCGGCGGGTTAGCATCGTCATCGCCAAATTGGAGAGCGGCCGCTTTTCCCGATGGCCCGGAAAGACATATTCCCCCGTCCGGGCTTCGGAGAGCCGTCCGAGGATTTCCACCGCGCGGCCAGACAGCGGGATGCGATGCACCCGCCCAGCTTTCATGCGGATCGCCGGAACCGTCCACACCTTCCCGGCAAGGTCGATTTCATCCCATCGCGCATTGAGAACCTCGCCAGATCGCGCCGCCGTCAGAATGGCGAACTCTAACGCCAGCGCCGCGAGCGCCTCCCGCTCCCGGAGCGCGGCGACGAAAGCAGGAAGCTCCGCATAGGCCATAGCCGCATGATGGCCGCGAGAGAGCTTCGGAGGCTTCGGCAAGAGCTTGTCGAGATGGCCGCGCCAGCGCGCGGGGTTTGCCTCGTTGCGCGGGATAAAGCCTCGCGCGCGCGCCGCATCAAGCACCGCCTCGATGCGCCCACGGAGCCGGGATGCAGTCTCCGGCGTCTTTTGCCAAATTGGCGTAAGCACCGCCAAGACGGCTTCCGTGTCGATTTCATCCACCGGCTTCGCCCGGAGCGGCTCCGCGTATTTCGTGAGCGTCATCGCCCATTGCGCCCGATGCTTCTCATTGCGCCATTCGGAGCCCTTGGCCGCAAGGAAGTCATCGGCGCACTTTCCGAATGTCGGCTTTCCGGCTTCAACCGCCGCCGCCTCGCGCCTTGCCTCCACCGGGCTCTTGCCAAACTTCGCCGCCCGCTCGGATTCCTCGGCCATCGTCCGCGCCAAGGCGAGAGAAACGGCCGGATAGCTGCCCAAGCCCGCCTCTGAAACCTTCCCGGCGATGGTGAAGCGATAGGCCCAACGCTTCGCGCCCGTCTCGGAGACAATGAGCCAGAGCCCGGCGCCGTCGCCATGCCGCCCCGGCTTCGCCCGCTCAACATCTTTGGCGGTTAGCTTGTGCCTGCCGTGCTTGCCCATTTCTCCGCCTCACCCATCCCCGCCAAGTTAGAGCACTTACTTTTGCACTTACTTTCGGACACGGATAGTAGCGGAGAATGGCGGAGCGTGGAAGATAGCGAGACGCTCGAAGCCTTATATTTATTGGGCTTGCGCGCATCGCCAAAAATCACGGCGGAGCCTAGTTAGGCGGGCTCCCTCTCCGCCAGCTAAGCCGAAGCAACCCCGGAAGACCGGCTGATCAGCACCGGAAAACTTCGCTATTTCCGAAGGGTTTGCGGTTTCCCAGCGAACCTCTGAGACTGCCGCGCAGAGCCAAATTCGGTCTCTAAAGCCACTCCGTCTCATTCCGAGCGAACCTCGCCGGAAATGGTTCGGTCAAAAAATATCGCACGTTTTCAGTGGGCTAAGAAACCTGCATAATCGTCTCGTTTGAGCCGTTCCTCTCGCCCTCGGTTTCGTTAAAACCGGCGATGGGCATAATTCAGCGAAATTCCGAATGACAATCCTTAGGCTAGCGGGCTTCTACCTTAGTCTTAACATTTTGTTTCAGAGCATCTGGAAATGACTGAGCGCATTCAAATGGTTGTTACGGAGGTCACAATGTATGGCTCGCTCCGTTGCGTGGCTGGGTGGGATTTCAACAACGATCGAATGGTCCGCCCGGAGCCAGGGCCTGCACAGTTCTGGGACGCTATCTATTGCGGGGAACGGTCCACATTTCACCCGGGTCATGTCGTGACCTTTGAAGCGAACAAGCCTGAGACAGCTTTGCCCCATCAGACAGAGGATTGGGTCGTCGCCGGACAAGTCACAAACCACGGCGCGTGCGCAGTCGAGACGTTCCAGAAAGTATGCAAGAAGTCGATTGTCGAGGGTCCTGGACCAGATCAGGCTTACGGGCAACATTTGAGGTTTAGTGGCTTCACGCCCTATGTATTGGAAGGCACTGCATGCAGTAGCCTGTGTGGACTTGAGTTGCGCGCGTCAGATCTCAGCTTCTTTGAAAAAATGAACGGAAGAGGCGACATAAGATTGAGGGCGGGTTTTTCTTTGTCGGGTCAACGGGTGGACCTTAGCATCGCGGCGAAGGATTTTCGCCAGACTTACCGCGCGGGGGGACTTCCGGCTGCACGAGAATTAATTGCCGGTGCTAGATCGCTACATATTCGGCTAGGTCTTGCTCGCGCAATGGATGATGGCAGTGGCCGGTGCTATCCGCAAGTGAATGGGATATATCCGATCTGAGCCGTCACACAGGCTACTTATGAGCATCAAGTTCGACATTTTCTCTATAGGTCACTCGACGCACAGCGAAGAGCGCTTTCGTGAGCTATTGAATGGTGCCGGCATCACCGCTGTCGCCGACGTCCGAAGCTCACCGTATTCTCGACATCTCCCTCATTTTTCAAAGACGGAGTTACAAACCTGGTTGAAAGACTCTAACGTAGCTTACTCTTATCTTGGCCGCGAATTGGGAGGCCGCCCACGCGATCCGCGCTTATTTCGGAATGGGGTAGCGGATTACGAAGCGATGGCTGAGGTCCCTTCGTTCTCTGAGGGTCTTGCGCGCATCTTGAAGGGGGCGGAACGATATCGGATTGCCATGATGTGCTCCGAACAGGATCCACTCGACTGTCACCGATGTTTGCTCGTAGCCCGGCGTCTTTCGGAGAGAGGGATTTGCACTGGCCACGTCCTGGCTACAGGTGATGTGATTTCTCACAAGGAAATCGAAGATCGGCTGCTGCAACTCGAGAAACAAGCTTCTGACGATCTTTTTGCGTCTCCTGACGAACGATTGAGCTCAGCCTACAGAAGCCGCAACATGAAAGTTGCATTCTCCGATCCCTCCACCGACCCGGAGTGAGGCATGGTCGAGAAAATCCGCGTTTCCACAATTGGATTCACGCAGACGACCGCACAGAAATTCTTCCAGCGGTTGCAGGAGTCTGGCGTTAGAAAGCTTGTCGATGTTCGATTGAACAACACGTCGCAACTTTCAGGTTTCGCAAAATCCGAAGACCTTGCGTATTTCCTGAGAGCGATCTGCGGGATTGAATACGTCCACGCTCCGCTGCTCGCGCCGACGGATGCAATGCTAAAGGAATTCAAGAAAGAAAAGGGCGACTGGGGTCTGTACGAGAAAAGGTTTCTCGCTCTGATAACGGAGCGCAAGATCGAGGAACGCTTCAAGCCAGAGGTTTTTGAGAAGACTTGCCTGCTTTGTTCCGAGGCGACCGCCCACCATTGCCACCGGCGGCTGGTCTGCGAATATCTCAACGAAAAATGGGGTGGGCGACTCGAAGTCAAACATCTCTGAGTGAGATGAGTTAGGGATAAGAATTAGATGGATTCAAATGTTTTCAAAGAGAAGAGCGTTACGGAAGCTTTTTTCCCCGTAGAGCTTAGTCCAGTCTACGTAGACCCAGCGAACCGCTCCAATGAGTTCAGACGACTTGACCGCCACTTTGCGGTGATGGACATGGAGCTTGGGCATGTCTTTTCAGTTGTCACCGACGACTACAAATTGGTGACCAACCGGCAAGCCTATGAAATGTCCGCCGACGCCATGGCGAAAGTTTTCCATGCGACAAAGATTCAGGACTTAGCTTGCATGAACATAATCATGCCGAATAGCCGGTCCTTCTGTCACATTGATCTGATCCACAGAAACTCCAATTTTTCGCCGTGGCAGAGTGATGACTGGATTGCATTTCTTAGAATCACAAATAGCTACAATCGCACACGAACGGAAATCGCTTGACCACCGAGCGAAGTGGAATAACCTTTTATTTAAGTTGTCTATTCAATCAGCTTCCATCAGGAAGGATATTTTGAATGACGAGGTTAACTCGAAAATTGGCGTTTTTTGTTTTTATATTTTTTTCTGCTTCCATGCCGGACGGTAAGCTAAACCAGGGCATAGGAGCGGATGTCTTTTCCATACCAGCGGCGCGCGCGCAAACCACTCAAAGCAAGAACGTGTGGTCCGAAGGGGCGACGCGCGTCGTGTGGGCTTCTCAAGATATCTGCAAGGTCCCACCTCCGCCTCCCCCACCGTCTCCTCCAGCAAACCCGCCTCAGGTTATTTCACAACAGTTCACGTCAACCATTGTGACGCCGCCACAGCACGGCACGATCTCGACGGTCAAGGATGTGTTTACGTGCTCAATACCTTATCCAGTATTAGTGCCCACAACATTTTATTATTATACGCCCACTGCTCCGGGCAATGACTCCATCACTATTACATGGACAATAACGACACAGTATAGCGATGGCACAAATATAACGAGCAAGACCACGACAAATACGGCCGCCTATACTTTAATCCAAATACCGGGGAAAAATCTCGGGGAGTGTGACAAGTGCAGAGCAGCCAGGGTAGCGAGCGCCGAAGCAAACCCAATAGATGCCGCTACAGGCAATAAGTACGAGGCGGAGACGGATTTTGTCGGCGGGCCTTCCACTGGTGTCTCGTTGACGCGCTACTACAATGGTCTCGACTATGTCGATGGGAGCGTTCCTCCCTTTGGCGCAAATTGGCGCGGCCAGTGGCACGCAAGAACGCTCGAGGTGGCCACGCTGAGCAATGGAAGCACAGAAACGCAGACCGTCAGAGTAAGAGACTCCTCAGGTCGTGTCGAAGTTTTCGCCCAAGCGGCGAGTGGTTACAGTGCGGCTCCAGATGTGACGTCGCGATTGCGGGCTGTGTTCAACGCGAGCAATCAGCAGACGGGCTGGCAGCTTGTTCGGGATGACGACACCGTCGAAAGCTATTCTATCCGGGGACTCTTGACTTCAGTAACCGCGAGGAACGGGCAGGTGACCACACTGTCCTATAATACCTCGAATCTCCTCACCTCTGTGACCGGGCCTTTCAACCATGCGCTGACGTTTGCGTATGATTCATATGGTCGCGTTTCTCAAGTGACGGTTCCGGGAGGGCAGGTTTACAAATACGCCTATAGCGCAACGCCTGCTCCATATGGGAATTTGATCTCAGTCACCTATCCAGATAATTCCGTCCGCAAGTATGTTTATGGCAACACGCAGTTCCCTAGCGCACTTACTGGCATCACAGATGAACTGAACAATAGTTATGCGACTTTTAGTTACGACGCTACAGGCCGTGCGATATCGTCACAGCACGCTGGAGGAGCGGAACTAACAAAGCTGGCTTTTAATCCTGATGGGTCGACTACGGTAACGGACGCACGGGGAAATGTTCATAGCTATACCCTGACCAGCCAGTTCAGCTTAAAAAAGGCGACTGGGCTATCAGGAGCCCCGGTGCAAACATCGGGAGGAAAAGCCTTTGCCTATGACGCAAACGGTTTTATCTCGAAAATCACAGACTGGAACGGAAATGTCACTACCAGAGTAAACGACACAAGAGGCAACCCGACCTCGGTAACGGAGGCATCCGGGACACCCTTGGCCCGAACCACTACTACAACATGGCACACGACCTTCCATCTCCCCACGAAGATCACGGAGCCGGGGCGTGTCACCGATTTCACTTACGACAGCAAGGGAAATCTGCTCTCGAAAAAGATCACGGCAGGGACGCAAACCCGGTCTTGGAGCTATACCTATAGCGCCCTCGGCCAGAAGCTGACCGAAACCAACCCGCTCGGGAAGGTGACAACATTTGCCTATGACGCGCAGGGCAACCTCGCCAGCATCAAGAATGCACTGGGACAGACTACGCAATTTACCAATTACGATGGCGCTGGCCGCCTGCTGCGGAGCGTCGATCCGAACGGCCTGGTCACGACCTATACCTATGACCTCAGGGGACGCCGAACCTCCCGAACGGTCGGCGCCCTCAAGACCTCCTATAGTTACGACGCGGCGGGGAACCTCAAAAAAATCACGGCTCCGGACAACTCGTTCCTTTCCCTGACCTATGACGCCGCGCACCGTCTCGTCGGCGTGGCCGACGCATTGGGCAACCGCATCGCCTATACGCTGGACGCCGCCAGCAACAAGACGGCCGAGGCGGTTTTCACGCCGGCAAACGTTCAGGTCCGCTCGCAGACCTTCACCTATGACAATGTCAACCGTGTGCTGACGGCCGTCGGCGTGTCCGGGCCATCCAACAGCTACGCCTACGATTCGGAAGGCGACCG
>RXIY01000085.1 GCA_003963405.1 Hyphomicrobiales bacterium
GACCAGAGGATCGCTTTCAGAAAGCTGACGATCGATCGCGACCTCGGCTCCGAAGTCGAAGTTTCCGCAGGCGTTCACGTCTCCGACCGCATCGTCAACTTTCCCAGCCGATTCTTGCAGGACGGAGAAATAATCAGGCACGATGTGCGAACTGCAGATAGGCGGCGGTCGGGCTGACCCGCTGCTCGGATCACGTCGGGCCCCGAGTTTGCCTCATCCTCACAACGATTCTTCGCTACGCCTGCTGCCCGAAAGATATCTAAAAAACCTTTTAGTGGGACCGTAACTTTGCATGCGTTATTTCGATAATCCAACGACATTTCGAGGTGCGCAATGCGAAACACGGCCGAAGAAAGTAATGGAAGCGCGAAATCCTGGGGATCCAGGCGCCCAAATCTGTCGAGGCTTGTGATCGACCTAGCATTGACGTCTGTGTTGCTTACCCCAGGCGCCGCGCAGTCGTTAACTGGACGGGGGACACGCGGCTTAAGGCCGCCGTGCCACTCCCACCCGCATTACGCCGGCCAGTGTGACGTTCGTGATCCGTGCGGCTACTACGAATCGCGCACCGTTCGTTATGGCGACGACCGAGACTTCGAATGCTTTATTGTTGAGGAGAATTGATTTCAGATTTCACCGCGGGAAAACCGGATGGATCGCGCTCAAAGCTTGCTCTATTCTTAAGGCTATGGTTACGTGTCAGTAAATTGACAAGGCGTAGGTCCGCACGATAGGACTTCAGAAGTCAATGCGCCGGCGGGGGTCATAGGGTCGGAGCTCGAATGCTTGCTATAGTTCGGATCGCGCTCCAGCGCCCCTATACGTTCCTTGTCTTAGCGACGCTCATTCTGATATTCGGGGCTAGAGCTTGGAAGGCGACTCCAACAGATATCTTTCCGAACATCGGCATTCCCGTCGTCAGTGCTGTTTGGACTTATAACGGCCTTCCCTCCGTCGACATGTCAGGACGGATCATTTACTACTATGAGCGCGCTCTAAGCGCGCAGGTGAATGATATCGAACATATCGAATCTCAGTCTCTGCCCGGTTATGGCGTGGTGAAGATCTATTTCCAGCCCACCGTCAAGATTGACACGGCGCTGGCGCAGATAACCGCGGCTTCGCAAACCGTACTTAGGTTTCTTCCGCCGGGAATTACGCCTCCTTACGTCCTAACCTTCAACGCCTCGAGCGTACCTGTAATTCAGCTCGCTTTATCAAGCAGATCGCTGTCGGAAACACAGCTCTTCGACTACGCGCAGAATTTCATTCGGCCTCAGCTTGCGACCGTCGCGGGCGCCGCTGTGCCCTCGCCATACGGCGGCAAGGTGCGTCAGGTTCAAGTCGACGTCGATCCCAAGAAATTGCGCGCCGTCGGGCTCTCGGCTCAGGATGTCGTAGACGCGATCGCCAAACAAAACTTGATCATCCCCGTGGGAACCCAAAAAATTGGATCCTACGAGTATATCGTTTCCCTCAACGATGCGCCCAGACGGATTGCGGAGCTCAATAATCTTCCTATCAAGGAGACTGACGGAACGATCCTTTATATAAGAGACGTCGCCTACGTTCACGATGGAAGCCCCCCTCAAACGAACATCGTGCGGGTCGATGGCGGGTCTGCAGTACTGATGAGCATCCAGAAGTCTGGCTCTGCGTCTACTCTCGACGTCATCAACGGCGTCAAGTCCTTACTGCCCAAGATCCGGGAAGGCCTACCTCCTGAAATTCAGCTTGTGGCCGTTGGAGACCAGTCCAGCTTCGTCAACTCCGCCGTATCCGCCGTTGTCGCCGAGGGCGTCCTCGCCGCCGGCTTGACCGGCCTTATGATCTTGCTGTTTCTCGGCAGTTGGCGTTCCACGCTGATTATCGTCACTTCAATTCCGTTGGCCATCCTGGCGTCAATCGCAGCGCTCGCCCTGATCGGCGAGACAATAAATGTGATGACACTCGGCGGTCTGGCGCTTGCCGTCGGCATTCTGGTGGATGACGCCACGGTTACAATCGAGAACATGAATTGGCATTTGGAGCAAGGGAAGGAAATAGAGGACGCGATTATGGATGGCGCTCGCCAGATCATAATGCCGGCGACAGTCTCCTTGCTCTGTATTTGCATCGTGTTCTTGCCAATGTTCAGCCTGGGAGGCGTCGCCGGATACCTTTTCAGGCCCATGGCGGAGGCTGTTCTCTTCGCGCTCATCGCCTCTTATATACTGTCGCGCACGCTTGTTTCGACGCTTGCCCGTTATTTGCTTGTTGCGCCGGTTCACGGTCAGGACAACGAGCAGAAGCAGACAAAGAACCCTCTTTCCAGATTTCAGCGCGCCTTCGAGCGTCGCTTCGAAGCCGTCAGGTCTCGGTACAAAGAACTTTTGTATATGGCGATGGAGAACCCGAAGCGATTCACCGCGTCGTTTTTCATCGTCCTCGCTCTCTCCTTCGCCCTGGCGCCTTTCCTAGGCCAAAACTTCTTTCCGCCTGTCGAAGCACGGCAGTTAAAGCTACATGTCCGTGCGCCGACGGGAACGCGGATCGAGGATACGGCGGCTTTATGCGACAGAATTGAAAGCGCCATTCGTGACCTGGCGCCGGCGAATTCGGTTGACTCCGTCGTCGACAACATCGGGCTCCCGATCAGCGGCATCAATCTCGCCTATGGAAATTCGGGCACGATCGGCGTAAGCGACGCGGACATCCTGTTAACTTTGAAGGAAGGCGAAGAGAAGAACGCCGAGGACGTCACCAGATTGCTCCGTGAAAGACTGCCGAGGCTCTTTCCCAGCGTGGCATTTGCTTTTCTGCCGGCCGATATCGTCACGCAAATCCTGAACTTCGGCTTGCCGTCTCCGGTGGATATTCAAATCAGCGGCAACAAGATCGCGGCGAACCGCGCCTATGCCGAAGAGGTGCTGAGGAAACTCGTCAAAGTTCCGGGCATAGCGGATGCGCGTATTCAGCAGGCTTTCAATGCGCCGACCCTGAACGTCAATGTGGATCGCTCGATCGCCTCGCTTGTCGGTCTGACTGAGAAGGACGTGGCGACGAATATGCAGATCAATCTGGCGGGAAGCATTCAGACATCGCCAAGCTTCTGGCTCAATCCCGACAATGGAGTGTCCTACCCTATCGTCGCCCAAACGCCGCAAAATTGGCTCGACAGCTTGGGCGCGCTGCAGTCCATCCCGATCTCTTCGTCAAAGGGCTCGCAAATTCTGGCCGGCATCGCTGATTTAAGCCGGAGCCAAAGCGACGCAGTTGTGTCTCACTATAATGTGCAGCCCTCCATCGATATCTACGCAAGCGTTCAAGGGCGCGATCTAGGCGGCGTCGCCGGCGATATACAGGAGATCCTGCGGAACACTGCGAAGCAGACGCCGCCGGGGTCGACCGTTGTCCTGCGCGGCCAAGTTCAGACGATGACCGCCGCCTATGGGCAGCTCTACGTTGGCCTGGCCTTCGCCATTGTTTTGATCTACCTTCTCATCGTCGTCAATTTTCAGTCCTGGCTCGACGCATTTGTTATCGTATGCGCCCTGCCGACCGCTTTGGCGGGGATTGTGTGGATGCTTTTTCTAAGCTACACGACCCTCTCGGTTCCGGCCCTGACTGGGGCGATTATGTGTATGGGCGTGGCGACGGCCAATAGTATCTTGGTGGTCAGCTTTGCGCGTACGAGTCTGGCGGAGGGGCGTGACTCGGTCCTCTCAGCTGTAGACGCAGGTTTCACCCGCTTTCGTCCAGTCTTGATGACCTCTCTCGCAATGATAATCGGGATGGCCCCCATGGCCCTGAGCGCCGAGCAGAATGCGCCGCTTGGACGCGCGGTGATCGGCGGCCTTATCTGCTCGACGATCGCCACGCTATTCCTCGTGCCCGTGATCTTCAGCCTTGTTCACGCAACAAACCGGTCTGGCCCGCCAAATGGGCAGTAAGGACGATCGAGCGCCCTCAGATGAAAGCGAGTCGTTGGCGTCGGGTTCACCAAGGACGAGACGATCGAACAAGGGCCGATTTTTCGTCGCCGCCTTGATCGCGGCCGGTCTGGCGGCGTTCGGCGTCATCAGCCGTCGGCTGGAGCATGACCGGCTCGCCCAATGGACCGAAGCACAAGCAACGCCTTCGGTTGAGCTGGCGACTCTCAAGCTGGGAAGCGCAGACGATGGCTTGACATTGCCGGGCGAGATAAAGGCCCTCAATGAGGCGCAGATTCGGGCCCGTGTGAATGGCTATGTAAAAGAATGGAAATATGACATCGGCGCGCGCGTGAAAGCGGGCGAGACGTTGGCCGTCATCGACGCGCCCGAGCTGGATCAGCAATATCAGGAAGCCAAGGGCCAACTCGAAAAGGCCGAGGCTCATGCGCAGCTCGCTCGTTTGACATCCAAACGCTGGGCCGCTCTCCGCGCGTCGACCGTCGTGTCGCAGCAGAGCGTCGATGAAAAAAGCGGCGAAGCCAATGCAAAGGACGCCGAGGTCGCAGTCGCGCGGGGTAATCTCAACAGGCTCCAGGCGCTCAAAAGCTTTACCGAGGTGACGGCGCCTTTCGCTGGCGTCGTGACGGCGCGCAGGATCGACGTTGGCGTGCTGGT
>RXIY01000003.1 GCA_003963405.1 Hyphomicrobiales bacterium
AGACCCAGAGCAGACTGTCGGAGCGTCACAGCTCGTCTTCGCATTTCGGCAAAACGTTAAGGTGCTCGAATGTGGCCGAGTGTCGGCTACGACAATTTGATTTAGCTCAATGACAAAGTCACAGACCGGGTCGCGGTTCGATAGGAAGCTAAGGTAGACCCGGCCGGGTCAGGGGACCCTAGAAAGTCTCTCACACAGCAAGGCCGCGCGCATGGGGGTTCGCCTCCAAGGCGGAAAGTTTGTGTGAGGGGTTTCCATGCCGCGCCAAAGCGCTGGGAAGGGCGGAGCCGCTTTTCCCTATGCGCCCCCGAGAGAAAGATAAAAACGAGGAGGATCGCCATGACCGTCAACGTGCCCACAGACCGCCCGCCGATAGATCCGCATCCGCTCAGCCCCTATGTCGCCTGGGCAGGAAATCGTAATCGTGATCCAATTCTGACCGTGTTCAAGGATATATTTCCAGAGAGCGGAAATGTGCTGGAGCTCGCGAGCGGCGCGGGCAATCACGTCAATTATTTTGCGCCGCATTTTCCCGGGCTGACGTTTCAGCCTTCCGACTATGACGTCGAGGTGTTCGACGCGATCAAGAAGAAGCGCGCCGAGCATAGCAACGGCAATATCGCCGATCCGATCAAGATTGATCTCACGGCGCCAGACACATGGCCCAGCGCCGACGAGCGCCTCTACGATGCGATCTTCGTCGTCAATCTTTTCCAGGTCGCGCCCGTCTCCATCTGCGACGGCATCGCCCAGGTCGCCGAGCGCGTCCTCACCAAGGATGGTTTCGTCGCGATCTATGGTCCGTTCAAGGTTGACGGCCAATATACGACGGAGTCCAACGCGGCCTTCGATCAGGAGATTCTCGCGCCCAAGGTCGCCGAATGGGGCCTCAAGGATGTGAAGGACCTGGAGAAGGCCGCCAACGCGCATAACATCGCGTTGAAGAGAATCGTGGACATGCCCGCGAACAACTTCATCCTCCTCTTCGGACGGGCTTGAGGAAACAGCCGCCGCGGAGGAGCGAGAGCGTCATGACAAATGAAAAGGCTCCGCCCAAAGGCGCGGCGGTTGTGGTTGGCGTTGGCGCCGAAACAGGTCTCGGCGCCGCGCTGGCCAGGCGGTTCGCGCGGGAAGGCCTGCGCGTCACCATTGCAGGCCGCACCCCCCAGCGTCTGCGCGTCGTCGCCGAGCAAATCACGGCGGCCGGCGGCCCCGTTTCCGTCAAGGTCGCCGACGCCGCCAACGAGGCGGACGTCGCCGCCCTCTTCGACGAAGCGGATCGTGACGGCGCCGTCGAGCTAATTGCCTACAACGTCGGGAGCAATGTCGCCGCCTCCGCCCTGGAAACGACGCCGGAACTCTTCGAGCGCCTTTGGCGCCAGAACGCCTTCGGCGGCTTTATCGTCGGCCGTGAGGCTGCGCGCCGCATGGCCCCGCGCGGGAAGGGCACGATCCTCTTTACCGGCGCGACGGCCTCGATGCGCGCCCGTCCGCCCTTCCTCGCTTTCGGCGCGGCCAAGGCGGGATTGCGCGCCGTGGCGCAGGGTCTGGCGCGCGAATTCAGCCCGCAGGGGGTTCATGTCTCTCATGTCGTGATCGACGGCGTCATTGAAGGCGACTATGCCGCTACCAATTTCGCCGATTATGTCCGCTCGAAGGGCGCCGACGGTCTGCTCGCGGTCGACGACATCGCGGACGTCTATTGGACTCTGCATCGCCAGCCACGCAGCGTTTGGACGCATGAACTGGATCTGAGGCCTTTCAAGGAGCCGTTCTGACAACGGAGTGTCGTGCAACCCCCGATGCAAGGAGACACACATGACCGCCCAGAAGAAATGGCGCCTCGTCGGCGACTATTTCGAAAATTGCAACTGCAACATTGTCTGCCCCTGCGTGTTCTCGGCCAAGGCCATGGCCGAGCAGCCGACGCAGGGATTCTGTGACGTCGTGATGGCGTTTCATATCGACACGGGCAGCTATGGCGACGTTGCGCTCGATGGGCTGAATGTCGCGCTCGCAGCCCATGCGCCGGGCCCCATGGCGGAGGGCAACTGGACCCTCGCCGTCTATCTCGACGAGCGCGCGGGCGATGAACAGACCGCCGCGATCGGAGCGATCTTCGGCGGGGCCGAGGGCGGGCCGATGGCGGCCTTCGCGCCGTTGGTCGGAACGCATCTTGGCGTGAAGAAGGCCGAGATCAAGTATGCGATCGACGGCAAGTCGCGCGCCGTCGAAATCCCCGGGGTGCTGGCCATGGCCGTCGACCCTCTGACGGGCCTGCATCCGAGCGGCGAAATCTGGGCGACAAGCGGCCATCCCGTCGCCCCTGAGCGCATCGCCCTCGCCGTCGGCCGCGACGGCAACAGCTATGTCGACCACGGCATGAACTGGAACAATGCAGGTCGAAACGGCCATTACGCGCCGATCGAATGGTCGAACTGACGGCGCAGTGGAAATGGAAAAGGCCCGGATAGATCCGATTTTGATGCAGCGAAACGTTATTCTCGGCCTGCTCATCGGGCTTTGCGCCGGGGCCTGGGTCTGGCTAGCGTGGCAGGGGGCAAGGATGCACCACCACCCCGGTTCGCCCATGGCCTCGCCAACTATGGGGATGCAGGCGCCACTGTTCGTCGCAATGTGGATGGCGATGACTGTGGCGATGATGTTTCCCACCGCCGCGCCGATGTTGCTCACCTTTCACAAGACGCAGGAGAGCAAGCGCCGGCATGGCCAGGCCTTTGTGGCGACCTGGGCGTTCCTCGCCGGGTATATGATCGTCTGGCTGTTGTCGGGCGTCGCCGCCTACATTGGCGCGGTCGCCTTCGAGGCCTTCGCTTCCCGCGCCGCGTTCTCCGCGGAGACGATGAACCGCTTCGGCGGCGCAATCCTTGTTGCGGCGGGCCTCTACCAGCTGACCCCGATCAAGGATATGTGCCTGTCCAAGTGCCGGACGCCGCTCAGCTTCATCATGACCACCTGGCGCGACGGCGTGAAGGGCGCCGTGCAGATGGGCGCGATTCACGGCGCCTATTGCCTGGGATGTTGCTGGCTCCTGTGCGCCATCATGTTCCCGCTCGCATGATGAACCTGGCCGCCCTGGCGACGGTGACCGTCGTTGTTTTTGCGGAAAAGACATTGCCTCGGGTGCGGCCATTGGCTCGAGCCGCAGCCGTTATTTTGTCGGTCTGCGGCGGTCTGGCGATTCTAGCGCCAGAAGTGCTTTCAGCCCTCGCGGGATTTTGAGAGAGGGGAACCTGGAATCTTCCCAGAAAACCCGATCGCTTTTTTCGCCGCGCTCCACTGCGCCACGAACGAGCCTCGAAGTCCGCCGGGCAGTCGCAGACAGAAAAGACCGCTTCGGCGCCGTTACGCACCCAGTCGACGGACATGCCTTCCGCGCCGAGAGCCTGCGACAGCCCGCGTCCAATCATCGGATCGTCTTCAATGAGTGGGACGGGCATTCGAATGGGTCTCCCTGTCGGGCAGTTTCGCTGGGGAATGGGGCGAAGTGAGGATGCGCCTGAGCGGACGCAACATGTAAATCGGAGTGGGGGTCTCGAGGTCGATCAGCGCGGTAAGGTCCTGATCCGGTTCATTCGAGGGGCTCACCTACGGTATGTCGATTCACACCAATAGCTGCTAGCCCTTGTAAGCCACGAGGATCGCTCCGACCCCGATGAATGCGACCCCGAACGAATTGGGGAGCGACAATCGCTCGCCCAAAAACGCGCCGCTAAAATAACGCAACTAGAGGATTCGCCTTAAATCGGCTCATAGCCTGCGGCGGCGAAGAAATTTGCGCATTCTGTTGGGGAGAACGACTTTCTGGAACTGGGCAACGTCAAAATTAGCGTCCTGCACACGCCGGGCCATACGCCTGAGCATATTTCGCTACTCGTCACCGATCGAACGCGGGCCGATGAGCCGTGGTTCGTCCTAAACGGCCACACGCTGATGGTCGGCGATCTCGGCCGCACCGAACTCGCCGCCAACGCCGAGGAAGGCGCACGCGTGCTGTTCAGGTCAGTGCAGCGGCTCAAGGCGTCGATGAAGCCCTTGTGATGCTCGGGGATGAAGACCTGCCACTCTGCGCGCGGCAAGCTTCGGATGCGTTTCTTGCGCGCGCCGGAAGCGTCGAGAATCGTCTTCTGACGCGTTTTGCCATACACATAAGCGCCGGCATAGACGGGGTTGCTCAAGACGTGGTGGATGGCCGTGTAACTCGCCTCGACCCAACGAATCTCGGCGCGCCCGGGCATTTGCAGCGGAAATTTGAGCCTTTCGGAACGAAACCACAGCCAAACGCGGCGCGCCGATTCCATCTCGGCGAAACGCTCGAAAACACAGCGAATGGCGGTGACGACGGCCTCATCGGGATGAAAGCGCACTTCGCCGTAGGCGTCGCCCCAAACGAAGCCGACCGGCAGACCGCGGCGCAACTCGCCCCGCGCAGCCTTGTTCCTGATTCCGCCATTGAGGCGCGTCCAATCGGGCGCGCCGGTAGGAACAACCCATGGCGAAGGCTTGCGCTGCGCTTCCCCTACAACAAGGGCTTCGGGGCCGGCTGCGAGGTCAAAGCGCGCACCGTAACGTCGCCTTTCGGCAGTTCCGCCTCGTCGAGCAGGGCAAGCCAGGCATGGTATCGGGCGTCCGAGTTGTCGATCAGAATTGCATTGAACATCAGGTGTAACGGCCCGTGCCGCGCTTCACTTCTGCGAGCCCTCGGCTAAGTGGGCGTCAACAGGAGATTCGAATGCAATGAAAAGAACACACGGCTCGGAGTCGGTGCACGAAGCCTTATGCGGAGCTTTAGGCGGCCCGTAAGCATAGGTACCGGGCTTGAGAACTGAAGGGCTGTAGCCCGTATATTCGATGTGAAGTTCGCCCGAAACAAGGACCATGCGCTCAGCTGAAGAGTGCAAATGGGGCGGAATGACGTAGTTCGCCGGCACCTTGAGGAACACGTCCGCGTTGGGTTTGGCAAGGTCGCCGTGAAGGACGGCTATCTCGCATCCCTTGGGAAAGAGTGGGGGGCATGGACCCCACTTGAGCTGCGCATCGCCAGAGGCAATGGCGACCGGCTTCTCGGATGGTGCTTCTGCCCCCGTAGAGGTCTCGGGGAGACAGAAGAGGACAACGCACGAGAGTATGAAAAGCCATCGGACCATGGCCGATTCTTCGTTGAACATGGCGCCCTCCTTTCTTCCTGCGACGAGATTATCTGCTGCTGCCTCACTATGATCTAGGCGCACTTTCAGGTGTCCATTAAAATGTAATAATCCATCCGCGAGGGGGACGGATAGGGCGACTAAGGGCGCCCAACCGCTTGGGTTACCAAGCGTGCTCACAAAGGAGCCGTAAGCATATGGTTTTTCACTATATACGCTATACCCCGCGTCCATGATTCGTCTGTGTTGCCGCGAATGTCGGCACTCTGAACGAAGACCATTTTCGTGGTCGCGACATCGGCCATATAGACGTTGATGTTGAGAATCAGATTCGAGACCTTCTGAACGACAACCCATGCAGCGAGGTCGCCGCCGAGTTGCTTGCCATAGTCGATCTCGCAGCCGCCGCAATGGCCAATGCCTGGGCCGGCCGCTATCTTTGCCTTGGTATCAGCCGGTATTTGAACAAACTTGTACCGGCCTGATGCTTCGAGCTTCGACTTGAAAAGCTCCTCGATAGACGCAAGACGAGCCCGCTCCGCGTCGGTTGTCGGCTCCTGACCCTCATGGTCGTTCAGGAACTGAACATTGAGGAAGGCGATGGATTTAGCCTGCG
>RXIY01000010.1 GCA_003963405.1 Hyphomicrobiales bacterium
CGACGGCGTCAAGGTCGCCAACTCCGACCAGAAGACCGGCGTCGAGATCGTGCGCAAGGCGATCCAGGCTCCGGCCCGCCAGATCGTCGACAACGCCGGCGGCGACGGCGCGGTCGTGGTCGGCAAGCTGCTCGAGTCGAAGGACTACGGCTTCGGCTTCGACGCCCAGAAGGGCGAGTATGGCGATCTGATCAAGCTCGGCATCATCGACCCGACCAAGGTCGTGCGCACCGCGCTGCAGGACGCCGCGTCGATCGCCGGCCTGATCGTCACCACCGAGGCGACGATCACCGAGGCGCCGAAGAAGGAAACCGCGCCGGCGATGCCGGCGGGCGGCATGGGCGGCATGGACTTCTAAGTCCAAAGCCTCTCCAAACGTTTCGAAGCCCCGGAGAAATCCGGGGCTTTTTTCGTGGGGCCGAGGCGCTCCCGGCGCCGTCCGCATCAGCGACGAAAACGCGCGGCGGCGGGCGTTGCGGGATGGGCGCCGCTCGGTTAGCATCGGCCCTGCGCGCGGCGGTTCTGTTCGCGCGTTCAAACCTCGAGATCGGGAGACCAAGAGATGGCGAGCACTCGCGGGTCGGCGTCCACGGACGCGGACTGGGCCGAACATATGAAAACCTATAACGGCTTCCTGTGGCTGCTGAAATTTTCCGCGGCGGCCTCGGCGGTGACATTGCTCGGCCTCTTCCTCCTCTTCGCGCGGTAAACGCCAATCGCCCCTCACGCCTAGCCGTCAGGGGCCACCATGACGGCGACGGTTTTCGTTTTCAAAACCGGAGTTCGTCATGCGCATCGCCGTATTGGCCGAAACGGACAAAGCAGAGCCGCGTGTCGCGGCGACGCCAGAAACCGTCAAGAAATTCATCAGTCTCGGCGCAGAGGTCGCAGTCCAGTCGGGGGCCGGCGCCGGGGCTGGCTTTTCCGATGAGGACTATGCCGCCGCCGGCGCGACCATCGCGCCGAACGCCGCCGCGGCGCTCGCGGGCGCCGATATCGTGCTGCGCGTGCGGCGTCCGGCCGCCGCCGAACTCGCCGGCGCCAAGCCCAATCTCGCCGTCATCTGCATCATGGATCCCTTCGGGAACGAGGCCGCGCTCGCCGATCTCGCCCGCGCCGGGGCCATTTCCTTCGCCATGGAGTTCATGCCGCGCATCACCCGCGCGCAATCCATGGACGTTCTCTCCTCCCAGGCCAATCTCGCGGGCTATCGCGCGGTGATCGACGCTGCGGCCGAATATGGCCGCTCCTTCCCCATGATGATGACGGCGGCCGGCACCGTGCCCGCCGCCAAGGTCTTCATCATGGGCGTCGGCGTCGCGGGCCTTCAGGCCATCGCCACGGCGCGCCGCCTCGGCGCCATCGTCACGGCGACCGACGTGCGCCCGGCGACGAAGGAGCAGGTCGAATCGCTCGGCGCGAAATTCCTCGCCGTCGAGAACGAGGAGTTCCAGCAGGCGCAGACGGCCGGCGGCTACGCCAAGGAAATGTCGAAGGAGTATCAGGCGGCGCAGGCGCAACTGACCGCGAGTCACATCGCCAAGCAGGATGTCGTCATCACCACGGCGCTCATTCCAGGGCGTCCGGCGCCGCGCCTCGTCTCCGCCGACATGGTCCGCTCCATGCGCGCAGGCTCGGTCATCGTCGATCTCGCCGCCGAGCGCGGCGGCAATTGCGAATTGACGCGCCCCGGCGAGACCGTCGTCGAAAATGGCGTGAAGATTGTCGGCGCGCTCAATCTGCCGGGCCGGATGGCCCCGACGGCCTCGAGCCTCTACGCGAGAAACCTCCTCGCTTTCGTCGAGACGCTGATCTCGAAGGAGACAAAGCAGCTCGCCATCAATTGGGACGACGAACTCGTGAAAGCGACCGCGCTCACGCGCGACGGCGTCGTCGCCGACGAACGTTTCAAGAAGGCCTGAACCTCGAAACATCCATAAATCACGAGAGGCGTCGAACCATGACCGACTCTACGCAGCAATTGCTCGAAAAGGCGCGGGCCGCGGCCGAGGCCGCGAAACAGCTCGCCGATCAGGCGCAGCATTATTCCGAGGAGATCGCGCAGACGGCCGCCGCCGCCGCCTCGCATGGGCTGGGCGGCGGCGCCATCGACCCGGTCGTCTTTCGCCTCGCCATCTTCGCCCTCGCCGTCTTCGTCGGCTATTACGTCGTCTGGTCCGTGACCCCGGCGCTGCATACGCCGCTGATGTCCGTCACCAACGCCAT
The DNA here is from genome assembly GCA_003963405.1 of Hyphomicrobiales bacterium. GTDB lineage: Bacteria > Pseudomonadota > Alphaproteobacteria > Rhizobiales > Beijerinckiaceae > Methylocystis. Next base: position 2,227 of record RXIY01000010.1, read on the forward strand.
TTCCTCCGTCATCGTGGTCGGCGCGCTTCTCTCGGTGGGCGTCGAAGCGGCGAGCGTCACGGACAGCGGCTCCGACTGGGCGCGATGGCTCGGCTTCATCGCCCTCGTGCTCGCTTGCGTGAACATCTTCGGCGGCTTCCTCGTCACCGAACGCATGCTCGCCATGTACAAGAAGAAGGGCTGACCGCCATGAGCGCGAATATCGCAGCCCTTCTCTATCTCGTCGCCGGCGTGCTGTTCATTCTGGCGCTGCGCGGCCTCTCCTCGCCAGCGACCTCACGCGAGGGCAACCGCTATGGCATGATCGGCATGGCGGTCGCCGTGGCGACGACGCTGCTCCTGCATCTGCCGCCCTTCGCGGGGCTCGTGCTGATCCTGATCGGCGCGGGGGCGGGCGGCGGCGTCGGCGCCTATGTGGCGCAGCGCGTGCCGATGACGGCGATGCCGGAGCTCGTCGCCTTCTTCCATTCGCTCGTCGGCCTCGCCGCCGTGCTGGTGGCGGGCAGCGCCTTTTTCGCGCCGCACGCCTTCGGCATCGGCGCGCCGGGCCATATCGAGGGCGGAAGCCTCTTCGAGATGTCGCTTGGCGCCTCGATCGGCGCGATCACCTTCACCGGCTCGATCATCGCCTTTCTGAAGCTCTCCGAGCGCATGAGCGGCAAGCCGATCCTGCTTCCCGAGCGCCACACGATCAACATCCTGCTCGGCGTGAGCCTGCTGGCGCTGATCCTGCTCTTCGTGACGACGGAATCGGGCTTCTGGCTGCTGTTGCTGATCCTCGTCTCCTTCGTGCTCGGCGTCACGCTCATCATTCCGATCGGCGGCGCCGACATGCCGGTCGTCGTCTCCATGCTCAACTCCTATTCGGGCTGGGCGGCGGCGGGCATCGGCTTCACGCTCGGCAATCTGGCGCTGATCATTACGGGCGCGCTGGTCGGCTCGTCGGGCGCGATCCTCTCCTACATCATGTGCAAGGGCATGAACCGCAGCTTCATTTCCGTCATCCTCGGCGGCTTCGGCGGAGAGACGGTTGTCGGAGGCGGCGCCAAGGAGACGCGCAACGTCAAGCAGGGCTCGGCCGAAGACGCCGCCTATATCATGCAGAACGCCGGCAAGATCATCATCGTGCCGGGTTACGGCATGGCGGTGGCGCAGGCGCAGCACGCGCTGCGCGAAATGGCCGACCTTCTCAAAAAGGAGGGCGTCGAGGTCAGCTATGCGATCCACCCCGTCGCGGGCCGCATGCCGGGCCACATGAACGTGCTGCTCGCCGAAGCCAATGTTCCTTATGACGAGGTCTTCGAACTCGAGGACATCAATTCGGAATTCGGCCAGGCGGACGTGGCCTTCGTCATCGGCGCCAATGACGTGACCAATCCGGCGGCGAAGACCGACAAATCCTCGGCGATCTACGGCATGCCGATTCTCGATGTGGAGAAGGCGAAGACCGTTCTCTTCCTCAAGCGCGGCATGGGCTCCGGCTATGCGGGCGTGGAGAACGAACTCTTCTTCCGCCCCAATACGATGATGCTCTTCGGCGACGCCAAGAAGACCGTCGAGGCCATCGTCAAGGCGCTGTCGCACTAGAGAAAGAACGTTCCGCGCAAAAACAAAGGCCCGGGAGTTTTGCTCCCGGGCCTTTTTTATCCAGCCTCGGCGCCTCAATCCCAGTTGAAGGCCACCGGTTGGAACCAGCTCGCAACATCCGGCAGGCCGGCCTCGTCGCCCGTGAAGAAGATGCCGGGGGCGCCCTTCTTGTCCCGTCCATATTCATATTTCGCGGCGAAATAATAGGTGCGCTGCGGGAAGGGATGGAACAGGAAATATTTGTAGTTGTTGACGTTGTCGATGCCGAAGTCGAAGGAGAACCGGTCGCTCCATTTGTAGTTGATCTTGGTGTCGACGACGAAGAAGGGATCGAAGGCGAAATAGATCCCATAGGCGCGGTCGTTGTTGGCCATGGTGCGCCACAGCTTGCTCTGATAGCGCCCCGCGACCGTGAAGGACCAGCGATCGTCCGGCCGATAGGTGAGCGCGAGCGTGCCGCGCCAGTTCGGCACGTTGGGCACGTTCTTGCCGGCGACCGAGGTCGCCCAGGGAAGTTCGGCGTTGGCGGCGGTCGGGATCCAGGTCGGATTGGCGATGATGCGCGAGTTCAGCCAGGTCGCGCTGCCCAGAACCTCGAGCCCACGCAGAAGGACATTGTCCTTCTGGAACGCCACCTCGACGCCGCTGTTGCGAATGCGCTGCACATTGGTCGGCGTGGTGGCCTGAATCGCCGTGCCAGGGACGAGCGTCACCTGGCTGATGATGGCGTCGCGGGTCTGCTCGTCGAACAGGGACACGCGCGCCGTGCCGTCCTTGCCGATCTTGCGTTCGAAGGCGAGCTCGGAGCTGATCACGTTTTCGGGGCGCAGATTGGGATTGGGGTTGGTCACCTGTCCGGTGTTCGTGAGCGTCGTCAGATTATAAAGCTCACGAACGGTCGGGAAGCGGTTGGCCATGCCGATCGAGCCCCTGACGGTCCAGTGATCGTCGTAGAAATATTCGAGCGAGCCCTTGGGCGAGAAGCGCGTGCTGTACTGGTTGGGCTGATAGATCGGCAGCCTCGTGCTGACCGCGCCGGTCAAAGCGGTGCCGAAGGCGTTGGTGTTGGCGCCCTGATTATAGCCGTTTGAAGCCTGCCACACCTCGCCGCGGATGCCCGCCGTGAATTTGAGATTGTCGCGCAGCATCATCGCGTCCTGCGCCCAGAGCGCCTGCGTGCGCGTCGTGCCCTGCGCGATCGAGGCGGCGGTTCCCGTGTTAGCGGCGAGCCCCGACGCCCAATTGTAGGTCAGCCAAACCGGGTTGTTGAGATGAAACTGGTCGCCGTGGACGCCGAAGCTGATGTCGTGGCCCTGCAACGGACCTTCCGGGGGACGCGCGATGCCCTTGGCGTCGAAGAGGGTCCAATAAGTGCCGGTAAAGACCGAGTCGCGGCCGTTGAGCGTATAGCCGGCCGGCGGCGTCGCCGAGAAGGGCGAGACCTGGTCGGACTGTAGGTAGGTGAAGTTCGACGCCGAAATCTCGAAGTCGAAAGGTCCGCCGCTATTCGATTTGATCGCGGCGGCGTTGACCATGATCTTTTCCTGCACCCGGTAATAGGCGCTGGCGAAGTTCTGCAGCACGGACGTGCCCAGAAAATTGGTCGTCGGCCCCCAATTGGCGCCATAGCCCGGAACCAGGAAGTTTTCCGGATAGGAGGCGCCGTCATTGGACCAGAAGGCGAAGGTATAAGTGCCCCGGATCGTATTGGTGAAGTCGTAGGCAAGCTTGAGCTTGGCGTTGACCTGATCGTTGTTGAGATTGCCGCCAGAGCCCAGCACGTTCGCGAAGGTTGTGCCGTAGACATTGCTCATGATGTATGAGCCGGGGATCAGCGACGGCGTCGTCGTATAGGTCAGCGGCTGCTGCGAGCCGCGCTGCCAGTTGCCGGAGACCGTGTAGGAGAAATCGCCGATCCTGTTGCCGACGAACATGCTCGTCACATTGTTGACGAGGCTCTTGTTCGTGCCCCAGAGCGAGAAGTCCTGCACCGACACGGTGTCCTTGACGGAGACTTCGAGCTTCTCCGGCATGCGCGTCGTGATTTTCAGCACGCCGCCCATGGAGTTGCCGGGATATTGCGCGGCGAAGGGGCCGTAGAGGAAGTCGACGCGGTCGATTTCCTCGGGCGCGACGAGGCCCCAGCGCGGGGCGCCGATGGTGTTGTCGTTGCCGATGAGCGCCGTGAGCAGAAGATCGTCCGCATAGACGAGGCTGCGCGCCGAGGAGGCGACGCCCCAGGTGCGGGTCTGGAGCACCGCCTGCGTGTCGCCGTTGTTGCGTTTGCGCACGAAGAGGCTCGGCATGTAGCGCACGGCGTCTTCCGTATCGACGATATTGACCTGACGCTCGATCTGCTGGCGCGTGACGCTCGCGACCGTATTGGGAAGCTGCCATTTTTCGACGAAGGCGGGGCGGCCGTCGGGGAGCGTCGGCGACCAGCGCGAGGCGACCGGCGAGGGCGCGACCGGCGCGGCCGGCTCCGGGCTGACGACGGCGGGCTGGGCGACGGCGGGGCCTGCCGGGCGCGCCGGTCCGCGATGAGCGGCGGCGCGGCGTTGGCCGCCGACGTCGATGGTCGGCAGGTTATGGGTCGCCATGGCGGGCGTGAGAACGACGAACGACAATGCGCCGGCAGAAACGCCGCGCAACAGGAGATGACGGGACATTTTACTGGAATCCTTCCTCGGGCGTCGCCGGGCGACGCGTCTGATCCGGCGCTTTTGCGCCTTGTGTTTCGGGAGTCAGACCGTGGAAGGGGGCGCGCGCGCGGGCGCGTTCAGATTGAAGAGGAAGCGCGGCTCGGGAACATCCCGCTCGACGAAGGCGACGCGCCAGTGGAAACGGATCGCCTGGGCGGAGAAATGCGGCGGCTCGGCCCCGATGATGCTGAAGCTCAGCTGGCAGAGCGAGCAGGAGCCGTGATCATGCGCGAGCGGCGCGCCGGCGGGGGCGTTTTCGACTGCAAAGGTCGCCGCATCTTGCGTCTGCACGGCCACGATTTGCCGATTGCAGAAGACATGGTCGTCGCGCGCCGCCGCCGCGCCCCAGAAGGACGCGCCGAGCTGCGTCAGCAAGGCGACGCAGACAATCAGCGATGCGAGCAATCTTCTCCGCATGAGACGCGCTCAATTCAGATCCAAGCATAAGCCACGCACGTAACGGCGGGCATGGTAACTGTGACCCTGGATCATCGAATGACTTATGCAGGATTACGGTTACGCACAACGTCAACCTCGCGTAAGGTTACAGTCGTTACAAGCTGCCCCGCGTTGTCAAAAATGAAAAAATCACTTAAGAGACTTTTATGTCACAGTTGCGCCACATCAGCCGGAGCGTCCGCGCCGTGATCGCGATCATCGCGGCCTTTGCGCTGATGTTCAGCGTGTCGGCGTCCGGGGCGGCGGCGGCCGACGCAACTGACATCGTCCTGAAAAACAACAGCTCCGCGAGCGCCGGACTTTTCGCCTGCTTCAAGCGGCACATGACGCAACGCGCGGATTCGGGCGCCGAGAAAACGACGCAGGAGCAGGGTCCGGCGAAGCATCATTGCCCCTGTTGCCTTGCCGCGCATTCGGCGGCGGCCGTTCTGCCGCCACGGCTCGCGACGCCGGCGGCGCCTCTTCGCGCGCCGATTCGTTTCTGCCTTCTCGCGGCGACGGCGCATGAGCCGGAAAGCGTCGCCTTTCACGCCGCCCACGGCGCGCGCGCACCGCCCGTCTAATTTGGAAGCCTTCCGATCGGCGCGCTGTTGTGCTGGCCCAGCGGGCGCATACGGTTACAATGCCGGTCAGAGACGCCTTTCGCGTCCCGTTCATAATGAAAATCAAAGGAAGACGCCTGCTGTCGCATCCTTGCGCGCGCGTCTCGATGGAAGAACGAGTAAGTTCCATGGATCATACGTCGCTTTCCCCTCTCGCCATGTTTCTCAACGCCGGCCCTGTCGGCAAGGTCGTCATGGCGTCGCTGCTGCTCGCCTCGATCTGGACCTGGGTGCTGATCGTCGAGGCCACCACCGCCGTCCTGCGCATCGGAAAGGCGGCGCGTGAGGCGCGCGCCGGCCGGCCGATCGGCGTGCTCGAGCCGGTTGCCGAGGCGGGCCGCGAGGCTTTCGCCCTCGACATTCCCGACGAGACCGTGGGCGACAAGCGCGAGCGCGTCGCCGAAAACATGAGCCGCGCGGCGCGCGAGTTTCTCACCAAGGCGGAAGGCGGCCTGCCCAATCTCGCCGTGATCTCTTCCGTCGCGCCCTTCGTCGGCCTCTTCGGAACGGTGTGGGGCATCATGACGAGCTTCGCGGGCATCGCCCAGTCGCAGGACACGAGCCTCGCGGTGGTCGCGCCCGGCATCGCGGAGGCGCTCGCCGCCACGGCCTATGGCCTCGCCGCCGCCATTCCGGCCTCGGTCGGCTACAACCGCATCGGCGCCTCCTTCGCCCGCGCCGGCCAGCAGGTCGCCCATTACATCGAGGACGAGGCGCTGCGCATGACGAGCATCGGCGCGGCCAATCGCGCCCGCCAGCAGAAGGAGGCCGCATAAATGGGCCTCCCCACGCGCTTCAAGAACAATAACGACCTCTATCAGCCGCTCGCCGACATCAACGTCACGCCGCTCGTCGACGTGATGCTGGTGCTGCTCATCATCTTCATGGTGACGGCGCCGCTGCTCGCCAAGGGCGTGAAGGTCAATCTGCCGCAAGCCAGCGCGGCGCAGCCGATCAATCAGAAGGACCCGATCGTCGTCACCGTCGGCAAGGACGGCAAGGTCTCGCTCGGCGCCGATCCGGTCTCCGAGGACGCGCTGATCGACGGCATCCGCGCCATGATGGGCGACGACCACACGCGCGTCGTGCATGTGCGCGGCGACACCGAGGCGGTCTATGGCGAAGTCGTCGCGGTCATGGACAAGCTCGCGACCAATGGCATCACCCATATCGCGATCATGACCAACTCGCGCAGCAAGACCGGCCCGTCCGTCAAATCCGCCGCGCCGGCTGCGGCCCCTGCCCCTGCGGGAGGAGCGGCGAAATGACCGATTTCGCTCTGTCGCCCGGGCTTGCCGGCAAGCGGGATCAGGAGCCGGCGGGTCCTCCGCCGGTCAACCCGCCCTGGCTGCGCCCCGTCGCCACCACCGCGATCGTCGCGGTCCATCTCGCCGTCTTCGCCGCCTTCCTCTTCGCGCCCGCGCCGAAGTCGATCTCGCTCGACTCCCTCACAATGGACCTGGTGCAGGAAGGCGACTTCATCGAGCAGGAAGAGGTGAGCGCCGCCGAGGACACGCCGCCCCCTGTCGCGGTCGAGCAGCCAGAACTCGCACTGCCGCCGCCGGTGGTGATGGCCCCTGACGCCATTCCGCTCGCCATGAAGAAAGAGGACGTCGAAAAGACCGAGCGCAAGCAGGAAGAGCAGAAACAGGTCGAGCGCGCCGAACAGCGGCGCGAGGCGCAGGCGCGGCGCCGCGCAGGCGCGCCCGACGCCGGCGGCGGCTCGGGGGCCTCCCAGGCGTCCTGCCTCGCCCATGTGGCGGCCTCGCTGCGGCAGCATACGCCGGGCTCGACGAGCCTCGGCCCCGGCACCGCCCATGTGACCTTCCAGGTCAATGCGGGCGGCGGCATTTCGGGGGTCTCGGCCTCCGGCTCGACGCCGGCCCATGCGGCGCTGGCGCGGCGGATCGTCTCCTCGTCGCGCGGGCCCGGAAACTGCGGCTCGGCTTTCGTGAGCCAGGCTTTCGCCTTTCACTAGACGTTTCGGCGGCGGGCCTCGATGAGCCCGCCGTCGTTCTTTTCGACGGAAAGCAGAACCCATGAACGCCATCACCCGCTGGCGCGTCGCGCTTTTGTGCGCGCTCGCCTTTGGCGGCGTGGCGCGCGCCGAGCCACAAAAACCGGCGCCACCCGCGACCGCGCCCAAACCCGCCGCAGCCTCGGCGCCCGCCGCAGCCCCGGCCCCCACCTCGGCCCAGCCCCCCGCTCCCGCGCCGTCTGCGGCGCAAAAGCCCGCGCAGCCACCGCAGCCGCAGGCGGCGCCCGCCGCCGCGCCGGGCGGGATGTCGGAGAGCAAATATCTCAGCCTGCTCTATGCCGAGATCGCCCGGCATACGCCGGAGGACAACGCCGCCGGTCCGGGCGAAGTGGCGGCGAGCTTCATCGTGGGGCCTGCCGGCAGGGTCACCAAGGTGACGATCAACCGGACCTCGAGCCCCGCCCACGCCGAGATCGTGAAGAAAATTCTATCCCAGGTCGTGACCCCGCCGCCTCCCGGCGGCTCGATGGACGTAGGCCAGACTTTCAAATTCCGCTGAAAAAAGAATCTCAAGGGAGAACGCCAGTGTTTCTTTCCCGCCTCCTTCTCGCCCGCCTCCTTCTCGCCGGCGCGGCTGCGATCGGCGCCACGGGCCTCGCGCTTGCCGAAGAACCCGCCGCCGCGTCCGGCGCCGCCCCGGCTCCCGCGGCCGACGCCAAATCCGCGCCCGCCGCGGCGCCGATGAGCCATCACGCCGCGCCCGCCTGCAGCGAGCCGAAACCGGCCTGCGCCATGACCGCCAATCCCGCCTTCGACAAGAAGGGGACGCTCTGGGTCGCCTTCGCGGTCGGCAAATCGGTCTATGTCGCGAGCTCCACCGACGGCGGCAAGAGCTTTTCGGCGCCGGCGACCGTCGCGACGATCGGCGACGGCGTCGTCGACTCGCATGGCGACGCGCGCCCCAAGATCGTCCCGCTCGCGGACGGGTCGCTGCTCGCAAGTTACACGACACGGCCCGACAAGCAGATGATCGGCACGATCTTCACGGCGCGCTCGACAGACGGCGGCAAGAGCTTCTCCGCGCCGCAGCCGATGCTGACCGAAGGCGGCCAGCGCTTCGAGACCTTCGTCGTGACGCCGAAGGGCCGCATTTATGCGGGCTGGCTGGACAAGACCAATCTCCTCAAGGCCAAGGCCGAGGGCAAGGAATTCGAAGGCAGCGGCGTCGCCTTCGGCCGGTCGGATGACCGGGGCCAGACTTTCGAGGGCAAGAAGATCCTGCTCGATCACGCCTGCGAATGCTGCCGCATGTCCTCGGCGCTCGATCGCGACGGCCTGCCGGTGTTCATGTGGCGGCAGGTGTTCGAGGGCAATGTCCGCGATCATTACGCCGCGAAACTCTCCGCCGACGGTAAGACTCTGTCGGGCGGGCGCGTTTCCGACGACGATTGGGCGATCAATTCCTGCCCGCATCACGGACCCGGCCTCGCCATCGACGCCAATGGCGTCTGGCACGCCGTCTGGTTCACCAAGGGCAAGAAGCGCCAGGGCCTCTTCTACGCGCAGAGCGCCGACGGCGGCAAAAGCTTCTCGGCGCCCGAGAAATTCGGCGACGACGCCAAGGCGCCGGGCCATCCCGTCGCCATCGCCGTCAAGGGCCGTCTCTATCGCGTCTGGAAGGAGTTCGACGGAACCGCGACGACCATCGCGATGCAGATGTCGCGCGACGGCGGCAAGAGCTGGAGCGCGCCAAAAGTCATTGCCGAGACCGCCGACGCCTCGGATCATCCCGAGCTCGTCGCCGACAAAAAGACCGCCTATCTCTCCTGGGTCACGCACAAGGAGGGCTATCGTCTGCTGCCGCTCCCGCGCGACGAAAAGAGCGCCGCGAAATGAGGCGAGTCATCCACGGATTGGCGCTCGCCGCGACGGCGCTTCTTGCGCTCGGCGCGCCGGGGGCGTCGGCGCTCGACTTCAGGCCCTATGGCCGCGGCGCCTTTGCGCAAATCGCGAAGGCCCATGCGGGCCGGCCGCTCATCATCCATTTCTGGTCGGTGACCTGCCCGCCCTGCCTCGCCGAACTGCCGCAATGGGCCAGAATGCTCGAGGCGCAGAAGGGCGTCGACATCCTCTTCGTGAATACGGACGGCGAGGAGGACCGCGCCCGCGCCGAAGCCCGGCTGGAGAAGGCCGGGCTCGGCAAGGCGACGCATTACGGTTTCTCCGACGATTTCGTGGAGAAGCTCTATTTCGAAGCGGATTCGTCCTGGCGCGGCGAACTGCCCTTCACTGCGCTCGTCTCCCCCGACGGCAAGGTGACGGCGGTGACCGGCGCCGTCGACGACCCGCTCGTCGTCAGCTGGCTGGAGAAGCGCGCCAGATAGTGCGCTTTCCTCACCGCGTTGCGCCGGGCTTCCACAAAACGTCGCCCGTCTCTCGGTTCACGAAGCGCGAGGCGACGAAGAGGAAATCCGAGAGGCGGTTCACATAGGCCAGCGCGGTCGGCGACAGATCCTCGCCCTCCGTCTCCATCAGAGTCACCATCACGCGCTCGGCGCGGCGGCAGATGGTGCGCGCCATGTGCAGATGCGCGGCGGCCGCCGTGCCGCCGGGCAGCACGAAAGAGCGCAGCGGCGCGAGATCGCCGTTGAGCGCGTCGATCTCCTTTTCCAGACGCTCCACCTGGGTGGGCAGGATCGCAAGCCGCATGGCGGGGTCGAGCGGCTTTTCCGGATCGTTGGGCGTCGCGAGTTCGGCGCCGAGATCGAAGAGATCGTTCTGGATGCGCTCGAGCATCTGGTCGAGCGGGGCGTCGCGCGGTTCGATCGCGAGGCGCGCGACGCCGATCGCGGCGTTGGTCTCGTCGATCGCGCCATAGGCCTCGACGCGAATGTCGTCCTTGCGCCGGCGCGCGCCGGTCGCGAGTGAGGTCGCACCCTTGTCGCCGCCACGGGTGTAAATTCTGTCGAGCTTGACCACGTCGTCAATGTCCCCGGAAGTAAAGCACCGTCAGCGCGATGGCGAGCGCCAGAAATTGCAGGCCGACGCGCCAGCGCATGAGCGTCTGCGAACGTTGCGGCGCGCCCTCGCCGCCGCGAAACATGTTGAAGAAGCCCGCGAGCAGCACGAGAAACACAGCCGCCGCGGCGATGAACACCAAAAGATTGGACATTGCGCCCCCTTGACGAGCCGCTTGCGGCGCCGGGCTCCCCATTGTTGTTTGCCTGCTTCGCGCCCAGGCCGCCGGCGCCGGAAGACGCGCCCTTCGCCGCGCGGGTCCTTCTCAGGCAAGTAGAGAAGCGCCCGCGCGAGAGCAAGGCGCTTTATCGCGTCAGCAGCCTTTGCAGATAGTCGAGCTCCTCCGCCGGGCGCTCGGGCTGGCCGAGACGGCGGCGCAGCTCCTCCTGCACGCGGTGGGCGCGCTGGGCGGGCGGCAATCCGAGCGGGTCATATTTCGCCCGCGTGCTCGCCTGCCCTCCGGAGGAGCGGCCGAGCGGATCGCGGCCCTTGCCATGGCGGGCGCGGCGACCCTTGCCCTGTCCCTGCTGCCCGTCTTCGCCGGTCTCGCCGTCCTGCCCGCCCTGCATCTGCTGGGCGAGCTTGCCGGCCCCCTTGCGCAGCGCCTCGACGGCGCGGCCCTGCGCCTCGACCGCCTTGCCGCGTCCCTCGCCGCCGGGACCGAGCGCCTGCTCGGCCTGTTTCATCGCCTTGCGGGCCTCGTCGAGATCTTCCCCCGCCTCGCCGGCCTCGTCCTTGAGCGCATCCTGCTCGCGTTCGAGCTTCTGGCGCAAGGCCTCCTGGCGGCGGCGTTCGGCCTGCGCCCCGGCGGCGCCCTGTTTCTGTTCCCCGGCGAGCGGCGCGCGCTCGTCCTCCAGCGGGGTCTTGAGCCCCTGGAAGGTCTCGTCGCGCAGCTGCTGCTCCTCGCGCGAGAGCTGGTCGAGTTCGCCGAGCGCGCGCTGCATCTCGCGCCGGCGCGCCTTGCGGGCGGCGCTCGCCGCCTCGCTCGCCTCGCCGGTCTGGGCGTTCTCCATGATGTCCTGCAAATCGTCGAGGAGCTTTTGCGCCTGCGCCATGTCGCCGGATTTCGCCGCCTGTTCGATCTCGTCGAGCATGGATTGCAGATCGTCGGCCGTGACGCTGTCGGGATCGTCCGAGGCCTCCTGCGACTGGCCCGGCTGGGGCCGCGCGCCGACCTGCTCGAGAAACTTCTCGAGCGCCGCGCGCAGCTCCTGCGTGCGCTTGGCGATCTCCGCCTCGCCGTCGCCGCGCGCCATGGCCTCGCGGAGCGCCTGCTCGGCCGCGCGCAATTCGCGCTCGGCGTCGGACGCGCCGCCGTCCTCGATCTCCAGCGCCATGGCCCAGAGCATGTCGGCGACGCCGCGCAGCTCGTCATCGGTGCGCCGCCCTTCGAGGCTGCGACGCGCCGCGCGCAGGCCGAGATGAACGCCGGCCGGCGTCTCGAACGCTTCCGGCGCGAGGGACAGCGCCTCCAGCGCGGCGCGCACATTGGCGCGCGCCTCCGGATCGAGCGCGAGAATGCGCCGCTGCTCGACGAGCGCGCGCGCGAGCGGCTTGACGAAGCGCCGCTGCGGCAGAACGATTTCCACGGGGTCCGAGACGCCCTCGGCGCCCGCCGCGTCCTTCGCGACGAGCCGCATCGCGACCGCCGCGCCGGCATAGGGGCTGTCGGCGAGATCGAGCGTGGCGCGGCCGTCGCCGAGGCCGCCGGCGCCCGCCGGCAGATCGAGCGGCAGGCGAGGCGGCTCGTAGAGCGCGCGGGCCGCGCTCCTGCGGCTGAAGATCGCCTCGGCGCTCACGACGCCGTAATCGTCGTCGAGCCGATAGGCGAGCGTCATGGTGCCGCGCGCATTGTTGCGCGGCTCTCCGTCCAGCGCGATCCGCGGCGGAAGGTCGGGAATGGGCTCGACGTCGAAACGGCGGCCGTCGGGGAGATCGAGGCGCGCCGCGCCCTCGAGCCTGTAGGCGCGCTCCCCCGCGCCCTGCTCTTCCGACGCCGCGAGCGCGCCATCGACCGAAACGGCGGCGTCCGCGGGCCTCAGGCGCAGCAGGGAATTCACGGGCGCCGTGATGGCGCCGCTCTCCTGCGCCAGCACGATCGGTGGGCGCCCCGTATAGGCCGGCGGCTCGAACCAGGCGTCGACGCGCTGCGACGGCGCCAGCCGATGCGCCGCCCGCCAGTCGAAGGCGGCGGCGAGTCGCGCGCCCTTCTCGTCGGCGGCGACGAAGGCCGCGGCGACCGCCGCGACCAGGGCAAAGGCGCGCAGCGCGTAAGGATCGCGCTCGGGCAGGCGCGGGCGCGGGGCGAGAACCGGCGTTTCGGCGAGAGCCGCCTCCAGCCGCCTGCGATGCAGGGCCCAGAGCGCCGCCGTCGCCGGATCGGCCGCGCCGGCCGCGAGCGTGTCGTCGAGCGAGGCGGCGGGTTTGAGCGGGCCCGCCGCCGCGTCGTCGAGCCGGGCGGCCGCCGCGCGGCGGCGCGGCCAGCCGCGCCCGATCTCGCGCGCGACGAGGAACAGGGCGGCGAATCCAAAGAGCGTCACCCCCGCCATGCGCGCTTCGAGGGGAGCCGCCCGCCACAGGCCGAGCCAGGAGAGGGTCAGGAAAAACAGGGCGAGCGTCGCCAGCGCCGCGGCGAGCCTGAGCAACCGCTCGCCGAGGATCGCCAGCGCCGAGCGGCGCAGCGCCAGATCCAGCGCGCTCCTTGGCGGCCGCGACTTCTTATCGGGGGAATCGTCCATTCGCGCTCCGGCGAGACGGAAATTTCCGTCAGGTACGGTTTCATCTGATTATACAGGGGAAAGGACGCGTGCGAAGCGCCAAATCGTGGCCATTCGCCTTTTGCGGAGCGGCGCGCTTAAATACGGCATGACGCGCTCCCGCCCTTTGCCCGACATCGTCTCCGAACCCTCGACCGACGCCGCAGCGCTCCCCGCCCCGGTGCGGGCGATCCGCGACAAGATTCTCGCGGCGCTGGAGAAGAACGACGTCGAGGCGCTGCGCATCCCCATCGACTGGAACGAGGTGCGCCCGCTCTTCGCCAGGAGCGGCGCCTTTCCGGCCGGAACCGACCCGATCGCGATCTTGAAAAAACTTTCGTTCGACGGGGTCGGGCGGGAGACGGTCGACATCGCCCGCGCCATTCTCGCTGAGCCCTATGTGAAGGTCACGCGCGGCCCGGTGACGCTCTACGAATGGCCCGCCTTCGCCCGAAGGCCCGCGCCGGCGGCGACGCAAGAAGAGGCGCGCGCCCGCTGGGCCTGCGTGCGGTTTCGCGATCTCGCGCGCAGCAATGCGGAAAAACGGCCCCGCGCGACGCGCATCGGCGTCGCGTCGGATGGCGTGTGGCATTACTTCTGGAGCGAGGATTAAATCTCGCGCGGCTGCTCGTGGGGCTTTGCGTGGGAGCGACCTTCCTCCTCGGCGCGCTTCAGGGCCTCGGCTTCTTCCGTTTCGAGCGCGTGTTCGGCGTCCTTCGCGGCGCGCTCGACCTTGCCGCTCTCGACGAATTTCCGCTGCGCCTCGTTGTATTGCTTCGCGGCGGTCCGATTGCCTTCGCCCTCGTTGCGCGGCGCGTCGTTGGGAGTGCTCATGACCTCTCTCCTTCCGGAAGACTGCCTCATCTAGGGCGATTGCGCCCGCTGGCGACTGCGGCCCGCAGCGCCTGCCCGCCGCAAAAACGAAAGGAACAAGCAAACCGGCCTCGCGTTGCAGGGGGTGGCGATGGGGCTTTGGCGGACAGGGACCCAGGAGATCGCAATGACGAATATGCGCAAAATGCTCACGGCCGCCGTGGCGGCCGCCATGCTTGCCGGCACGATGACCGTTTCGACGCCTGCCGACGCCTGGGTGCGCTACGGCCGCGGTTGGGGTCCTGGCTGGGGTCATTATGGCTGGGCCGGCGGATGGCGCCCGGGCTGGGGCTATGGCCGCTGGGGCTATGGCGGCCGCTGGGGCTATGGCGGCGGCTGGGGCTATGGCGGCGCGGCGACGGCCGGCCTGCTCGGCGGTCTGGCGCTCGGCACGATCGCCGGCGCGGCGACCTATCCCGGCTATGGTTATTGGGGCTATGGCGGCGGCTATCCTGGCTATTATGGCGCGGCCTATCCCTCCTATGGCTATGGCTGCAGCTGCTGACCGCCTGACATAGATTAGCCTCCAGGGCTCGCGATAGATCTGCGGCCGCAGTCAGCGGCCGCAGACGAAGGACAAAAGATGACGCTTCGTTGGGTGTTCTTGGCGCCGCTGGCGGCGTCTCCCGCATTGGCCGGGTCGGTCGCCTCTCCCAACTGGAACGTCCCCAACAAGGATGTCGCGCTCCACTGCGCGCCGCTCGCTTACGAGATCCACTGCTCCATCTCTCGCCTCGCCAATCCCGAATACAGCTCCTTTTGCTTCTATGTGGCGAACGACGGCCGCTCCTATCCCATGAAGCGCGACTATCGTTTCGGCTTCGCCAATCCCATCGTCGCCCTCAAGGTGAACAACGGCATGCGCATCACCGCCGAGCTGACGGAACTGAGAACCGGCGCCCGCGCGCGCTGTTCCGAGTAATCAGCTTCCGCGAGAGATCACAGCGCGGCCTGGAAGCGCACCGGGCGGCCGGTCGCGGGCGTGACGAGCTCCCCCTCCCACATCACCTTGGCGCCGCGCACGAAGGTTCCCACTGGCCAGC
Source organism: Hyphomicrobiales bacterium (assembly GCA_003963405.1). GTDB lineage: Bacteria > Pseudomonadota > Alphaproteobacteria > Rhizobiales > Beijerinckiaceae > Methylocystis. Next base: position 17,245 of record RXIY01000010.1, read on the forward strand.
CCGTGACCTCCATGCCGTCGAAGGGGGTCCAGCCGACGCGCGAGGCGATCCAGTCGTTGCGAATGGTCTGCCGGCGCTTCAGATCGACGATGGTGAGGTCGGCGTCATAGCCTTTCGCGACGCGGCCCTTGCCGGCCATGCCGAAGAGGCGCAAGGGGCCGGCGCTGGTCAGATCGACGAAACGGGCGAGCGTCAGCTTGCCGGCGTTCACCGCGTCGAGCAGCAGCGGCACGAGCGTCTGCACGCCCGTCATGCCGGAGGGGCTTTTGGGATAGGGCTGCGCCTTCTCCTCCAGCGTATGGGGCGCGTGGTCGGAGCCGATCACGTCGACGACGCCCTGCCGCAGGCCCTCCCACAGCGCGTCGCGATGGCGCGCCTCGCGAACCGGCGGGTTCATCTGCGCCAGCGTCCCCATGCGCTTATAAGCCTCGGCGTCGAGCACCAGGTGATTGGGCGTGACTTCGACGCTCGCCAGATCCTTGTGCGCGGCGAGCAGCTCGATCTCCTCGGCGGTCGTCACATGCAGCACATGGATGAGCGCGCGCTTTTCCCGCGCGATGGCGAGCAGGCGCCGCGTCGAGCGCAGCGCAGTCTCGACGTCGCGCCACACCGGATGGCTCGACGGATCGCCCTCGACGCGCAGGCTCTTGCGTTCGTTGAGCCGCGCCTCGTCCTCGCTGTGGAAGGCGGCGCGCCGTCTCGTATGGGACAGCACCTCTGCGACGCCCGCGTCGTCGGCGATGAGCAGCGAGCCGGTCGACGAGCCCATGAAGACCTTGATGCCGACGGCGCCCGGCAGGCGCTCCAGCTCGGCGAGATCCTTGGCGTTCTCATGCGTGCCGCCGACCCAGAAGGCGAAGTCGCAATGCATCCGGCCGGTCCCGCGCGCCACCTTGTCGGCGAGCTCGGCCGCGCCGGCCGTGAGCGGATTGGTGTTCGGCATTTCGAAAACCGCCGTCACGCCGCCCATGACCGCGCTGCGCGAGCCGGATTCGAGATCTTCCTTGTGAGAAAGTCCCGGCTCGCGAAAATGCACCTGTGTGTCGACGACGCCGGGCAGAATGTGCAGGCCCGTGCAATCGATCGTCTCACCCGCCGACGCGCGGGCGAGGTCGCCGATCTCGGCGATCTTGCCGTCGCGCACGCCCAGGTCGCGCCGCCCTTCCCCGTCCTGGTTGACGAGCACGCCGCCGGAGAGGATGACATCGAAACTTTGCGGCATGAATGGCGCCTCGCTTTTCGGAATTCGATCTAGATAAGCACAAGTCGGCGGCGCGCCAAGCATGCGCGGCGCGCGTTCCTGGGAAAAGAAAGACATGACGACGGCGATAGTGCTGGCGGACCGCGGCGTGATCGAGGTCTCGGGCGAGGACGCGGCCAAGTTCCTCCACAATCTCGTGACGAACGACGTCGCGGGGCTCGCGCCCGGCGAGGCGCGCTTCGCCGCCCTGCTTACCCCGCAGGGTAAGATCATTTGCGATTTTCTCGTTTTCTCGCTCGGCGGGGACCGCTTTCTGCTCGACTGTCCGCTCTCGCTTGCGGCCGATCTCCTGAAACGGCTGAACATGTACAAGCTGCGCGCCAAAGTGGCGCTCGCCGATCGAAGCGACAGCCTCGACTCGATCGCCTTTCCCGTTGCGACGGCGCGTCCGCCGATCGAGGCGCTGGCGCTCGCGCCCGATCCGCGCGCAGCGGCGCTCGGCTGGCGGGCGATCGCCGAAAAGGGGAAAATCGCCGCATCCAGCGCCCGCGCGGAATACGAGGCCCGCCGCATCGAGGCCGGCGCGCCCGAGGGCGGCGTCGACTTCTCCTACGGCGACGCGTTTCCGCACGAGGCCGATATGGATCTTTTCGCGGGCCTCGATTTCACCAAGGGCTGCTATGTCGGCCAGGAGGTGGTGTCACGCATGAAGCACCGCGCTCAGGTGCGAAAGCGCGTCGTCCCCTACCGCGCCGCCGGCCCCGCGCCGGCGCCCGGAGAAGCGATCCGCGCCGGCGATCTCGACATCGGGGTCACCGGCTCGGCCATTGGCGGCGCGGGCCTCGCCCTCATCCGCCTCGACCGCCTCGCCGACGCGAAGGAGAAAGGCGACGCGCCCATGGCCGGCGGCGTCGCCCTCGATTTCACCCCGCCCTAGCTAGACCGTGGCGACCGCGGGACGCGGCGCGGGCTGGGGTCTCGCCGGCGGACGTCCCTTGAAGACGAATGTCTCGCGCGCCCGGTGATAGGCCGGGTCCGGCCCGAAGAAATTCGCCTTCATGCGCGCGAGCTCCTCGGCCCGATAGGCGGCGAGCGGTTTCGCGCGCTCGTCGCGCACGCGCCTTTCATGCTTGTCGCGTAAGAGAGTCCAGAAATCGGGCCGCCGCGCGATGTCGACCGCCCGCGCCGTCGCCTCGCGCTGGAACCCGTCGGGGTCGCCCGCCACGACCTCGTCCACGAAGCCGATCGAAAGGGCTTCGCGCGCGCCCATCGGCCGGCACGCTTCGGTCAGCTCCCGCGCGCGGGCCGCGCCGACCCGCTGCGGCAGGACATAGGTCCAGTATTCCGAGCCGTAGAGCCCGCCCATGCTGCGATAATGGGGATTGAGCACGACGCCCTCACGCGCCACGACGCGATCCGCCGCCAGCGCCAGGATCGCCCCGCCGGCGCCGGCGTTGCCGCAGATCGCGGCGACGACGACATGGGACATGGTGTTGAGAATTTCATGCAGGAGATCGTCGATGGCGTTGATGTTGCGCCAGGATTCGAGCGCCGGATCGGCGGCCGCCTCGATGACATTGAGATGGATGCCGTTGGAGAAGAAATCCTTGCCGCCATGCAGGACGATCGCCCGCGTCGGCCGGCTGCGCGCGAAGAGAAAAGCGTCGCGCAGCCGGTAGCATTGCTGCGTGCACATCGCGCCATTGTAGAAGTCGAAATGGATGTGGCCGACGTCGTCGCGCTCGACGTAGCGAATTTCCCGATAGCTCCTGCGCTCGCTCGCATCCACGACCGGAAGCACCGACTCCGGGACGCCAGAGAGAAGCGGCCCGAGAATCTGCGTCGCCGGCAGCTTGACGCCCGAAACCGGGCAGAAAGCCTCCGCGCAAAAGGCGCAGCCATGCGCCGGCGTGAAGAAGCGGCAATCGGTCTCGGGCGCGCCGCTCTTGAGTTTCAGATGGCTGATCCAGACGGCGCCGTCGACCGTCGCCCGGCAGATGGCGCCGTCGCGCCTGGCGACGACCTCGCCCGGCGCCCCTTTCAGCCGGTCTTCGCCATGCACGCCGTAAAGAAAGACCGGCAGGCCGAAGAGTTCGTCCAGCACGCCTGGAGCGCTGTCCGCCGCACGGATTTTGCGCAGGACCGTATCCGTGCGGTCGCGCGACCAGTCGATTGCGCGATCCTTCTGAGTCATGGTCGGCCGCAGGCGCCCGCGCGTCTCGGGCCGGGAATAATCGAGAGGCTCGGGCCGGAACGCGCCGGAGCGAAATTTCTCGACCGCCTCCAGCACGGCGGCCGCGGCGGCTTCCGTCACGGCGTTGCGGTAAAGGCTGCCCTTGGCGTCGGCGACCGGCGGGAGGGGAAATTCGCGAGTCGCCCAGATCGGCCCCGCGTCCATTTCGGCGACCGCCTGCAGCACGGTGACGCCCCAGCGTTTTTCCCCTTCCATGATCGCCCAGTCGAGCGAGGACGGCCCGCGGTCGCCCACGATCCCCGGATGCACGATCAGACAGACGCGGCGCCGCCAGATCGCCTCCGGCACGGCCGCCTTGAGCATGGGCGCGACGATCAGATCGGGAGTTTCCCGCTTGGCCGCGTCGAGCATGGCCGCCTCGCTCTCCGCAAGGGCGACCGAAATGGCGTGCCCCCGGTCGGTCAGATCGATCAGCAGGCGCTGGCTCAGGCTGTTGTGCGCCGAAGTCAAAAATAAAATACGCATGGCTACCCCCATGGCTCGATGAAACTTGATTGAAAGCGATCGCGATATTCGAGCGGCCCCACGTCCAGGTGGCGCTTGAAGGCCCGCCGCAGGCGATCCGGTGTGGCGAAACCGCAGGCCTGCGCAATGGCGCTCAAGGGGAGGTTCGACTGTTCGAGCCGGCAGCGCGCTGCTTCGACCCGCGCGCGCTCGACGAAGCGCGCCGGCGTCATTCCCGTCTCGGCGAGAAAGCGGCGCGCGAAATTGCGCGGGCTCATCGCCGCGTGGTCGGCCAGCCGCTCGACGGTGAGATCGAGGTGACAGTTGGCGACGACCCAGGCCTTGAGCTCTGCGATGTCCCGCCCGCCGGCGTTCGCGTCTTCCAGAAAGGGACTGAATTGCGCCTGTCCGCCGGGGCGGCGCAGGAACACCACCATCAGGCCCGCCACCTGACGGGGAATCTCGCGCCCGAGGTCTTCCTCGATCAGCGTCAGCGCCAGATCGATCCCCGCCGTGATGCCCCCCGAGGTGTAGACGCCGCCGTCGCGCACGAAGATGCGGTTGGGCTCGACGCGGAGCTTGGGATAGGCGCTCGCCAGCGCGTCGCAATACAGCCAGTGGGTCGTGACCTTGCGATGGTCGAGAAGTCCGGCGCTCGCGAGGAGGAAAGCGCCGGTGCAGATCGACGCCAGCCGCCGCGTGCGCGTCGCCATGCGCTTGATCCAGTCGATCAGTTCGTCGTCGGCGCTCGCCGCCATGGCGCCTTCGCCGCCGACGACGACAAGCGTATCCAGCCCCTCGACAATGTCGCCGCACGCCCATGGCGCCGCGACCTCGAGGCCGCATTTGGCGGCGACCATGCCTTTCGCCGCGGCGATGACGATCGTCTCATAGCCCGGTTCGCTTTCACGTCCCTTCAGGCACAGAACCCGGTCGGCGTAGTAAAAAGCGTCAAGAGGACCGGAAAGATCAAGAATTTCGAAGTCGGCGAAGATCAGGAAACCGATCTTGCGAACGCGCCTCGCGCTGTCTGGGCGCCTCTCTCTGGAAAGCAGATTTCGGTCGAATGGAATGTTATCAAAAGACATGCGCCCATCTTGTCGCCTGCGACAAATACGCACAATGACAAAAAAACGATGGTTTCTGCCAAGAAATCGAGCGTCTCTTTACGCGCGACTACGGCCGCAGTCAGAATTTGTATTTTATGCCTGATAGATAGGGGCAGTCTTCGCCGACTTACCGGTGGAGGACGTCGAGCGCGACGTCGAGCGCCCGCACGACGCCGACATTGGCGAAGACGATCGCCGCGACCGCGGCCAGAACCATCACGACGTCTCGCGAAGAGAGGCTCTTGGCCCCTGGGGCCGAAGCGCGGCGGTCAAAAGGATCGTCCATAACCATCCCCAAAAATTCAGGTCGCGGCGGCGCTAGAGCCCGTATCTGACAGCCGTGTGACGGAGGTCTCAAATCTCCGTCTATAACGCCCCACGAGCCGCTTTCGTTTCGCGGCGAAGCCCGATAAGTTCCGCCCGCGCCGGCGGATTGACGCCTCCAGAAGTTAATGTGGCGAAAACAAGACCGGTAGAGCCACCGGGCGTTTCGAGGGAAGGACCACAAGTGAGCGCAAGCGAAAACTCAGGCCGCGTGACGGCCAGCGTGAACACTCTCGCGGGCGAGATCGTCGACCGGCTGGTCGCGGGCGCCGGGCGGTACCGCGTCGCCGTCTCGCACGGCAGCCTCGGGGAGTTGCTCATCGACGCGGGCGCCAAGGCGGCGGGCGGGATCGACGCCGGCCTGCTGCTCACCGAAATCTGCATGGGCGGGCTCGGCAAGGTCACGCTGTCGCCGGCGCCGGGCGCCTCGAAATGGCCGTTCTGGCTGACGGTTTCGAGCAATGATCCGGTCGTCGCCTGCCTCGCCAGCCAATATGCCGGCTGGAGCCTCCAGCACGAGAAGTTCTTTGCGCTCGGCTCCGGCCCCGGCCGCGCCCAGGCGCGCGTCGAGAAGCTCTTCGAGGAGCTCTCCTACAAGGACCGCGCCGACCGCGTGACCATCGTGCTCGAATCCGGCTCGCCGCCGCCGCGGGAAGTCGTCGAGAAGGTGGCGTCGAAATCCGACGTCTCGCCCGACAAGGTCGCCTTCGTCTATGCGCCGACGCAGTCGCTCGCGGGCAGCGTGCAGGTCGTCGGGCGCGTGCTGGAAGTCGCGCTGCACAAGGCGCATGAGCTGCACTTCCCGCTGGAGAACATCGTCGACGGCGTGGCGACCGCGCCGCTCTCTCCCCCGCATCCCGATTTCGTGCAGGCGATGGGCCGCACCAATGACGCCATCATCTACGCCGGCCGCGCCCATCTCTTCGTGAAAGGTCCGGCCTCGGCGGCCAAGGAGCTCGCCGAAAAGCTGCCGAGCAGCAATTCTCGCGACTACGGCCAGCCTTTCGCGGAAATCTTCAAGGCCTACAAGGGCGACTTCTACAAGATCGACGGCAGCCTGTTTTCGCCCGCCGAGGCGCTGGTCACGGCGGTCGAGACCGGCGAGACCTTCCGCGCCGGCCGGATCGACGAGGCGCTGCTCGACAAGTCCTTCGGAGGCTGAGGCGCGCGCCGCCTCCACTTCAGCGTCATGGCCGGGCGCGTCCCGGCCATATTCGCGCCCATCTGGAATAGAGATGTCTCCAATAGGCCGCGCCGCCGCGGGCGCCCGGAAAACTTTCGCGGGAGCGCGGCCCGCACCCGTCCGGCGCGCAACGCCGGGACAAGCCCGGCCATGACCACGCGCGCGAGAGGCGCCGCGCGGGAAAAGCCGCGCGTCGCCATTTTCACCGACAAGCTCGACTGGCATGTCGAGCACACGCTTTCGGCCTTTCGCGCGCTGGGCGCGGCCCCTGTCGCCGTGCGGCTCGCCGCCTGCCGCATCGACACGACCCGCCCCCACGCCCTCGCCATCCCCGGCTTCCACGGTCTGCCCGACCTCGCCGTGGTGCGCGCCATCGGCGACGGCTCGCTCGAAGCCATCACCATGCGGCTCGGCGTGCTGCATGCGCTGGAGGCGCTCGGCGTCCCCCTCGTCAATGGCGCGCGCGCCATCGAGCGCTGCACCGACAAGAGCATGGCGAGCTTCCTGCTCGCGAAGGCCGGCGTCCCCGCGCCCGAGACCTTCGCCACGCAGTCGCTGGCGCAGGCGCGCGCGATCGCAAGACGCGAATGCGCGCGCGGCCCGCTGGTGATGAAGCCGCTGTTCGGCGCTCAGGGCTGGGGCCTGCGGCTCGTCGAAACGGAAGGCGACATCCCCTCCCTCGAAGAGGCGCGCGGCGTCTTCTACCTCCAGCGCTTCGTCGGTCCGGCGCGGCCGCCTTACGAGGACATGCGTCTTCTCGTCTCGGCCGGCGAGATCGTCGCCGCGATGAAACGGCGCTCCAGCCACTGGATCACCAATGTCCGGCAGGGCGCGAAGCCCGTCGCCGTCACGCCGACCCCGGCGGAGCGCGAGATGGCGCTCGCCGCCGCGCAGGCGATGGGAACCTTCGTCGCGGGCGTCGATCTCATCGCCGACGCGCAAGGGCGGCCCATGGCGCTCGAAGTCAACAGCATGCCCGGCTGGAGCGGGCTGCAACGGATCACGCCCTTTTCGATCGCCGAGCGGCTCGCCGCGGATGCGTTGTCCTGTTGCGCCTCGCGTCCGTCCACTCTCCCCGCAGGAACAGGGTAGGCCGTGATGGAGCAAACCGTCGCGCACGCCTTCATCGCCGCCTGCGAGGCGGAGCTCGCCGCGCCCAAGCCCGGCAATGTCCATCATTTTGCGCCGGGCCATGGCATGGAGGCGGAGGATTTCATTCGTAGCGCCCGCGCCGCCGCGCCGCACATCGCCGCCAAAGGCGCAAGCGTCGGCGCGCGCATCCTGGGCGCGGTCGAAGCGACCTGGGCGGCCGTCGGCCAGAACACCAATCTCGGCATCGTGCTGCTCTGCGCGCCGCTCGCCGAAGCGGCGCTGACCGCAAGGAGCGCCGATCTCGCGCGCGAGACCGCCCGCGTGCTGGCCGCGCTCGACGTCGCCGACGCGCAAGCCGCGTTTCACGCCATCCTGCGCGCCAATCCGGCGGGGCTCGGCGAAGCGGAGGCGCACGACGTTTCCGGCCCGGCGCAAACCACTTTGCTCGAAGCGATGCGCGCCGCCGCGCCGCGCGACCGCATCGGCTATCAATACGCCCACGACTTCGCCGATGTTTTCGGCCTGGGCCTGGCCGCGCTCGAGCGCGCCCGCGCGCGCGGCCACGACGCGCCGCGCGCGACGCTCGAAGTTTATCTCGCCTTTCTCGCGGCCTTCCCAGACAGCCACATCGCGCGCAAATATGGGGACCAGACGGCCCGCGCCGTCTGCGGGGAGGCGGCGCGCAGACGGCGCGCCATCGAAGCGGCGGCGCCCGAAGACGCCTTTGCACTGGCCCTGGATTTCGACCGCGAATTGAAGGAAAGTCGTTTCAATCCAGGCACGAGCGCGGACCTGACCGTCGCAGTGCTTTTTGCAGATTCTCTCCGGTCCATCTTGGCAAGCGCGCGCAAAAATGGTTGAGTCCGCGCCGCGCGGGGCAGTCTCGCGGCTATCTGGCCAACCGGTCGGGCGAATTTCAACGGAGCCCGACGCCGAAAACGAAGGATAGGAGCGTCGTGGCGGCGTGGCGCGCGGCGCTTTGGGGGAACTCGAAAGGAAACGCACATGGCTTTGATCAACAAGATGCTGGTCGGCGAGTCGCTCGTCGGCGAGGGCAACGAAGTCGCTCACATCGACCTCATCA
>RXIY01000004.1 GCA_003963405.1 Hyphomicrobiales bacterium
TCTCGAGGGCTTCATCGCTGCGCGCCGCCGCAATTTCGATTTGTTGAAAGCCGGTCTCGCCGGACTCGAAGAATATTTCATCCTGCCCGAGGCGACCGCCGGGTCGGAGCCCTCCTGGTTCGGCTTTCCGCTGACGTTGCGCGAGGGCGCGCCTTTCACGCGCGACGCGCTCGTCGTCCATCTCAACCAGAAGAAGATAGGCACGCGCCTGCTCTTCGGCGGCAATCTCGTGCGCCAGCCTTACATGAAGGGGCGGAATTTCCGTGTGAGCGGAGATCTGAAGAACGCCGACATCGTCGTCGACCGCACCTTCTGGATCGGCGTCTATCCCGGTCTTACGCGCGAACATGTCGGCTACATGGTCGACTCGATCGAGGATTTTTGCCGGATGACGACCATGAGGGCGGTGGTCTGACATGCAGGAAGCAATCCCCGACGGCACCGCGCTCTCGCGCCATCCGCTGTGGCGCGAGGATCTTGCATCGATCCTCGCCGCCGATCTCCCCTGGGACGCTCTTTCGGGTCGCACGATTCTCGTTGCGGGCGCAAATGGCTTCCTGCCCGCGGCGATGATCGAAACGCTTCTGACGCTCGCCTCCGGCGGTCGGGCGCCGGGGATGAAGGTCATTGCGCTGGCGCGTTCGCGTGAGAATGCGTTGCGGCGCTTCGCCGCCTATCTCGCTCATCCCGCCCTCTCGATCAGAATCGCGGACGTCTGCGCGCCTTTCGATATCGATGGCCCCGTGGATGTGATCATTCATGCGGCAAGCCAGGCGAGTCCGCGCTTTTATGGCTCCGATCCTGTCGGCACGGCGCTTCCAAATGTGATCGGCGCGCAGCGCCTTCTCGATCTCGCCGTACGCAAGCGTGCGTCGCGCTTCCTGTATTTTTCCAGTTCCGAAGTTTATGGGGCAGTTCAAGAAGAACTGATTTCGGAAAATCTGTTCGGCGGTCTCGATCCGGCGTCGCTGCGCGCCTGCTACGCCGAAGCCAAACGAATGGGCGAAACGCTCTGCGTCGCTTATGGCGCGCAATACGGGCTCGACTGCGTGATTGCGCGGCCATTCCATACTTATGGCCCCGGCATGCGTCTCGACGACGGCCGCGTCTTTGCGGATTTCGTGCGCGACGTCGTGGAAGGCCGGGACATCGTTCTCAACAGCGATGGCGCGGCGCAGCGCGCCTTCTGCTACCTTGCAGACGCGACGCTGGCCTTCTTCACGCTGCTGCTGAAGGGAGAGAAAGGCCGCGCCTACAATGTCGGCAATCCGCAGGCTGTCATCTCGATTCGAGATTTGGCGACAATGCTGGCGGCGCTTTATCCCGAGCGCGGCCTGAACCTCCGCCTTGCGCGGCCGCCCGAGGCCTATCTCACGAGTCGCGTGTCGCGTTCGGCGCCCGACGTCACGCGCCTCGAACGACTTGGCTGGCGGCCAAGGACAGATATAGGCGCCGGCTTTCGCCGCACGATCGACCTTTACCGCGATATCTTCAACCGAGGCGGCCTCGGAGCCAGCGCATGACTGCCCAAACCCTTTCCCGCGTCATCGCGCCGGAGACGCCGATCGACTGGCGTCGCGCCTTCGAGAGCGGCGCTCTCGACCGGCTCGATCTGTGGAGACATTTCGCCGAACGACACGCGCTGCTGGCGCAACATGCATCCGTATTACAGGGAACGGAGATCGCCGCGGTGGCCATCGAGCCTTCCGGCCTCTCGGCGACCTTGCATAACGGCCTGGCCTTCACGCTGGACCCGCAGGCCCTGCGCGAGGCCCCCAACATCGTCCTCGCGCAGGGCGGATACGAGACCTTCGAGCGCGCCCTGATCCTGCGCCTCGCGCAGGGCGCGAAGGTCGTGTTCGATATCGGCGCGAATATCGGCTAGTACAGCCTCCATATCGCCCAGCAGGAGCCGCAGGCGCGCGTTTATGCATTCGAGCCCGTGCCGACGACATATGCGCGCCTTGTCGCCAATCTTTCCCGCAACCGCGCCGGCGCGCGGGTCGCGCCCATCGGCGACGGCCTGTCCGACGCTCCGGGCGACTTCGACATGTTCGTGCCAGCGGTCTCCGGTTCTCCCGCCGCTTCGCTCAACGAGCTCCATCCAGGCGAGGGCGGCCGACGCTTTTCCTGCCATTTCACCACGCTCGACCAGTTCGTCGAGGATCACGCGATCACGCGGCTCGATTTTCTGAAATGTGACGTCGAGGGCGCCGAATTGCGCGTCTTGAAAGGCGGCGAGAAATCGCTCGCGCGCTTCCGTCCCGCGGTGGTCATCGAGTTGCTGCGCAAATGGTCGGCAGCCTTTGGCTATCATCCCAACGACGTTCTCGATCTCTTCGGAGCGCTCGGCTACCGTTGCTACGGCGTCTCGGAAACGACGCTTACGCCCATCGAACGGGTCGACGACGACACGCGTGAGACCAACTACGTCTTTCTCGACCCGACGCGGCATCCGGGGGTCGACGCCCTTGCCCTCGGCGGCTGACATGCGGAAGAAGGCGTCGACCCTCGAGAGATGGGGCGCCCAAGTCTGGCGTCTGCCCTTCGCGCGTTTTCTTCTGGTGGGGTCCGGCAACGCGATCTTCGGCTACAGTGTGTTTTATATGCTGCTTTACATTGGCTGCGCGCCGACCGCAGCGCTGGCGATCGCGACCGTGATCGGCGTGGTCTTCAATTTCTTCACGACGGGCCGCATCGTCTTCAAAAGCGCCGAGGCGGCGCGTCTGTGGCGCTTCGGCGCCGTCTATGGCGCTGTTTTCGTCGCCAATGCGGGGCTGCTCGAGGCCGCCTCAAGTCTTGGCCTCGCGGCGGCCCCCGCGCAGGCGCTCCTGGCCCCGCCTTGCGTCCTCTTGTCCTACGCGCTCAATCGCGCCCTCGTCTTCCCCGACAGGGAGGGAGTCCGTCAGACATGAAAACAATCTCGATCGTCACGCCCTGCTACAACGAGGAAGTCAACATCCGCGACTGCCATGCGGCGATCCGCGAACTCTTCGATAAGGAGTTGAAAGACTATCGGCGCGAGCACGTCTTTTGCGACAACGACTCGAGTGACGCTACTGCAGATATTTTGCGCGAGATTGCCGAGACGGACAAGGATGTGAAGGTCATTCTCAATGCGCGCAACTTCGGCGCCATGCGCTCCAACTACAATGGCGTGATGGCGGCGACGGGCGACGCCGTGCTGCTGTTCTTTCCCGCTGACATGCAGGACCCGCCCGAAATTATCCCGCAGCTCGTGTCGATTTGGGCGCAGGGCGTCGAAGTCGTATATGGCGTCCGCAGCATTCGTGAGGAAAACGCGACGATGCGCGGAGTGCGGCGTCTTTATTACCGGCTTCTCACGGGCCTTTCGGAACATCGGCTTCCGCCGGGCGTCGGCGATTTTCAGCTCGTCGACCGCAAGGTCGTCGAGGCGATGCGAAAGATCGAAGACGCCTATCCGTTCATGCGGATGATGACCTTCGAATGCGGGTTCAAATCGGTGGGCGTCCCTTATAAATGGGTGGAGCGTCGCCGGGGGATTTCGGGCAACTCGCTGCGGAGCCTCGTCGACCAGGGCATGAACGGACTCGTCACGAATACGCTCGCGCCGCTGCGGCTCTTGCTGTTCCTCGGTTTCGCCATCGCGGCGGCTTCGCTCGGATATGCTTTCCTCAATCTGGTGCTGGGCGTGATCTATTACCGCAGCATGGCCGCGCCGGGGGTCATGACGATCATCACCGCGGTCTTCTTCTTTGGCGGCGTGCAACTCTTCTCCCTCGGCGTACTCGCCGAATATGTGCTTGCGATCTATGCGCAGGTGCGGCGCAAGCCTGTCGTCTTCGAGCGCGAGAGGATCAATTTTTAAAGGAGGCGGAAGGTTATGAAGTCGACGTTTCTCCAAGAGGCGACGCCTGCCGTTCCATCGCGTGGAGCCGGGCTTGCGCGGCTGCGGCTCGGCGCGCTCTGCAATTACCACGTCTTTCTGTTCGCTTCTTTTCTTTTCCTGCTGCCGAACCTGCTTTTCGCCACGGCGCTGCGTCCCTTGCCGGGCGTAATCGTCGTCGCCGCCTCGGCGGGCGCGTTCGCGCTGCTGTGGCGCGGGACGCGGGAGAGCCGCGTTCTCGGCGCCTCGGTCGACGCGGTTTCGCTGGCCTTTTGTCTCGCCGGGGGAGTGGGGCTCTGTCTCCTCGGCGGCGAAGGCCATTTCTTCTACAGCACGGCGGACTGGCTCATTCGCGACGCCGTGCTCGCCGATCTCGTTCGCAACGGAACGAAAGTTATCTATCGATACGGAGACCAGGATTATCTCTTGCGGGCGCCGCTGGGGATGTATCTCTCGCCGGCCGTCGTCGGGCGCATGTTCGGCCTTTATGCGGCCCATATCGCGCTGCTCGCGCAAAACGCCGTCATCGTCGGCGCGATACTGTATTTGACCGCGACTCTCGCCGAAGTCCGCAAGGCGCCGTTCATCCTCCTCATGGTCATGTTCAGCGGTCTCGATATTCTCGGCGTCCTAGCCGCCGAGGCGGTGGAGGCGGCCAAGGGCGAGCCTTTCAAGATCTTCTCCCATATCGAGTGGTGGAGCGCTTATTTTTCTCCGGTCCCCTTACAATATTCGAGTTTCGTCACGCAGCTTTTCTGGGTGCCGAACCATATGGCGCCAGGCTGGTGGTTTGCGCTCATCGTCCTTCTCCACGTGCGCGGCGAGATCGCCTTTTCGGCGCTCCTCGCCGCCTGCCTTCCCTTGCTCCTCTGGTCGCCGCTCGCCATGCTGGGGGCGGCGCCGTTCGTCGCCTGGCTGGCGCTGCGCGCGCCGGGGCGCGGGTTCTTGACGGCCGAGATGGTCCTTGCAGCGATGGCGGGCCTCTGCTTTGCGCCCGTCGCGCTCTATCTCGTGATGGACGCAGGCGCCGTTCCGCATGAATGGCTGGCGTTCCGCGACGGATTCCTCCGGACCTATTTCTCGTTCGTGTTCGTGGAAATTCCGCAGGCGGCCGTCCTCGTCTATGCGTGGCGGAAAATCGCCGGCCCTGACCGGGGCCCGCTCGTGCTCGCCCTCGTGCTGTTGCTCGTCATCCCGCTTTATAGTTTCGGGCCTAGCAACGACTTCGCCATGCGCGCGTCGATCCCGGCGCTGTTCCTGCTCGCTTTCAGCTTTGCGCGGATCGCCGTCCTGACGCCGCGCGACAACAGCGCCTTTCCGACGCTGATCTCGTCGCTCGTTCTCATCTCGGCGGCCACTCCCCTGCTCGAACTCAAGAACGCTTTCAGCGGGGCTTATGGCGTCAGCGATTGCAACATGCTGACGGCCTGGCGCAAAACCGACGGGTTTGCGTTTCCGACGAATTACCTGGCGCGGGAAGAAAAAGTCCTGCCCTGGCTGATCTCTGTCGGCGATGGTCCCGCCCCGCTGACGGTCGAGACGCGCAGATGTTGGCCGGATCATCCGCTTCTCGACGATCGCAAGAAGTGATCGCGTCGAATCGGTCATTTTGGCGTCGCCCGGGACACGCAAGGGGCGTCTTTGAAAAACGGGCGCCCTCCTTGTGCGGAGCGTCGGCGGCTCTTTGACTTTCGCCCCCGCGCTTGGCTAAAAGCCTCGCTCCATTACTGGAGAGAGGATTGAAATGACATCGATCGTCGAGCGGCTGAGCGGCGAGCTTGCGGCGAAACCCTGGCAGGTGGAGGCGGCGATCGGCCTGCTCGACGGCGGTTCGACGGTTCCCTTCATCGCGCGATACCGCAAGGAGGCCACCGGCCAGCTCGACGATGTGCAATTGCGCAAGCTCGAGGAGCGGCTGCGCTATCTGCGGGAGCTCGAGGAGCGGCGCAAGGCGATCCTCGAGTCGATCGACTCGCAGGGCAAGCTCGACGACGCGCTGCGTCGCGTCATCATGGAGGCCGACAACAAGGCCCGCCTCGAAGACATTTATCTGCCTTTCAAGCCCAAGCGCCGCACCAAGGCGCAGATTGCGATCGAAGCCGGCCTCGCGCCGCTCGCCGACGCGCTTCTCGCCTCGCCGGAGAAAGATCCCAAAGCGCAGGCCGAGCCCTTTGTGGACGCCGAAAAGAATGTGGCGACGGTAGAGGCGGCGCTCGAGGGCGCGCGCGCCATTCTCGTCGAGCGATTCGCGGAAGACGCCGATCTCATCGGCGCCTTGCGCGAGACGCACTGGTCGCAGGCCGTGCTGAAATCGAAGCCCCGCGCGGGCAAGGAGGCGGCGGGCGCGAAATACTCGGATTATTTCGAATTCTCGCAGCCGATCGCCAAATTGCCGTCGCATCGCATCCTCGCGCTCTTCCGCGGCGAAAAGGAAGAAATGCTGGAGCTCGAACTCGCGCCGGAGACGGAGCCCGGCGTCGGCGGCTACGAGAGCCGGATCGCGCGGCGCTATCAAATCGAGGATCGCGGCCGGCCGGGCGACAAATGGCTGCTCGATACGGCGCGCTGGGCCTGGCGCACCAAGATCGAGCTGCATCTTGCCGTCGACGCCCGCGCGAGGCTGTGGCGCGTCGCCGAGGAGGAGGCGATCCGCGTCTTTGCGGAGAATCTGCGCGATCTCCTGCTCGCCGCGCCGGCCGGCGCGCGGCCGACGATCGGGCTCGATCCCGGTTTCCGCACGGGCGTGAAGGTCGCGGTGATCGACGCCACCGGCAAGATCGTCTCGACGACCGCAATCTATCCGCACGAGCCGCAGCGGCGCTGGGACGAATCGCTCGCGACGCTCGCGCGCCTCGCCCGCGAGCACAAGATCGAGCTCGTCGCCATCGGCAATGGCACGGCGTCGCGCGAGACGGACAAGCTCGCGGGCGAGCTGATGTCGAAATTTCCCGAGCTAAAGCTCACCAAGATCGTCGTCTCGGAGGCGGGCGCCTCGGTCTATTCCGCATCGGAATACGCTTCGAGAGAATTGCCCGATCTCGACGTGTCGCTGCGCGGCGCCGCCTCGATCGCGCGCCGTCTGCAGGACCCGCTCGCCGAACTCGTGAAGATCGAGCCGAAATCGATCGGCGTCGGCCAATATCAGCACGACGTATCCGAGACGAAGCTCTCTCGCGCGCTCGACGCCGTCGTCGAGGACTGCGTGAACGCCGTGGGCGTCGACGTGAACACGGCCTCGGCGCCGCTGCTCGCGCGCGTCTCGGGCCTCGGCGAGACGCTCGCCTCCAATATCGTCGCCCATCGCGACGCCAATGGGCCGTTCCGCACCCGCGCCGCGCTCAAGGAGGTGCCGCGCCTCGGCCCCAAGGCTTTCGAACAGAGCGCGGGCTTCCTGCGCATCATCGATGGCGACGATCCGCTCGACCGCTCGGGCGTGCATCCCGAGGCTTATCCGCTGGTGCGGCGCATTCTCCAGGCGGCCAAAACCGACATCCGCTCGCTGATCGGCAATGCGGCGGAGCTGCGCAAGCTCCGGCCGGCGCAATTCGCCGACGAGACCTTCGGCGTTCCGACCGTGACCGACGTGCTCGCCGAGCTCGAGAAGCCCGGCCGCGACCCGCGCCCCGCCTTCAAGACCGCGACCTTCCAGGAGGGCGTCGAGACGCTGAACGATCTCAAGCCCGGCATGGTGCTCGAAGGCGTCGTGACCAATGTCGCGGCCTTCGGCGCCTTCGTCGACATCGGCGTGCACCAGGACGGCCTCGTCCACATTTCGGCGCTCTCCAAGGAATTCGTCAAGGATCCCCGCAGCGTGGTGAAGCCGGGCGACATCGTGAGGGTCAAGGTCATGGAGGTGGATGCGCCCCGCAAGCGCATTTCGCTCACCATGCGGCTCGACGACGCGCCCGGCCAGCAGGCGCGGGGCGGGCAGGGCGCGGGCAAGGGCCGCGACGCCGGCGGCCCGCGCGGCGCCCAGAAAGCCCCGCAGGGGGGCAAGCCCGCGGGCGGCCCCGGCGGGCTCGGCGAAGCCTTGCTTGCGGCAATGAAACAAAAAGGCGCGCGCTGATGCGCGCCATCGGCGGCGCAGAAAAAAACGGCGCGGACTCAATGGCTGAAGGAGACTGTTGGAGCGGGTGAAGGGAATCGAACCCTCGTATTCAGCTTGGAAGGCTGCTGCTCTACCATTGAGCTACACCCGCACGCCCTTTTCTATGCCAAGCCGCGCGGCGCTTTGCAATGGCCTATCGGGGGCCCGCGAAAAGCGCATTTATCCATTTGACAGCGCCGCCGGAGCCAACTAACCCGAGCGCCCGACGGTCATCTTCAGGCGCGCGTTCCGACGCTGCTTCTTTTCTCGAGGGATCAACGAACCGTGGCCAAACCCCAACTCGGCGCCAAGCGCCAATGCCAGTCCTGCGCGACGAAATTCTACGATCTCAACAAGGACCCGATCGTCTGCCCGAAATGCGGGACGATCTTCCAGGTCGCCGCCCTCGCCCGCGCCCCCGGCCGCGTCGAGGAGGAAGAGACCGAGGTCGAGAAGGAGGGCGTCGACACGGTGTCGCTCGACGAGGTCGAAGGGAGCGAAAACGCCGCCGAGACGATCGACGTCGAGGACGATGTGGAACTCGTCGGCGACGATGCGGACGACGACACCTTCCTCGAGGCGGAGGAAGGCGAGGACGACGACGTTTCCGGCCTCATCGACGGCGACATAGAGACCGACGACGAAGGTTGATCGCTCGCCCTGCCCGCGCGCTCCTGCGGGAGCGCGCAAAGACCGCGAAAAACCCGCGAACCCCGAAGGGTCGCGGGTTTTTTCCTGTCGGGGTGCGCGTTTTATTTGCCGCGGCGGCGGCGCTGCTGGCCGAGGCCCATCTGCTTTGCGAGATTGGAGCGCGCCTTGGCGTAATTGGGCGCAACCATCGGATAATCGGCCGGCAGCCCCCATTTTTCGCGGTACTCTTCGGGCGACAGGCCGTACTGCGTGCGCAGATGGCGCTTGAGCGACTTGAACTTCTTGCCGTCCTCGAGACAGATGACGTAGTCGTTATTGACAGACCGCTTGACGGGCACCGCGGGTTTCGGCGGCTCGGCCGGCGCCACGGGAGCGCCGGAGCCCACCCGCAGCAGGGCGTTGTAGACTTCGCTGATCAGGCTGGGCAATTCGCCGGCGGGCACGGAATTATTACTCACATAGGCGGAGACGATATCGGCTGCGAGCTCGATATTGTTGTTGAGGGTCATTGAGGCGCCTGTTTGCATGCGGGTTGACGTCGAAGAAACTCGGGGATACGGCGATCTTCAACCAGAGCGTAACCGCCGCCGGCGCCCGCGCGGTGCGAATCCCGAACGGGCTTCGTCGAACGAGTGAAGATTACTTCTTAAATTATCTCAGATTTTTCGGGCCAGCAAGATTTGAGGGAGGATAAATTCCCGCCTCCCGGCCGCGAGACTGAATCTTTCCATGTTTTGATTGATGAGCATCTGCGGTCTCGCCAACAACCCCAAGTTTAGGCGGCCCGCATTCCAGACTAAGGCGCAGGCGGCTCGAGGCCGGCTGCGCGCGGCGCGTCTGAAAACAGCCTGGACAAAATGATCGACGGGCGGAGGAAAGGATCAGTGGATGAGTTCGTTTAGAGCGATCAGAGTTGACAAGAATTCGCAAGGTTACGAGGCTGCTTACGTTCAGATGTGCGACGACGCGCTGATGGAGGGCGACGTCGATCTCGACGTGCTCTACTCCGCCATCAACTACAAGGACGGGCTCGCGGTGACCGGAAAGGGGCCGGTCGTGCGCCGCTTTCCCATGGTGCCGGGCGTCGATCTCGTCGGGCGCGTGACGCGCGCCGCGCATCCGGGTTTCGCAGTGGGCGACGTGGTGGCGGCGACGGGCTGCGGCCTGGGGGAAGCCCATTACGGGGGCTTTGCGCAAAGGGCGCGTCTTTCCGGCGATTGGCTGGTGAAGCTGCCGGCGCCGCTCACGCCGCCGCGCGCCATGGCGGTGGGCACAGCGGGCCTCACCGCCATGTTCTGCGTGCTGGCGCTCGAGGGCCATGGTCTGACGCCTGCCGACGGGCCCGCGGTCGTTTCGGGCGCCTCCGGCGGCGTCGGCTCCTTCGCGGTGGCCCTGCTCGCGCAGGCCGGATGGCGCGTCGCGGCGATCACCGGACACGCCGCCGAAGCGGCCTACCTCAAATCCATTGGCGCCGCCGAAGTCCTCTCCCGCGACGATTTTTCGGCGCCCGGCAAGGCCCTGCAACCGCAGCGCTTCGCCGCGGGCGTCGATACGGTCGGCGGCGTCACGCTGGCCAATCTGCTGTCGCAGACCCGGTTCGACGGCGCCATCGCCGCCTGCGGCAATGTCGGCGGCATGGATCTGCCGGCGAGCGTCGCGCCCTTCATCCTGCGCGGCGTGTCGCTTCTCGGGGTCGAGAGCGTGCGGCCGAGGATCGAACTGCGCCGCGCCGCCTGGGCGCGTATCGCGGCCGGTCTCGACACGGCGATGATCGACGCCATGTGTGAAATTATCCCCTTCGATCAGGCGCTGGAGCGGGCGCGCTCGATCGTGACGGGAAAGATCAGAGGGCGCGTCGTCATCGAAATGCCCTGAAACCGGCGGCCGGACGCCGCGAGTCGCGGCGCGGCGTGTGCATCCTCGACTTTCGCGCCGGCCTCGGTTGTAATGACCGGCGCTCGGCCCGGCGGGGCCGTGTGCTTTTTCTTGCCCGCGCGGCGCCAAAGGTAGAGGTCATGAGTTCGGCTTTCACGAAGGAACAGGAAGACGACAACCCCCGCGAGGATCTCCCCGATCGGCCGGTGAGTCCGCATCGCAATCTGGTGACGCCGGAAGGCTTGCAGCAGATCGACGACGCGCTCACGCGTCTCCATGTCGAAGTCGAACGGGCGACCGCCGCGGACGACAACCATGCGCTCGCCATTGCGCAGCGCGATATACGCTACTGGGCGGCGCGTCGCGCC
Organism: Hyphomicrobiales bacterium; assembly: GCA_003963405.1. Lineage (GTDB taxonomy): Bacteria > Pseudomonadota > Alphaproteobacteria > Rhizobiales > Beijerinckiaceae > Methylocystis. The sequence continues at coordinate 10,850 of RXIY01000004.1, forward strand.
AGCGCCGAGGTGGTTCGGCCGATCGCGGATCATTCCCACGTCCGCTTCGGCCATCGTGTCGTCGTGGAGCTCGAGGGCGGGGAGACGCGCATCTTCCGGCTCGTTGGCGAGGACGAGGCCGATCCCGCGCAGGGGCTCATTCCCTATGTCGCGCCGCTCGCGCAGGCGCTGATGGGCAAGAGCGTCGGCGACGGGGTCGAGGTCATGCACCACGGCGCCAGGATCGTGGAGATCGGGTGAGGGCGACAGCCGCGCGGATTCGCGCGGCCTCGCCTCAGACGGACCGGTTCAAGCGGCCTTCGCGGCTTTTCTGGCGGCGCCTTTCAGCGCCTCTTTGGACTTTGCGGCCGCCTGCGCTTTCGGCGCCGGCGCGTCCTTTTCTACGGGCTTCGCTTTCGGTGCGGGCTTGGCGCCGGCGCGTTTCAGGCGGCGCTTGATCGAGCCCCAGAGTTCCTTCATCTCCTGCGCGGCGACGCCCTCGGGATTGTATTCCGTGACGCCGAGGCCGAGCCGCGCCGCCTCCTGATAATCGACGCGGGCCGAAACGAGGGGCGCCAGAAGGCCGCCGATCGCCTCCAGCGCCTTGACGCCGAGATCGACGCGCGCGCTTTGCTGCGACGGCGGACATTGGTTGAGCAGGAAGGCGTAGTCGCACCCTGCTTCCTTCACCTGCGCGCGGGTCTTCTCGCTGGCCCAGAGGTCGAAGGCGTTGGGGCGCGCGGGGATGATGCAGAGATCGGCGGCGCGAATCGCCGCGGCCGACTCCTCGCCGTCCTGGCCGGGCGCGTCGAGCACGAGAAGCGTGACGCCCTTCTTCTCGAGCGCGGCGATGGCCTTGGAGAGTTTTCCGGGCGGCACGTGCTCCACGCCGAGGTCGGCGGTTTCGCGCGAGCGCGCCCAGGTGGCGAGCGTCTGCAGCGGATCGAGGTCGATGACGAAGACGCGCTCGCCCGCCGCGCGCGCGGCGACGGCGACGCCGCTCGCGAGCGTGCTCTTGCCGGCGCCGCCCTTTTGCGTAACGAAAGCTATGGTTCGCATGAGAAGTGCACCCGTTTGTCGCCTGCGCGGGCCTGGCGCCCCGAGGCCGAAACTGAACGAAGTTTTCGGCGATACGCAAAAGAAACAAGCCGAATCATTTACTTGTAGAAGGGTAATCTTTGATTATTGCGCCGTCGAGGTGGTAATCATTAGTAAACGTCTCCAATTATTGCGTTTCATGGGCTCGAGCCGACGATGACCGACCTCTTCGAAGCCGCCGGACTCGACAGAAACGCGCCCCGGCCGCTCGCAGACCGCCTGCGCCCGACGCGCCTCGACGAGGTCGTCGGGCAGGACCATCTGCTCGGACCCGACGGCGCGCTGATGCGGCTCGTGCGCGGCGGCGCGCTGGGCTCGCTCATCCTCTGGGGGCCGCCGGGCTCGGGCAAGACGACGGTCGCGCGTCTGCTCGCGCATGAGACCGACCTCGCTTTCGTTCAAATCTCCGCGATCTTCTCCGGCGTCGCCGATCTCAAGAAAACCTTCGAAGCCGCGCGCGCGCGCCGCGCGGCGGGCCGGGGCACGCTGCTCTTCGTCGACGAGATCCATCGCTTCAATCGCGCGCAGCAGGACAGTTTTCTGCCCGTGATGGAGGACGGCACCATCACGCTGATCGGCGCGACCACGGAGAATCCGTCCTTCGAACTGAACGCCGCGCTGCTTTCGCGCGCCAGGGTGATGACGTTCAGACCCCTCGACGCCGCCGCGATCGAGAAGCTTCTCGCGCGCGCCGAGGCGACGGAAGGAAAGACCCTGCCGCTCGACGCCGACGCCCGCGCCGCGCTCGTCGCCATGGCGGACGGAGACGGCCGCGCGGCGCTGACCCTCGCGGAAGAAATCTGGCGGGCGGCGCGGGAAGGCGAGGTCTTCGACCGCGCGGCGCTGGCCGAGATCGTGCAGCGCCGCGCGCCGATCTACGACAAGGCGCAGGAGGGTCACTACAATCTGATCAGCGCGTTGCATAAATGCGTGCGCGGCTCCGATCCCGACGCCGCGCTCTATTATTTCGCGCGCATGCTCGACGCGGGCGAGGATCCGCTGTTTCTCGCAAGGCGACTCGTCCGCATGGCGGTGGAGGACATCGGCCTCGCCGATCCGCAGGCGCTCGTCGTCGCCAACGCCGCAAAGGACGCCTACGATTTTCTCGGCTCGCCGGAAGGGGAGCTCGCCCTCGCGCAGGCGGTCATCTATGTGGCGACCGCGCCCAAATCCAACGCGGCTTATGTGGCCTACAAGAAGGCCCGGCGGCTCGCGCAGGAGAAGGGTTCGCTCATGCCGCCGAGAATCATTCTCAACGCGCCGACGAAACTGATGCGCGAGGAGGGCTATGGCGAGGGCTACGACTATGACCACGACGCGCCCGACGCGTTCTCGGGACAGAGCTACTGGCCCGAATCACTGAAACGCCAGTCTTTTTACCGGCCGGTCGAGCGCGGATTCGAGCGCGAGCTGGCCAGGCGGCTCGACTATTGGGAGAGACTGCGGCGCGAACGCAACAGTAAATAGGCTTTCCGCGAGGCTCAGCCGATTGATCTGTTGCGCATTTGTCACGCGCGCCGGCAAACGCAATGCACAAGGCTTGATCAGGCCGCCTTTCCGTTGACCGCCTTCGACCTCCGGCCGTAAGTCTTTTCGGGACAGCGGGACGGCCCTGCGCCGGACCGAAGTGAAGTTTCAAGGGACTCAGGGGGTCAAAATGGCCAAATCTGCTCTTCTCGCCGGCGTCGCGCTGGCTCTCGTCGCCGGCTCCGCGATCGCGGCCGATCTCCCCTCCCGCAAGGCCCCGCCGCCGGCCTTCGTTCCCCCGCCGCCGGCCTTCAGCTGGACCGGCCTCTACGGCGGTGTGAACATCGGCTACGGCTTCGGCGCGAGCGGCACCAGCTCGACCGGCTGGGGCTATCTGTCCGACGGCGGAGCCTGGGGCCTGCCGGGCGTCATCCCGACCGGCGCCGCGATCACCAACTCGTCGAACATCAACGGCGTGACGGGCGGCGGTCAGATTGGCTACAACTACCAGTTCTCGCCCTGGCTCGTCGTGGGCGTCGAGGCCGACATCCAGGCGGCGGACATCAACTCCCGCAACGCTGGCGGCGCGGCGATCGGCGACCCCTTCTTCGGCACGCATACGATTGCCGTCAATGCGGCCCACTATCTCGACTGGTGGGGCACGGTTCGCGGCCGCGTCGGCGTGACGTTGCCGTCCTGGCCGAATCTGATGGTCTACGGCACGGGCGGTTTCGCCTATGGCGGCGTGAACCGGACGGTCAGCGTCGTGGATAGCTTCAACGTCGGCGCCCTCGGCACCGCCTCCGTGGTCGGCAATGGCGTCTACGACAACACCTCGACCGGCTGGACCGCGGGCGGCGGCGTGGAGTGGACCCCGATGGCCTTCCCGGCCTGGTCGCTGAAGGTCGAGTATCTCTACACGGACCTTGGCTCGACGAATCTCAACATCGCCGGCATCTCCACGATTCCGGCCAATGGACCCGTCCTGGTTGCGCAGAACCGCGTGTCCACCCGCTTCAACTCGGTCCGCGCCGGCGTGAACTGGCACTTCAATCCGTTCGGCTCGAGCGCGCCGGTTCTGGCCAAATACTGAAAACCGCGCATGGCGCGATTCGAGAGCCCGGCGGAAACGCCGGGCTCTTTTGCTTTACTGTCTGATTCTGTGTGACTTTGTCGCAAGCGCGGCGCTGTGGCGACCATGGACGCGGCGGGTCGGTCTTGTTAAGACAGATGCCGATGCAACGATGGGGATAAGCCTCTGTCGCGCGCCCGTCCCGATGGCTTCGCGTCCGGGGCGGTGTTAACCATCCTCAAGGGCAAGCGCCGCCGCGCCATGGAGCCCGTCCGCTGAAAATGTCACGCACGCTTCTCTTTCTTGTCGCGGTTGTGGCGAGCCTCGCCGCGGGCGCGACGCTGCCCGGTCTGATCGCCAGATTTCACGGCTCCGGCGCGCCGGCCGGGACGGCGCCGGCCGAAAACGCCGCGCCCGCGCAAGAAGGGGTGATCCTGCTCACGCCGGCGCAGATCGAGGCCGCGAAGATCGGCGTGGCCAAGGCGGGGCCGGGCGTGATCAGGCGCCAGATCGTCGCGCCGGCCGCCGTCAAGCCCGATCCGGATCATCTCGCCCGAGTCGCGGCGAAGGTCGCGGGCGTCGTCGCCGAGATGCGCAAGAAGCTCGGAGACGAGGCGCAGAAGGGCGAGACGGTGGCGATCATCGATTCGCGCGAGGTTGCGGACGCCAAGAGCGAATATCTGGCGGCGATGACGAATTACGAGCTTCAGTCGCAGCTCTATCAGCGCGAGAAGGGGCTCTTCGAGAAGAAGATCACGGCGGAGCAGCTCTTCCTCAAGGCCAAGGCGACCTATACCGAGGCGCGGCTCAGGCTCGATCTCGCCCGCGGCAAGCTCGCAGCGCTCGATCTCTCCGAAAGCGAGATCGCCGCGCTTCCCTCGCAGCCCGTCTCCCGTCTGCGGGAAAAAGAGATTCGCGCGCCGATCAAGGGCCGCGTCATCGAGCGTCTCGCCAATATCGGCCTGCCGGTGACGGCTGAAAGCCAGCTCTATGCTCTGGCCGATCTGTCGGAGGTGGAGGTGGAGCTCGCGGTCCCCGTCGCGAATCTTGCGGAAGTGCGGGTCGGCCAGCCGGTCGTGGTCAAGGGCGCCGACGGGCGCGCTTTCGAGGGCGCCGTACGGGTAATCAACGCCATGATCACGCCAGAGACGCGCACCGGCCATGTGATCGCCGCCTTCAAAAATCCGGATGGCGCCCTGCGGCCGGGCGTTCTGCTCAACGCCGAAATCGCCATCGAGCAGAGCCCGGTGAAAGTGCTCGTTCCCCGCGCCGCCGTTCAGCTCGTCCACAATGAGCCGACGGTTTTCGTGCGTGTGAAAGACGGCTTCGAGAAGCGCGTCGTGGAGCTTGGCGACGGCGACGAGCGTTCGGTGGAGATCGTCAAGGGCCTCAAGGCCGGCGAGACGATCGCCGTCGCCAACAGTTTCGTGCTCAAGGCCGAAGCCGGCAAGAGCGAAATTCCCGAGGAGTGACGGGGCCCCGCCCATGATGCAGCGGATCATCGCCTTTTCGGTCCATAGCCGCTGGCTGGTCGTCCTGCTGGTCGCGCTCGTCGGCGCGTTCGGCCTTTATGCGCTCGCGCATCTTCCGATCGACGCCGTTCCGGACATCACCAACAATCAGGTGCAGATCAACGCCCGCGCGCCGGCGCTCTCGGCCTTCGAGATGGAGAAACAGGTCACCTATCCAATCGAGAACGCGCTCGCCGGCATTCCGGGCCTCGACTATACGCGCTCCCTGTCGCGCAACGGCTTCGCGCAGGTGACGGCGGTCTTCTCCGACGGCGTCGACATCTATTTCGCGCGCCAGCAGGTCAATGAGCGCATCGGCCAGGCGCGCGAGGATTTTCCGCCGAGCGTCGAATTGCGCCTCGGGCCGATCGCGACCGGCCTGTCCGAAATCTACATGTGGAGCGTGCGCTTCAGGGAGCCGCATAAGCTGAGTCCGCCCGGCGAGCCCGGCTGGCAGAAGGACGGCGCCTATCTCACGCCCGAAGGCATGATGCTGCGCACGCAGGTCGAGCAGGAGTCCTATCTGCGCACGGTGCAGGACTGGATCATCCGCCCGCAGCTGCGCACCGTGCCGGGCGTCGCCGGCGTCGATTCGCTCGGCGGCTATGTGCGCCAGTACCATGTGCAGCCGGACCCGGCGAAACTCATGTCGCTCGGCCTCTCCTTCGGCGATCTCGCGGCGACGATCCAGCGCAACAATGTGAGCCGCGGCGCCGGCTATGTGGAGCGCAACGGCGAGGGGCTCGTCGTTCGCAGCGGCGGGCGGCTCGAGACGGTGGACGACATCGGCAATGTCGTCGCGACGACGCGCGGCGGCGTGCCCGTTCGGGTGCGCGACATCGCCGCCGTCTCCATCGGCAAGGAGCTGCGCACCGGATCGGCGAGCATGAACGGCGAGGAAGTCGTCATCGGCACGGCGCTGATGCTGATCGGCGCCAACAGCCGCACCGTCTCGGCCGCCGTCGACGAGAGGATGCAGGTCATCGCCAGATCGCTGCCGCCGGGCGTCGAGATCAAGACGATCCTCAACCGCACGTTGCTCGTCGACGCAACGATCAAGACGGTCGCCAAGAATCTGATCGAGGGCGCGGCGCTCGTCATTCTCGTGCTCTTCGTCATGCTCGGGAATTTCCGGGCGGCGGTGGTGACGGCGACGGTCATTCCCGTCACCATGCTGTTCCTCGCGATCGGCATGTTTGTCTTCAAGATCAGCGCCAATCTGATGAGCCTCGGCGCGCTCGATTTCGGCCTCATCGCCGACGGCGCGATCATCGTCGCAGAAAACAGCCTGCGTCGCCTCTCCGAGCGCCAGCACGCCGCCGGGCGCCCGCTCACGACCGACGAGCGGCTCGATACGGTGATCGATTCGGCGGTGGAGATGCGCCGCCCCACCGTCTACGGGCAGTCGATCATCATCCTCGTCTATCTGCCGATCCTGAGCTTCTCCGGGGTCGAGGGGAAGATGTTCCATCCCATGGCGATGACGGTCATCATCGCGCTTCTGTCCGAATTTCTCCTCTCGCTGACCTTCTTCCCGGCGATGATCGCGCTCTTCGTGTCGGGCCAGGGCGAGGAGGGGGAGAACAGGATCGTGCTCGCCCTGAAGCGGGGCTATGAGCCGCTGCTGCGCTGGGCGATGGACGCGCCGCTGAAGGTGATGGCGATCGGCGCGGGCTCCTTCGTCTTCGCCGTTCTCCTCTACATGAACCTCGGCCAGGAGTTCATTCCGAAGCTCGACGAGAAGAATCTCGCCATGCAGGCGAATCGCATTCCGAGCGCCTCGCTCACTCAATCACAGTCGATGCAGCTCGATCTCGAAAACACGATCCGCAAGCTGCCGCAGGTGGATTACGTCTTCTCCAAGACCGGCACGGCGGATATCGCCACCGACCCCATGCCGCCCAATCTGACCGACACTTTCATCATGCTGAAGCCGGAGAAAGAGTGGCCCGATCCGCATCTCTCCAAGGACAAGCTCATCGACGACATTTCGGAGAAGATCGCGGATCTTCCCGGCAACGCCTATGAATTTTCGCAGCCGATCCAGCTGCGCTTCAACGAATTGCTCGCAGGCGTGCGCGGCGACATCGCCGTCAAGGTCTTCGGCGAGGACTTCGACGCCATGCTGAAGGCCGCCAATCAGATCGCCGCGATCCTGCGCGCGACGCCGGGGGCGACCGACGTGAAGGTCGAGCAGGTGACCGGCCTGCCGGTTCTCGACATCAAGGTCGACAAGGGCGCCATCGCCCGCTACGGGCTGAGCCTCGGCGCCGTGCAGGATACGATCGGCGCGGCCATCGGCGGCGAGCCCGCCGGCATGATCTTCGAGGGCGACCGGCGTTTCCCGATCTTCGTGCGCCTGCGCGACAATCTGCGCGAGGACGCGGGCGCGCTCGAAACCATTCCCGTTTCGCTGCCGCCGGACGCGCAGGGGCGGATCTCGACCGTGCAGCTCAAACAGGTCGCGAGCTTCTCGACGGTCGACGGCCAGAACCAGATTTCGCGCGAGAACGGCAAGCGGCGCGTCGTGGTCTCCGCCAATGTGCGCGGGCGCGACATCGCCTCGGTCGTCAACGAGGCGCGCGCCAGGGTCGACGCCAAAGTGCATATCCCCCCGGGTTACTGGATCGAATGGGGCGGGCAGTTCGAGAACCTCGCGGCCGCGCGCGCGCGGCTGATGATCGTGGTGCCGATCTGCTTCTTCATGATCTTCTTGCTGCTCTATTCGGCGCTTGGCTCGGCGCGCGACGCGCTTCTCGTGTTCACGGCCGTGCCGCTCGCGCTCGTCGGCGGCGTGCTGGCGCTGTGGCTGCGCGGCATGCCCATGTCGGTCTCGGCGGCCGTGGGCTTCATCGCGCTTTCCGGCGTCGCCGTGCTGAACGGCCTCGTCATGCGCACCTATATCCATCAGCTGATGGTGAGCGGCGTGCCGGAGCGCGAGGCGATCTTCCGCGGCGCCATGACGCGTCTGCGTCCGGTCGTCATGACCGCGCTCGTCGCCTCGCTCGGCTTCGTGCCCATGGCGCTTGCGACATCGACGGGGGCGGAAGTGCAGCGGCCGATCGCCACCGTCGTCATCGGCGGCCTGATCAGCGCGACGCTGCTCACCCTCATCGTGCTGCCGGCGCTTTACGCCTTCTTCGGCGAGGATCAGGCGTCCCTCGCGGCGGCGCGGGAAAGGGAGGCCGCTTGAGACGCGCGCGCGGCGCCCTTCTTCTGGCCTTTTGCGCCGTCGCGCCCGGCCTGCGCGCCGAGACGCTGAATGGCGCGCTCACGCGCGCCTACAATATGAGCCCGGTCATCAATTCGAACCGCGCCGGCGTCCGCGCGCTCGACGAGAAAGTGCCGCAGGCGCTCTCGGGAATGCGGCCGCGCACCAACGCCGGGGCCTTTCTCGGCGTGCAGGAAAACCGGATGGTCACGAAGCAGCAGGACATCCCGCTGACGGATTCGACCCTGCAGGGACCGGTCAAGAGCATTCAGAGCGGCGGAAGCGTTCCGCGCTCGGCGAATTTCAGCGTCGAGCAGCCGGTCTTCGACGGATTCAAGACGATGAACGCCAGCCGCATGGCGGAGACGAATGTTTTCGCCGGGCGCGCGCGGCTGCGATTGACCGAGCAGCGCGTCCTGTTCAACGCCGTCTCGGCCTATATGAACGTATTGCGCGATACGGCGGCGCTGAGATTGCAGGAAAACAATGTCGCGGTTCTCGGCGAACAGCTGCGCCAGACACGCGAACGCTATCTTGCCGGGCAGATCACCCTGACCGACATCGCGCAGGCGGAAGCGCGCCTCGCCGCGGGGCAATCGCTCGTCAGCCAGGCGCGCGCGGCGCTCGACGCGGCGATCGGCGCCTATCGACAGACGATCGGCGACGAGCCGAAGAAACTCACGCCCGGCGCGCCCGTCGACAGGCTCCTCCCGAAAACGCGCGAGGAGGTCGAGCGCATCGCGCAAGCGGAGCATCCCGTCATTCTCGCGGCGCTGCATGACGCCGACGCTGCGGATCTCGACATCAAGGTGATCGAGGCGGATTTCATGCCGAAGCTTTCCGTCGTCGGCAATGTCTTCACCCAGACGGACACGTCGGGCATCTACAATCGCAACATCGGCGCCTATGTCGGCGGGCGCCTCAACGTGCCGCTCTACGAAGGCGGCCTCACCTCCTCACAGGTGCGCGAGGCCAAGGAAGTCGCGGGGCAGAGACGCCTCGACGCCGAAGTGGCGCGCGCCGACGTCATCGCGCTCGTTCGCGCCAATTGGGGAGCGTTGCAGGCGGCCAAAACCCAGATCAGCGCCGCGCAGGCGCAAATCGCCGCCGCGGAGCGCGCCCTTTACGGCGTGCGGGAGGAGGCCAAGGCGGGCCAGCGCACGACGCTCGACATTCTCAACGCCCAGCAGGAGCTGCTCAACGCCCGCATCGGCCTGCTCTTCGCCCAGCGTGAAAGAGTCGTCGCCTCCTATGCGGTGCTCTCCGCCATGGGCCGGCTCTCGATCGAGACGCTGGCGCTCGACGGCGCGCCCTATGATCCCGCCATCCATTTCGAGCAGGTCAGGGGACTCTGGGGCGGGATCGACACGCCCGACGCCGGCCGTTGAAGACTTTTACCGCGAAGCGTTTTACTCTCCCGCGCCAATCGCCCTTGAAACGGCGACGCCAACACAAGAGGAAACCCAATGCGAGGCGCGTTCTTGAAATTTCTGGCCGTAACGCTCGCCGCGGCGCCGCTTTCCGGGCCGGCGCAGGCCTATTGCATGTTCGGCTGCGATCCCACCGAGGATCACGCCAAACAGATTTTCGAAAATCTCCTCAAGCAGCGCTTCGACAAGCCGGGCAAGCTGGTCGAATTCAAGCAGACCATGGCCGAGCGGCTGGAGATGCACGCGACCGGCGAAAAGGGCTACGAGATTTTCTTCAACGCCAAAGTCCAGTTCCCGGACGGCGCCAATCTCGACTGCAAGCCGGACGACGCCGGCGCGTTCAAGGAAGGATGCTCGCCGAGCAAGCATTATGTCACCGCGCCGCGCAACTCCGATCCCAAGGGCCGGCAATATGTCGCGCCGGGCGAGACCGTGCTCTTCGACGAGGAATACCGTTTCTACGAGGACCCCAAGGGCTGGAAGGGCCCGGACGGCAACGTCTATTCGCAGTAAAAAATAGGGGCGCGCAATCAATGCGCGCCCTGTTCGTCTGGGCCTCTCCGCAGAGGCGAAGCCGCGGCTCGACTTACTTCAGCAGGCTGTTGTTCTGCGAGCAACCGGCCTTCTCGTTGCAGGCCTCGAAAGCGGCGCGGAGCTCGGTCTTGTTGGCGCCGTAATTCTGCGAACGGGCAAGATACTCGTCATAGCACTTGGACGCCGCCGCAGCCTGCTTGTCGTCATCGGCCTTGCGGGTGTCGCAGTCAGCGAAAGCCGGGGTCATCATGCCGGCAATCAGGGCCGCCGCCGCAACAAAGGCGAATTTGTTCATCTTGACGCTTCCTCTTCTTCACAAATTTTAAGGCGTTTGCTTGCGCTGGCGTAGAACCCTCCCGCCGAAAACAGTAACGGCCCCTCATGACGCGCGAAGCGGGCGAACGATGGGGGAAGAAAAGCCCTGTGTCAATCGCAGGCCAGTCTGCGCGAGGGGCGAGGGGCCAGCGCGGGGCGCATCGGCATCCAGTTGCCCGACGTTGATTTCATTTGGAAACAGCGCCCGGCCGTCGCTTGCGGCAGGGCGCGCCGCGCTCCTGGCGCCTTGAGGCCCGAACAAAAAAATAGGGGCGCGCATCATGCGCGCCCCATCGTCCGGAGTGCGTCTGGAAGAGGTTCGAGGACCTCAGAGGCCCTTCGAGTTCTGCGGGCAGCCGCACTTCTCGTCACAGGCTTTCTTGCTTTCCTTGACTTTCGACATGTCGGCGGTCCAGCCCTGCTGATCCTTCAGATAGGCGTCTTCGCACTTCGACGCGCAGACCGCCTGATCGTCTTCCGCATGGGTGTCGCAGCTCGCGAAGGCCGGGGCGGTCATCGCCGCAAGGAGAGCGATCGCCGTGACGATGGAGAATTTCTTCATCCTGAGGTTCCCTCTATCTTCTCAAATTTTCTTGTTTTGCTTCTTGCGCCGCCTGCATGCGCCGCCGTGGTCGGCGGCGCGGGAGCTCACGCTCGAGCGTCACGAAGATGTCGCATGGAAGCTGGGCCGTCAACGCGCCGGACTGGCGCGTTACGAGGCAAGATGTCGCAGGACGTAAGGCAGAATGCCGCCGTTGCGGAAGTATTCCAGTTCGTCGAGCGTATCGATGCGCAGCAGCAGCGGCGTGCGGACCACACTCCCGTCCGGGAAGGTGATTTCCGCAACCAGCGTCTGACGGGGCGCGAGGCCCGATTCCAATCCGCGGATGGCGACCGTCTCCTCGCCGGTGAGGCCGAGCGTCGACCAATTCGTCCCCGTCTCGAAGGTCAGGGGCAGAACGCCCATGCCGACGAGATTGGAGCGGTGGATGCGCTCGAAGCTCTGGGCGATCACCGCGCGCACGCCGAGAAGCGCCGTGCCCTTGGCCGCCCAGTCGCGCGACGAGCCATTGCCATATTCGGCCCCCGCGAAGACGACGAGCGGCGCGCCGTCCTTCTGGTAGCGCATGGCGGCGTCGTAGATCGAAAGCGTCTCGCCACCGGGGTAATATTTGGTCAGACCCCCTTCCGGCACGACGCCGTCGGCGCCCTTCATCATGTGATTCTTGATGCGGATATTGGCGAAGGTGCCGCGCATCATCACTTCGTGATTGCCGCGGCGCGTGCCGTATTGATTGAAATCGGCGGGCGCGACTCCATGCTCGATCAGCCATTTGCCAGCCGGCGACGAGGCCTTGATCGACCCCGCCGGCGAAATATGGTCTGTGGTGATCTTGTCGCCGAAGAGCGCGAGAATGCGCGCGCCGACAATGTCCTTCACCGGCTTGGGCTCTTTCGTCAGGCCGACGAAATAGGGCGGATTGCGCACATAGGTCGATTTGTCGTCCCAGCCGTAGGTCTCGCCCGTGGGCGCCGCGACCGCGCGCCAGTGTTCGTCGCCGGCGAAGACATTGGCGTAGGTCGAGCGGAAGAGGTCGCGCGTCACATTCTCGCGAATGAAGCTGTCGATCTCGGCGTTCTGGGGCCAGATGTCGCGCAGGAAGACGGGCTTGCCGTCCGATCCCGTCCCCAGCGGCTCCTTCGTCAGATCGATCGCGACCGTCCCCGCGATGGCGAAGGCGACGACGAGCGGCGGCGAGGCGAGATAATTCGCCTGCACGTCCGGATTGACGCGCCCCTCGAAATTGCGGTTCCCCGAGAGGACCGAGGCGGCGACGAGATCGTGGTCGTTGATGGTCTTCGAGATCGGCGCGGGCAGCGGGCCGGAATTGCCGATGCAGGTGGTGCAGCCGAAGCCCACGAGATTGAAACCCAGTTCGTCGAGCGACTTCTGCAGGCCCGAGCGTTCGAGATACTGGCCGACGACCTGGCTTCCCGGCGCGAGCGAGGTCTTGACCCAGGGCTTGACCTTCAGCCCCCTGGCGACGGCGTTGCGGGCGAGCAGGCCCGCGCCGATCAGCACGCTCGGATTGGAGGTGTTGGTGCAGGAGGTGATGGCGGCGATCACCACGTCGCCATGGCCGAGGTCGTAATTTGTCCCCTCGACCTTGTGGCGCGGGCCGAGCCCGCCGTCCTTCTTGTATTCGCCGGCGAGCGCGGTCTCGAAGGTCCGGCCCATGTCTTCGAGCGGCACGCGCCCCTCGGGGCGCTTCGGCCCGGCGAGAGACGGCGTCACATCCGCCAGATCGAGCGCGAGCGTGTCGGTGAATTCGGGGTCCGGCGAGGCGGCGCTGCGCAACATGCCCTGCGCCTGCGCATAGGCCTCGATCAGCGCGATGCGCTCGGCGGCGCGGCCCGACGTATTGAGATAGGCGAGCGTTTCGGCGTCGATGGGGAAGAAGCCGCAGGTCGCGCCATATTCCGGCGCCATATTGGCGATGGTCGCGCGGTCGGCGAGCGAGAGGTGGTTGAGGCCCTCGCCGTAGAATTCGACGAATTTGCCGACGACGCCTTTCTTGCGCAGCATTTGCGTGACGGTGAGCACCACGTCGGTCGCCGTTACGCCCTCCTTCGGCGCGCCCGTCAGCTTGAAGCCGACGACTTCCGGCGCGAGCATGGAGAGCGGCTGGCCGAGCATGGCCGCCTCCGCCTCGATGCCGCCGACGCCCCAGCCGAGCACGGCGAGGCCGTTGACCATGGTGGTGTGCGAATCCGTGCCGACGAGCGTGTCCGGATAGGCGACCTCGACGCTGCCGCCATCGGCCGTCTCGGTCCGGGTCCAGACCGTCTGGGCGAGATATTCGAGATTGACCTGATGGCAGATGCCCGTGCCCGGCGGCACGACGCGGAAATTGTCGAAGGCCGACTGGCCCCATTTGAGGAAGCGGTAGCGTTCGCCGTTGCGCTCATATTCGAGATCGACGTTGTGGGCGAAGGCTTTCGGGGTTCCGAATTCGTCGACGATCACCGAATGGTCGATGACGAGATCGACCGGCACCAGCGGGTTGATCTTCTGCGGATTTCCGCCGAGCGCCACGAAAGCGTCGCGCATGGCCGCGAGATCGACCACGGCCGGGACGCCGGTGAAGTCCTGCATCAGCACGCGGGCCGGGCTGAAGGCGATCTCGCGCTCGGTCTTGCCTTTCTCGGTCAGCCAATTGGCGAAGGAGAGGATCGTGTCCTTCGTGACCCAGCGGCCATCCTCGTTGCGCAGCAGGTTTTCGAGCACGACCTTGAGCGAATAGGGCAGGCGCGAGACGCCCGGCAGGCCGTTCTCCTCCGCCGCCGTCAGCGAGAAATAATCATAGGTCTTGTCCCCCACGACGAGCTTCTGGCGGGATTTGAAACTATCGACGGATGTCATGGGAAAGGTCCTTGAAGACGGAAAGGCGAAAGCGCGCCTTTCTAGGAAATTCCGTGCCACGCGCACAAGGCGCGTTTCGACAAAGATAGGTCAGTGGCGCCGCTCGCCACGCAGCGGCCGCTCCTCCATGCGCGCCATGAACAGGAAGGAGACCGCCATGGCGACCGAAAGCGCCGCGAAAACCAGCCGGAAGCTCGCGGAAAGCCGCAGGAGCTCATCGGGCGAAAGCCGCGCTTCCTCTATATAAGCGGCGCGGCCGCCGCCGAGCGCCAGCGCCCCGAAAAGCGCCACGACCACGGCCGAGCCGAGCTGGCGGAAGAATTGCGTCGTCGCCGTCGCCGTGCCCAGATCGCGGGCCTGCACGGCGTTCTGCACCGAGACGGTGGCGACCGGCAGCATCGCGCCGACGCCGAAATTCACGACGAACAGCAAGGCGTTGAGCGTCACGAAAGAGACGCTGTCGATCTTCCAGGCGGCCAGGGCGGCGGCGAGCGCCCCGGAGCCCAGTCCGATGAGCGGCATGACCTTGTAATGGGCGACGGCGCCCATCAGCCGGCCCGAGAGGGTCGCCCCCGCGACCGTGGCGATCATCAGCGGGATGAGGACGAGGCCGGAGTCGTGGGCGCTGAGCCCGACCGCCACCTCGTAATAGATGGGCATGACGACGGAGAGCCCCACGAAGCCGCCGAGGCCGAGCGCGCTCGAGGCGATGGCGTCGCGCACGATGCGCAGGCTCAGGATGCGCATGGGGATGAGCGGCTCCTCCGCCGTGCGGGTGCGCCAGGCGAAGAGCGTCCAGAACAGGGCGGAGAGGGCGAGGAGCGCCAGGATCGGCGCCGAGGCCCAGGGGAAGCGCGTCCCGCCCCAGCCCAGCGCCAGAACCAGCGCGCCAGAGGCGACGACGAGGCAGGCCGCGCCCGGATAGTCGACGCGATGCGGATGGCGCCGCTCGGGCAGGCGCTTGAGCCGCGCATTGGTGATGAGAAGCGCGGCGAGGCCGAGCGGCAGATTGATCCAGAAGATCAGCGACCAGTGCAGATATTGCGCAAAAAACCCGCCGAGCGCCGGCCCCGCGACGCTCGAGGTGACGAAGACGGCGGCGAAATAGGTCTGGTAGCGGCCGCGCTCCAGCGGCGAGACCAGATCGGCGACGATGGTTTGCGCCAGCGCGATCAACCCGCCGCCGCCAAGGCCCTGCACGAGACGCGCGGCGGCGAGCGCGGCGATGCTCGGCGCGAGCGCGCAGGCGACGGAGCCCACGATGAAGGTTGCGACGCCCACGAGCAGCACGATGCGGCGCCCGTAGACATCCGCGAATTTGCCGTAGAGCGGCGTGACGACCGTCGCGGCGACGAGATAGGCGGTGACGATCCAGGGGAGATTTTGCGGCGCGCCGAGGTCGACGCCGATCGTCGGCAAAGCGGTGACGACGATGGTCTGGTCCATGGCCGAGAGCAGCATGGCGAGGCCGAGCCCCACCATGACCTGCCGCATTTCGGCGGGCGGCCGTTGTATGTCGTCTTTCATCTTGTCGAGGATGTCCTTTGCCGAGCCCCGTCATAGCCGGTCGGGGCGCAACAGGAAATGGCCGCGCGCGGCGCGTGCGGCCGAGGGGGCATCAGCCCGGCTCCCCGCGCCACGGATCGACGACGGTTGCGCCCGCGCGCCCGAACTCGCGCGTGTCGCGCGTGACCACGGTCAGGCCGTGGCGCAGCGCCGTGGCGGCGATGATCAAATCGGGTTGCGAATAGGTATGGCGGACTTTGCGCCCCTCCTCGACGAGGAGGCGCCATCGCAGCATGACGTCCTCGCTCACGGGCAGGACGCGCCCCTCGAACATGGGCCGCACCTTGTTGGCGAGCCAGTCGTTGAGCTCGGCGCGGCGGCCGGCGTCAGCCAGACACTCGATTCCGAAGCGAATTTCGGCGAATGTGACAGAGCTCACGAAGAGATGATCGAGCGGTTTCCCCGCGACGAAAGCGACGACCGCCGAATTCGGGTTCGGGCGTCGCAGTTCGGACAGGACATTCGTATCAAGCAGCCAGCCCGTCACAGATCCACGCGGCGCACCGGCATGCGCTCGCGCCCCGCCTCCAGCTCGATCTCGCGGTAGGGCGAGTGCTGAAGGGCTTCGATCAGCGATTGGCCGGTTTGTCCGCCCTTGAGGCGGCGAAATTCCTCGGCGGAGACCACAACCGCTTCCTCGCGCCCATGGATGGTGACGTGCTGAGGCCCTTCGCTGTGGGCGCGCCGCACGACTTCGCTCAACCGCGCCTTTGCGTCTTGCAGCGGCCAGAGCCCCGTCAGGCGCACGGCCGGCGGCCTTGGGGCTGTCGAAGATGGGGCTTTTTGCTTTCTGGTCATGCCGACCAGAATGGCGCGACGCGACTGGGCGCGCAACAGCAAAATCAGGCCCGGTCGGCTGTCGCGAGGAGAGCCAGAAATCGACCAGCTTCGCGCACGTCCGCAAAGAGCGGGTGGTCGATGCGGTCGGGCTTCGCGCGCGCGAGGGCGCGCAGGGTCGCGTCGGAGACGACGGCTCGCGGCGGCGCGCCCAGGCGTCTGGCGATCGTCAGCCGTTCCGCCTGAAGCGCGCGCAGCAGCCGCATTTCGGCGACCGTGAGCGGACCATCCTGCGCCGGAGGGGGAGCGACGGCGGGCGCCGGCGGCGCGCCGGGCTCCTCCTCCGTCTCCCCGAGGCCCTCGCCCCAGACGTCCAGCAGCCGGCTTTCCGCCGCCGCGCGCCAGCCGAGCGCGCGGGCGGAGAGCCGGCGCGGCCAGGCGAGCGGCCCGCCCCGGCAATGGTCGCAGGCGCCGCAGGGGCCGCTCGCTTCGCCGAATTCCGCGAGCAGGGCCTGAAACCGGCAGCCCGCCGTCGCACAGAGCCGCGCCATGGCGCCGCGGCGCGCGTAATCGCCCGCGGCCCGCTCATCCTCCACGGCGCGCGGCGTCCGCCAGCGCAGGGCGAGCTCGCGCGGGTCGTAGAGGGCGAGCGCCCGCGCCGGGGCGCCGTCGCGGCCGGCGCGGCCGATCTCCTGATAGTAGCCCTCGATCGAGCCCGGCAGATCGGCGTGGGCGATGAAGCGCACGTCCGGCTTGTCGACGCCCATGCCGAAGGCGATGGTCGCGACCATGACGACGCCTTTGCGGGCGAAGAAGGCGTCCTGATGCGCGGCGCGGGTCCAGGCGTCGAGGCCCGCATGATAGGGGAGCGCGTCGAGGCCGAGGCGGGAGAGGTCGGCCGCCAGCGCGTCGGCCATGCGGCGCGAGCCGCAATAGACGATCCCGCTTTCTCGCTCCCGGCCGATGAAGCGGCGGATCTGGTCGAGCCCCTTCTGCTTGCGCGCGAAGGAGAGGGAGAGATTCGCCCGCGCGAAGGAGCGCACGAAAATCTCGGGCTCGCGCGCGAACAGCAGGCGGCGAATATCCTCGCGCGTGCGCGGCCCGGCGGTGGCGGTGACGGCGAGGACGGGGGCGCCGAGCTTCTTGGCGATGGCGCCGAGTTCGAGATAATCCGGGCGGAACTCGTGGCCCCAGTGCGAGACGCAATGCGCCTCGTCCACGGCGAAGAGGCTGACGCGGTTTTTGCGCAGCAAATTCTGCGTCCCCTCTCGCGCCAGCCGCTCCGGCGCGGCGTAGAGGAGGCGCGCCCGCCCCGTCGAGACGGCGTCAAAAGCGGCCATGGCCTCGGCGTCGTCCTGCGCCGAATGCAGCGCCACGGCGGGAACGCCCCTGTCGCCGAGCGCCCGCAACTGGTCGCGCATCAGCGCGATGAGCGGCGAGGCGACGACGACGAGGCCGGGCTGCGCCGCGGCGGGGAGCTGATAGAGCAGGGATTTGCCCGAGCCCGTCGGCATGACGGCGAGCACGTCGCGGCCCGCGAGCACCGCCGAAACGGGTTCGGCCTGACCCGGGAGGAAACCGGAAAAGCCGAAATTGCTGCGCAGCAATTCGCGCGCGGCGGCGAGATTTGGCTGCGCAAAAACTACTCGCTCCACGAATCCACCCAGAGCGCCTGTCGCGCGGTGAGCTCCATCTCGCACCAGGCCTGGATGGGGCCGGCCATGGAGCCGTGATAGGCCGCCCAGGCCTGTTGGCAGCGGACGTCGCGCAGCGCGATCCAGGCGCGCTGCGTCTTGCGCAGATTATCCGCGCCCTCTTTCTCCATATGGTCGAGCGCCCTGCGATAGGCGGCGTTGAGCCGCTGGTCCCACACGGCGCCCTCGCGCTCCGCGCAGCCGCTCTGCGCGCCGTTGGAGGTCCCTTCCTTCTGCGTGCAGGCCGTCACGAGAACGCCGACGCAGCTCGTCGGATCGAGGGGCGCCGACCGCGCGGCCGCCGCCAGACGTCCGGCGGGTCCCGGCGTCTCCTCCTTCTCGACGCCCGCCTTCTTTTGATTTTCCCGCACGAGCGTCAGGCAGGCGGCGACGGCGCCGACGTCTTCCTTCGAGGGCGCGTCATAGGCGCGGGCGGGCGCCGCGGCGAGCACGGCAAGGCAAAGAAATGCGGCGCGGGTCATGGCGTCTCCCTTCAGGGCAAGGCGGCCAGGAGCGCCGTCGCGATGTCCGCCCATTCCTGATCGAGCGACGCCTCTCGCGGCGGGCGCCCGGTGCGCGCGTACCAGTAGCGCGCATTCGACAGATCGCCTTCCTTGCGATGGAGATACGCGTGGACCCACATGCTGTCCTTGTCGTCGCGCACATCCACGCATTTGTGCGCGGCGACCCAATCGCCCTTGGCGTCGAACCAGAGCGCTCGCAGCGGAGCCGAGACGGCCGGCGGGGCGCTGGCCTGAACCGAGGCGCGAAAATCGGCGAGGGTGAGCACGCGCGGGACCTTTCCTTGATCCCGTCACTATGGCGCCTTTGCGCGCCGCGTCGAGGGCGAGGTTGACAGTCGCGCCCCCGCCCGGCCATCTGGCGTGAGAGAGGGTGCCGATGGTTCAAAGTCCCTGCAACAAGATTTGCACGCTCAACGCCGAGGCTGTTTGCGTCGGGTGCGGCCGCTCGCGCGCCGAGATCGGGGCCTGGTCGCAGCTCTCCGAGGCTGAGAAGGCGCGCGTCGTCAAAAAGGCCAAGGAGCGGCTCGCGGCGCAAGCCGCCGGAAAGAAGACGCAAAAGGCCTCGGCCTGAGCCTATCGTTTTGCGCGTTCCGCCTTGCTGAAATTGGAGAGATCGCCCTCGGCCGCCGCGCGCCGGCGCCAGGAGCGGGCGATGGCGGGATATTTGATCTCCTTGCAGATGCGCGAGACCTGCCGGGTGAGGTCGCGCGACCCGCAGGCGGGGCATTCCGGCGTGTCGGCCGCGCGCACCAGAAGCTCGAATTCGGCCTCGCAGGCGTCGCAGGCATAGGCGTAGAGGGGCATGGGCGTCCTCGTGCGATCGATGGTCGCGCAGAGGGAAGCAAGGTTCGTTCCTTGCGCCACCATGTCAGTGCGCCACCATGTCAGATGGCTGACGCTTTCTCGAAGCTCCCCGCGTCGAGGGCGTCCAGCGGGGAAATCAATTGGCAGGCGGTCCAGGTCTCGCGCGTCATGGCGACCTCTTCTCTACAAACATGTATGGACCCCTGACTTAACTGCCCAATCTTGGCCGAGTTCTTCCCTGGCGTCGATCGCGGCGTCAAAACCCGGATCGCCGGGATTGAACATCACCAATGTCAATGACTTGTCATGGCTGCCAGCACGACCGTCGGCCCCGGCGTGTAGCTGGTTCGAGATTGATAAGCGCCGAAACCACCACCGTAAGAGGCGGTTCCGTAGGTGTTGTACTGTCCGGGCAGTTGCGTAACACTCACGTTGTTCTGCGCCATCCCGCCCGTGATGACGTAGCGATCATAACCAGCACGGATTGTCTCGATTGCAGCGCTCTTGGCGGCCACTCTCGCGGCTCCCATCCGTCCACATGCGGGGGAGCGGCTCCAGCATCAATCAGCAATGTGTTTTTCGATGTGCGCGTTACTTGTGCGCCAGCGCAGGCGGCCAGCGATACACTGAGGCCCCAAATCCCTATTCTAGTCAGCATAAGTGGTTCCGCTAAAGGCGATAAACTGTCAAGATTCAGGTGCAAAGAACCAGATCAATCAAGAGGCCTGCCTCCAGGCCAATCAGATTCCGAAACACTGTAGCTAAAGCGCCACAGTGACTGGGCCATCATCTGAGACGATTAATCGACGGCGCGGCAACGAGGATTTGGGCAAAGGAGCGCGGGTCGGTTGTCCCCTTTGCGACATCTCCCCGGTCCGTCATGGCCGGGCTCGTCCCGGCCATCCACGCCGAGGCGTCTCGGGGAGATTGCGGAATCCTCGCCCGGCCATTCCCACCGTGGAGAGAGGGCAGTGGCTTGCCTCTGAGTGGCGGCCGCCCTCAATCCTCCGACAGCCTTGTCTTCCCCGGCCCGTGTGGCTCGACGAGCGCGCCGAAGTCGTGGGGCTCCTTGCGGGCGCGGCGCAGCGCCGCCTCGAGGAAGAGCGTCATGGCGTCGATGTCCTCCTCATGGGTGCGGTGATTGATGATCGCCGCGCGGATCGCCGGGACGCCGTCGAGAATGGTGAGCGACGGGGCGGCCTCGCCGCGCTCGTGCAGCTCCATCACGATCTCGCGGGCGAGCGAGCCGTCGTCGTCCCCTCTCACGCCGAAACAGACGATGTTGAGCGCGACCGGCGCGCGCATCACGAAATTTTCCGACGTCTCGATCCAGTTCTCGAGCCGCTTCGCCATGCGGCAGCATTGCTCCATGCAGGCGGCGAGCTTCTTCGTCCCGAAGGTCTCGATCGTCATCCAGGTCTTGAGCGCCCGAAAACCACGCGAGAGGTCGGCGCCGAGGTCGCAGGGCCAGGTGTCGCCGACGGCGAGCCCACGCGGGGCGCGCGACAGATAGGCGGCGTCGGCGGCGAAGGCGCGCTTGTGGGCCTTAGGGTCGCGGACGAGGAAAAAGCCCGCGTCATAGGGCACATGCAGCCATTTGTGGAAGTCGAAGGCGATGCTGTCGGCCCGCTCCAGCCCCTTGACGAGCGGCTTGAGCTTCGGCGATAGGGCGGCCAGCGCCCCGAAGGCGCCGTCGACATGGAACCACATGTCTTCGGTGTGGGCCACGTCGGCGAGGCGGTCGAGCGGATCGACCGCGCCCGCATCCACCGTCCCCGCCGTGCCGACGACGAGGAACGGCCGGAAGCCCGCCGCGCGATCTGCGGCGATGGCGTGGCGCAGCGCGCTCACCTTCATGCGGCGGTTGTCGTCCGACGGAATGAGCCGCAAATGCCGCGCGCCGAGGCCCGCGAGCTCCATGGCCTGCCGCACGCAATTATGCGCCTCACGGGAGGCGTAGGCGATGAGCTGGCCGCTCTGGGCGCAGAGCCCGTTGAGCCGCACGTCGCGGTCGCCATAGGCCTGGTCGCGGGCGACGAGCAGCGACAGGAAATTGGCCATGGAGGCGCCGGTGACGAAAATGCCGGAGGCGTCCCTGGGGAAGCCGAAGGCCTCGGCCATCCATCGGGCGATCTGGCGCTCGACGTCGATGGCGATGTGATTGCGCCCGCCGCAGTTCGAGTTCATGCCGGCGGCGAGCATTTCGGCGATCATGCCGACGGGCGTGCCCGCCCCCTGCACCCAGCCCATGAACATGGGATGAATGTTGCCGGTGGCGAAGGGCTTGATGTAGCGGTCGAAATCCTCGAGCACGGCGGGAAAGGCGCGACCCTCGGCCGGGAGTTCGCGGTTGAAGCGCGCCTTCGCCTCCTCGGTCGGCGCCGTCCAGACCGGGCGGCTGCGCAGGCCGCGCAGATAATCGATCATGGAATCGAGCGCGCGATGGCTCTCGGCGCGAAACGCCTCCCAGTCTTCGGGGTCGAGATCGACCGGTTCGGTCATGTCGCGGCGCTCGCGCGCCGGGGCGGCGGCGCAAAGGCGGTGATGTGGGGCATGCGCCGCGCGTCTCCCGGCGGGTTCAACGGGACTGCCAATAGCCGCCTTTGCCCTCGGCGCGCAACCTCGGTCAACGCGCCAGCGTGACGCGGACGGCGCCGACGCCCTCGATCTCCCCCTCGGCCGCGTCGCCGGGCGCGAGCGCGCCGACGCCCGGCGGCGTGCCGGTGAAGATGAGATCGCCCGCCGCGAGCGCGACCTCGCGGGACAGCGCGGCGATGATGTGCGGCACGCTCAAGATCATGTCCGAGAGATCGCCCTGCTGGCGGGGCGCGCCGTTCACCGAGAGCGCGATGCGCCCGCGTGTCGGATGGCCGATCGCCGAGGCCGGCCGGATCGCGCCGATGGGGGCGGAATTGTCGAAGCCCTTGGACATGTCCCAGGGCCGGCCGGCGTTGCGCGCCGCGCTTTGCAGGTCGCGGCGCGTGAGGTCGATCCCGGCGGCGTAGCCATAGACGCAATCGAGCGCGCGCTCGGCGGGGATGTCGGCGCCGCCCGCGCACAGGGCCGCCACCAGCTCGATCTCGTGGTGGAGATTGCGCGTCAGGCTGGGGAAGGGGATCGTCGCGCCGTCCGCCACGACGGCGTCGGCGGGCTTGGAGAAGAAGAAGGGCGGTTCGGCCCCCGGCTCCTTGCCCATCTCGCGCGCGTGCTCGGCATAGTTCAGCGCCACGCAGAAGATGCGGCGCACCGGAAAGAGACGGGCGTCCCCGGCGACGGCCACGGCGGCGCGGGGCGGGGGCGGGAAGACGAATTCGGGCGGCTGCATGGGGTCTGACCCTCCTCTCGGGGCGCGCGCCGGCGCCCTGGTCGCGTCGGCTCAGCTTCTAGAGCCTTTTCCGATCCGATGGAATCGGATGGATGCGTCAGCTTATTGTTCGGTCGCTTTCTACCGCCGAACCGGTTCCCGCTTCGGCGGACAGCGCGCGAAGGCCGTGAGGGCGCGGGCGCAAAACTCCTTTGCTGCGTTGCAGAATTACATCCGGCCCGTTCTGTGCTCTATATGCGGCTCAGTGATTTGCGAAGGTTATGAATGACTTTTTTCACTTTTGAATATTCCGTTCCCGGCGAGGCGCCGGTTCTTTCCGAGCGCATCGACGTGCCCTTCGCCTCGGCGCTCTGGTGTCATGTCGAAGCGCTGGCGCTGCGCTTCGGCGCCCGTCCCGGCGCCTTCATCCACGTGCGTGACGACAAGGGGCGCGCGGTCATCCGCGCGGGCGTCGCGACGGCGCTCGCCTCGATTGCGCAATGCCGCTGCGGCGATTGCGGCCTGAAGGCCGCGGCGGCGCGCGGCGCGCAGGCCCTCGACGGACCGCCGCCGCTTTCTCCGTGCCGGGGCGCCGGCGCCTGCACATGCAAGAGCATTCCGCCTGGGGAGGGCGCTTAGAGCGCTCGCTGTCCGCCGAAGCGGGTACCGGTTCAGCGGTGGAAAGCGAGACCTTCAGGCGTCAGTCGAGCTCTGTGGGATCGAAGCTGCGGAAGGTCGCGCAGAATTCGCAGGTGACGCCGATGCGGCCGTCGTCGCCGACCATGTCGGCCCGCTCCTCGTCGGTGAAGCTCTTCAGGAGACGCTCGATGCGCTCAGTGGAGCAGCGGCAGAACTCCTCCACCGGCCGCTCCGTGAAGACCTTGACGCCGCGCTCGTGAAAGAGGCGGAACAGCAGCCGCTCGCCCGAGAGCGAGGGGTCCACCAGCTCATGGTCTTCGAGGGTGGCGGCGAGCGCCTGACCCTCGAGCCAGGCGTCGTCTTCCTCATCGGCCTGCCCGTCGCTCTCCGGCGCATTGCTTTCGGGCGCATCCCCTGCCGGCAGGTCCGGGCGGCGGGCGCCGGCGGCCGGCAGATATTGCAGCAGGAGCCCGCCGGCGCGCCAGCTCCGGCCCTGCGGCGTCACGACCTCGCCCACGGCCAGGCGCACGAAAGAGGGGATCTGCTCAGACTGGCGGAAATACATATGCGCCGCCTCCGCGAGGCTCTCGCCTTCGAGCGGGACCACGCCCTGATAGCGGGCGGCGTCCTCCTCGCGCTCGATCGTGAGCGCCAGATGGCCCCGCCCGAGCAGCGCCGCGGGCGCGGGATCCTGGACCTCGGCGAGGCGCGCGGCGTCGAAGCGGGCGAAGCCGCGCAGCTTCCCCGGCGCGTCATAGTCGACGACGAGCATGTCGACCGGGCCGTCGCTGCGGGTCTGGAGCTGGAAGCGGCCATGCGACTCCAGGATCGAGCCGAGCAGCGCCGCGAGCGCCAGCGCCTCGCCCAGCAGCCGCGCGACTTGCGGGGGATAGTCGTAATGGGAGAGGATGGCGTCCGCCGTCGGGCCGAGCCGCACGAGGCGACCGCGCAGATCCAGCGCCTCGACGGCGAAGGGCGTGACGCGGTCGTCCCGCGCCTCCTTGGACACCAGCCGGCTCGGCGTCTCCTGCATCAGGCGAGACCCGGCGCGAGACACCAGGCGAGCACGCCCTTTTGCGCGTGCAGGCGGTTTTCGGCTTCGTCGAAGACGACGGATTGCGGGCCGTCCATCACCTCGTCGGTGACTTCCTCGCCGCGATGGGCGGGCAGGCAATGCATGAAGACAGCGTCCTTGGCGGCGGCGCGCATGAGTTTGGCGTTCACCTGATATGGCGCGAGAACGCGGCGGCGGAAGTCCTCGTCGGCGTCGCCCATGGAGACCCAGCAGTCGGTGACGACCGCCTGCGCGCCGTCGACGGCGTCGCGCGGGTCGCGCATCACAGTGAGCGCCGCGCCTTCGGCCTTCGCCCAGTCGATGAGGCTCTGCGGCGGCGCGAGTTCGGCGGGCGTCGCCACATTGATGGAAAAGCCGAAGCGCGCCGCGGCGTGCACCCAGCTCGCCAGCACATTGTTGGAGTCGCCGACCCAGGCCACGCTGCGCCCCTCGATCGGCCCGAGCCGCTCCTCGAAGGTCAGGAGGTCCGCCATGATCTGGCAGGGATGCGAGCGCTTGGTCAGGCCGTTGATGACGGGAATGGCGGCGAAGCGCGCGAGCTCCTCGAGATCGTCGTGCGAGAGAATGCGGATCATGACCGCATCGGCGAAACGCGACAGCACCCGCGCCGTGTCGGCGATGCTCTCGCCGCGGCCGAGCTGCATCTCGCCGCCCGTCAGCATGATCGACTCGCCGCCGAGGTCGCGCATGGCGATGTCGAAGGAGACGCGGGTCCGCGTCGAGGGCTTGTCGAAGATCATCGCCAGATATTTGCCGGCGAGCGGGCGCTCGGCGGGCGGCGCGCCCTTGACGCGCTTCGCCTTCAGCGAACGGGCGAGATCGAGGATGCTGCGCAGCTCCTCCCGGGTGAAATCGCAGATGTCGAGAAAATGGCGCGGCCGCGTCCCGCTCGGCGCGGTGTCCGTTTGTGCGTTCTTCGCCGGCGCCTTTTTGGCGGGCGCGTTCATATGCGCGGTCATCAGGCCGCTCCCAGCTGCTTGGCCGGCGCCGAAAGGCGCGCGCAGGCGCGGTCGAGGCGCGCCGCCGCCTCGAGGATGTCGTTCTCGTCGATGATCAGCGGCGGCAGGAGCCGCACGACATTGTCGCCTGCAAGCACGGTGAGAAGCCCTTCCGCGCGGGCGGCGGCGGCGAAATCCCCATTGGGGCCGCGCGTCTTGAGGCCGAACATCAGCCCCTCGCCGCGCACGGTCTCGATGATGTCGGGGTGGCGGTCGTGGAGTTCGGCGAGGCGCTGGCGCAGCAGCCCGCCGAGGCGCGCGACGCGCTCAAGGAATCCCTCGGCCAGCACCACGTCGAGCACGGCGCCGCCGACGGCCGCCGCCAGCGGATTGCCGCCGAAGGTCGAGCCATGGGAGCCGAGCGTCATGCCCTTGGCGGCGTCGCGCGTGGCGAGACAGGCGCCGAGCGGGAAGCCGCCGCCGAGCCCCTTGGCGAGCGCAACGACATCCGGCGTCACGCCCGCATGTTCGCAGGCGAGGAATTTGCCGGTGCGGCCGACGCCGCACTGGACCTCGTCGAGAACCAGAAGCAGGCCGCGCGCATCGCACAGCCTGCGCAGGCCGCGCAGGAATTCGGCGGGGAAGACGCGCAGCCCGCCCTCGCCCTGGATGGGTTCGAGCAGCACGCCGGCGGTCTCTTCCGTAATCGCGGCCTCGACCGCGTCGAGATCGGCAAAGGGAAGCTGGTCGAAGCCCTCGACCGGCGGGCCGAAGCCTTCGAGATATTTCGGATTGCCGCCGGCGGCGATGGTTGCGAGCGTGCGGCCGTGAAAGGCGCCCTCGAAGGTAATGAGCCGGTAGCGTTCCGGCGCACCATTGGCGGCGTGAAATTTGCGCGCCGTCTTGATCGCGCATTCGACGGCCTCGGCGCCGGAATTGGCGAAGAAGACCACATCCGCGAAGGTCGCCGCGACGAGGCGCTCGGCGAGGCGCTCGGCCTGCGGAATGCGAAAGAGATTGGAGACGTGCCAGGGCTTTTCGGCCGCGGCCTTCAGCGTCGCGACGAGATGCGGATGCTCGTGCCCAAGCGAGAGCACCGCGACGCCGGAGGCGAAATCCAGGTAACGGTCGCCATTCTCGGCGAAAAGCCAGGCGCCTTCGCCCCGCGTGAAGGCGATGTCGGCCCGCGCATAGGTCGGATAGAGCGCAGAAGTCAAAACCAAGCTCCAAGCCCACGGGAGCGGCCCGCGGCCGGACCCCAAAAACAAAGCGCCGCCCTTTTTGAGGGCGGCAAACTGTAGTCTTTATTCTATGCGCGCAAGCGCCTTCGGTCAAATCCCGCCACGGGGGCGCGAGGCCGCCTGGATCGGCCGCGCTGTAGACTTTCACAGGCGAACTCTTTGCGAAAAACGCCTTGCAGGTGTGGCTCCAGCGACTCACCCGCGCCGGAAAGCGCACGAAACCCTGTTGAGAACGCCCCCATCTGCTTGCCAGCGACTCGCGCCCGTGATTCAAAAGGACCGTCAGTTTTTGCCGATGCGGGACGCGTTTTTCGCCCGCATGGCGCTTCTCGAGTTTTCGACGCGGGTCTCATCGACGCCGGTTGTCCCGGCGCAGCGACGGATAGTCGATTCCGTTGACGGCCGCTTCGAACAGACCGCTTGGAGGTCAAAAATGTCTTGGACCGAGGAACGGGTCGAGCTGTTGCGCAAGCTTTGGGGCGACGGCCTGAGCGCGAGCCAGGTGGCGGCGGAGCTTGGACCCGGCATCACACGCAACGCGGTCATCGGCAAGATTCATCGGCTCGGCCTCGCGGAGCGCGCCAAGACGGCGGCCGCCCCGCGTCCCCGCTCGGCGGTGAAGGGAGCCGCCGCTCGTCAACCGGCGCCCGCGCAGATCGTCGCCGCTGCGGCGCCCCGCGCCGGCGGCCATGCCGTTCACGGCAATGTGGCTCTCGCCTATGCGCCGCAGGCCATGGTCGTCGCGCGCGTCGCCCCTGAAGATGTCGTCATTCCCCTGTCGGAGCGCGTGACGCTCATGGAGCTGCGGGAATCGATGTGTCGCTGGCCAATGGGCGATCCGACGACGCCGGAATTCCGCTTCTGCGGCGCGAAGTCGCCGATCGGCGCTGGTCCCTATTGCGCGCATCACTCCCGCGTCGCCTATCAGCCGGCGCAGGATCGCCGCCGCGCCCAGATCAGGGCGCCGCGCTTCGCGTGAGCCTTTGCGAGGGACAGGCAGCGCCGTCCCTCATTCCCGTCCGAAGGTCTCGTCGAAGGAATAGCCCGAGCCGCGCACCGTGCGGATCGGATCTTTCTCGCGTCCGCGGATGAGCGCCTTGCGCAGGCGTCCCACATGAACGTCGACAGTGCGCTCGTCGATTTCAGCCGACATGCCCCAGACGCTGTCGAGAAGCTGCGCGCGGGTGAAGACCCGGCCCGGCTTCTCCATGAGATATTCGAGCAGCCGGAACTCGGTGGGACCGAGATGGATCTCGCGGCCGGAGCGGCGCACGCGCCGCGTCTCGCGGTCGAGGTCGATGTCGCCGGCCGTCAGTTTCGAGGCGACGCGCTCGGGGCGGGCGCGACGCAGCAGCGCGCGCACGCGGGCCATCAGCTCGGGCGTGGAGAAGGGCTTTACGACATAGTCGTCGGCGCCGACGGACAGGCCGCGCACGCGTTCGCCTTCTTCGCCGCGCGCCGTCAGCATGATGATCGGCATGTCGCGCGCGACGTCCCGCGCGCGCAGGCGCCGGCAGATTTCGAGACCCGAGACGCCCGGCAGCATCCAGTCGAGCAACAGGAGATCGGGCGGCGACTCCGCGATGCGAAGCTCCGCCTCGTCGCCATTGTCGACATGCTCGACCTGATAGCCTTCGGCTTCGAGATTGTAGACGAGGAGCGTCGCGAGCGGGATCTCGTCCTCGACGACGAGAATGCGCGGCGGGCGGTCGCCGCGGGCCTCGCGGGCGATGGTCTGGCTGGCGACGTCGTTCATTGCGGAATGTCTTGCTCCGGGCCGGCCAGGGAGGCGTCGAGGGAGCCGCTGCGGGATTTCGGACGCTCCATCGGCATGGCTTCGCCGGTGACGAGATAGACGACCGTCTCGGAGATATTCGTCGTGTGGTCTCCGATGCGCTCGAGGTTCTTCGAGCAGAAGAGAAGATGCGTGCAGAAGGAAATGTTGCGCGGGTCTTCCATCATGAAGGTCAGGAGGTCGCGAAACACGCTGTCCTCGAGCGCGTCGAGATCGGCGTCGTTCTCCCAGACCGCGCGGGCGCGCTCCACGTCGCGCAGCGCATAGGCGTCGAGCGCGTCCTTGAGCTGCGTCGCGGCGACTTCGTGCATCGACCGCAGGCCGACGATGGCGCGCGGCAGCCGCGCCTCGGTCGCAATTTTCAGCGTGCGCTTGGCGATGTTCTTGGCGAGATCGCCGATCCGCTCGATGTCGCCGGAGATGCGGATCGCCGCGATGCATTCGCGCAGGTCGATCGCCAGCGGCTGGCGCCGCGCGATGGTGAGCACGGCGTTCTCCTCGATCTCGCGCTGGAGAATGTCGAGACGCGCGTCGCTCGCGACGACGCGCCGGGCGAGCTCCACGTCGAGCATGGACAAGGCGTCCATGGCCTCGGCCAGCATCTTCTCGGCGACGCCGCCCATTTCCGAAATCCGGCGGCCGAGCGCCTCGAGGTCGCGGTCGTAGGACTTGACGATATGTTCGCTCATCGCGTTCCCTTCCTCAACCGAACCGGCCGGTGATGTAATCCTGCGTGCGCTTCTCGCGCGGCTTGTTGAAGACCTCGTCGGTGTCGCCGAATTCGACAAGCTCGCCGAGATACATGAAGGCCGTATAATCCGAAACGCGCACCGCCTGCTGCATGTTGTGGGTGACGATGGCGATCGTGTAATCGGCGGCGAGCTCCTCGATCAGCTCCTCGACTTTCGCGGTGGAGATTGGATCGAGCGCCGAGCAGGGCTCGTCGAAGAGGATTACCTCGGGCTGCACCGCGACGCTGCGCGCGATGCAGAGGCGCTGCTGCTGGCCGCCCGAGAGGCCGAGGCCGCTCGTGTGCAGCTTGTCCTTCACCTCGTCCCAGAGCGCCGCGCCGCGCAACGCCGCCTCGACGCGATCGTCCATCTCGGCGCGCGGCAGCTTTTCGTAGAGGCGGATGCCGAAGGCGATGTTTTCGTAGATCGTCATCGGAAAGGGCGTCGGCTTCTGGAACACCATGCCGACGCGCGCGCGCAGCGCGTTCACGTCCACCGCCGGATCGAGGATGTTCTCGCCGTCGAGCAGCACCTCGCCCTCGGCGCGCTGGCCGGGGTAGAGATCGTACATGCGGTTCAGGACGCGCAGCAGCGTGGACTTGCCGCAGCCCGAGGGACCGATGAAGGCGGTGACCCGGTTCGTCGTGAGCGTGAGCGAGATGTCTTTGAGCGCGCGGGTCTTGCCGTAGAAGAAATCGAGGCCCTTGACCGAAACCTTCGGGGCCGGGGCGTGCGTTTGAGCGGCGGCGTTCATGTCAGGACTTCCTGCGGCCGGCGCTCAGTGCGCGGGCGATGATCGAAAGGGTGAGAACGGCGGCGGTGATGAGCAGCGCGCCTGTCCAGGCGAGCTGCTGCCAGTCCTTGTAGGGTGAGAGCGCGAACTGGAAGATGACGACCGGCAGGCTCGCCATCGGGGCGTTGAGGTCGCTCGACCAGAACTGATTGTTGAGCGCGGTGAAGAGCAGCGGCGCCGTTTCGCCGGAGACGCGGGCGACCGCGAGCAGCACGCCCGTCACGATGCCCGCCTTGGCGGCGCGATAGGAGACGCGCGAGATGATCACGGCGCGCGGCGCGCCGAGGGCGGCCGCCGCCTCGCGCAGCGAGCCGGGGACGAGCAGCAGCATGTCTTCCGTGGTGCGCAGCACGACCGGAATGACGATGAGCGACAGCGCCACGGCGCCTGCAATTCCCGAGAAATGCCCCATCGGCGCGACGATGATCGTATAGACGAAGAGGCCGATGACGATCGACGGCGCGCTGAGCAGAATGTCGTTGACGAAGCGCACCACCGTCGCGAGCTTCGTCTTGCGGCCATATTCGGCCATGTAGGTTCCGGCGAGCATTCCGAGCGGCGCGCCGATGGCGACGCCGATCGCCGTCATCGACAGCGAACCGCCGATCGCGTTCATGAGGCCGCCCCGGCTGCCGGGCGGCGGGGTCATCTGCGTGAAGACGGCGGGCGAGAGGCCGCGCAGACCTTCATAGAGAAGGGCGCCGAGGATGAGAAAGAGCCAGGAGAGCCCGAACAGCGCCGCCGCCCAGGCGAGACTCGTCGCCATGGCGTTGCGTCGGCGGCGCTTGGCGTAAAGCGACATGACGTGAGCGCTCCTTTCAGGCCGATTTCTGCTCGATGCGCATCAGCATGTAACGCGCGATGGCGAGCACCACGAAGGTGATGATGAAGAGGATGAGGCCGAGCCCGATCAGGGCGGAGGTATAGACGTCGCCCACCGCCTCGGTGAATTCATTGGCGATGGTCGCGGAGATCGTCGTGCCCGGCGCGAGCAGGGAGGGCGACACCTTGTGGGCGTTGCCGATGACGAAAGTGACCGCCATCGTCTCGCCGAGCGCGCGGCCGAGCGCGAGCATCACGCCGCCGATCACGCCGACGCGCGTATAGGGCAGCACCACATGGCGCATCATTTCCGATGTCGTGCAGCCGATCCCGGTCGCGGCCTCCTTGAGGACGGGCGGGACGGTCGCGAAGACGTCGCGGGAAATGGAGGCGATGAAGGGCAGCACCATCACCGCGAGAATGACGCCCGCCGTCAGCACGCCGATGCCATAGGGCGGGCCGGCGAAGAGGGTGGAGAGGACGGGAATGTCCTTGAACAGCGAGATCAGCCCCGGCTGCACATGCGCCTGCACGAAGGGCGCGAGGACGAAGAGGCCCCAGATGCCGTAGATGATCGAGGGAATGCCGGCGAGAAGCTCGATGGCGACGCTGATCGGGCGGCGCAGCGGATGCGGGCAGAGCTCTGTGAGGAAGGTCGCGATCCCGAGACCGACCGGCACGGCGATCAGCATGGCGATGAGCGAGGTGACGACCGTGCCGTAGATCGCGGGGAGGGCGCCGAAATTATCGGTGACGGGGTTCCAGGCCTGGGAGGTGAGGAAGCCGAGGCCAAAGGCCCGCAAGGCGGGCAAGGAGCCATGGACGAGGGAGACGATCACGCCGCCCAGAATGATCAGCACGACGATCGCGGCCGTGCGGGTCGTCAGATGAAACAGGCGATCGGCGACGGCGATGGCGGAAAGCGCCCTGGCGCGGTCCGCGACGCGCGTCACGCGGGTTTCGATTGCGATCTCCGTCATGTCTGCCGCTCCAGATTCGTTTCCCGTCGGCCCGGTCGTCGTCATGAGATGCTCCCGACGCCGGCTCCGGTTCGAACCGGCGTCTTTTTTTCGAGGCGGTCTTCGTTTTGGACCGCCTGCGCGCCGGCCGCAACGCTTCCGGTGCGCGGCTCGTCAGTGCGCGAGCGGCTTGCCGTCGGCGCCCTTCACCTCCGCCCAGCTCTTCTTGACGAGCTCGACGACGGTCTTGGGCATCGGGATGTAATCCAGCTCCTCGGCGGCCTTGCCGCCATGGGCGAAGGCCCAGCCGAAGAACTTCAGGGCCTCTGCGGCGGCCGCCTCGTCCTTGGGGTCCTTGGGCAGCAGGATGAAGGTCGCGGCCGAGATCGGCCAGGACTTCGCGCCCGGCTCATTGGTGATGATCTGGTAGAAGCCCGGCGACTTCGCCCAGTCGGCGCTCGCGGCGGCGGACTGGAAGCTCTCGAGGCCCGGCGCGACCACCTTGCCGGCGGCGTTGACCATCTTGGCGTGGGTCAGCTTGTTCTGCTTGGCGTAGGCGTATTCGACATAGCCGACGGCGCCCTTGGTGTTGGCGACATTGTTGGCGACGCCCTCATTGCCCTTGGCGCCGACGCCGACCGGCCATTCCACGGCCGAATTCTCGCCGACCTTGGTCTTCCAGTCCTGCGAGACCTTGGAAAGATAGTTGGTGAAGTTGAAGGTCGTGCCCGAGCCGTCCGAGCGATGCACCACGACGATCGGGGTCGCGGCGAGCTTCGCCTTCGGATTGAGCTTCTTGATCGACGCGTCGTCCCAGCTCGCGATCTCGCCCATGAAGATCTTGGCGAGGGTCGGACCGTCGAGCACGAGCTCGCCCGGCTGGACGCCTTCCAGATTGACGACCGGCACGATGCCGCCGATGACCTGCGGCCACTGGATGAGATTGGCGGCCTGGAGATCCTCGGGCTTGAGCGGCTGGTCGGAGGCGCCGAAGGTCACGGTGCGGGCCTTGATCTGCTTGATGCCGCCGCCGGAGCCGATCGACTGATAATTCAGGCCGTTGCCGGTCTCATTCTTGTACGTGTCCGCCCATTTGGCGTAGATCGGATAGGGGAAGGTCGCGCCGGCGCCGGAAATGTCCAGCGCAAGGGCCGCGCCCGCCATCGCCGCGAGCGCGGTCGCCGCGGCGGCGGCGCGCGTGAAAAACGTCGAGATCATTCGAGATCGCTTTCAGCTCGAGAAAAAAGAGGAGAGGCGCTTGACCTGCGCCCGTCACGGCCGCGGTTCTAACGGCCGGGCAAGAGAGTTTTGTGACACTCGCATCTCAGAAATATGACAATCGATTCTTATAAAAATCAGTGTCTTGATTGGGTTCTCGCCGTCGGGCTCTCGGACGCCGGCAGGGTGACGCGGAAAAGCGCCCCCGCCCCTGGCGTGGACTCGACGGACAGCCGCCCGCGATGGCGCAGCACGATATGTTTGACGATGGCGAGCCCGAGCCCCGTGCCGCCCTTGGCGCGGCTCTTGCCGGCGTCGACCCGGTAAAAGCGTTCGGTGAGGCGCGGCAGATGCTCGGGCGCGATGCCCGGCCCGTGGTCGCGCACGGAAAAAACGACGCTCCCCCCCTGCCGCGCAAGCGAGATTTCAACGGGCCGGGGCTCGTTCTCGCAGGCCCCGTATTTCAGCGCGTTCTCGATCAGATTCTCGACGATCCGCGCCAGTTCGTCCCGGTCGCCGGGCGCGATCACGTTCTGCTCCAGATCGAGGGCGAGCGGAACGCCGTTTTCCTCCGCCATGGGGGTGAGCGTGTCGACGATATGGGCGACGAGCACGGTGAAATCGACCGCCTCCACCGGGCGCACATGCATGTGCTGCTCGATGCGCGAGAGGGAGAGCAGATCGTCGATGAGGCGGGCCATGCGCTGCGCCTGTTCGCGCATGATGCCCAGAAAACGCTCGCGCGCCGCGGCGTCGTTTTTCGCCGGCCCCTGCAAGGTTTCCACGAAGCCCAGCAGCGAGGCGAGCGGCGTGCGCAGCTCATGGCTGGCGTTGGCCACGAAATCGACGCGCATTCGTTCGACGCGATGCGCTTCCGTGAGGTCGCGCAGGCTGATCATCGCCGCCGTGCGAAAGCCCTCGAAGCGCACCGGCGCGATATGGGCCTCGAACCAGCGTTCGACCGGCAGGCGCTCGGTCCAGGCGGCTTTCTCGGCCTCGCCCCCCGCGACGACGCGCATCGCCGCGTCCAGCATGTCGGGCGAGCGCAGGCTGCGCGACAGGGGCTCGCCGACGCGCAGCGCCGGCGCCAGCGCCTGGGCCGCGGCGTTGAAGGCGAGGGCGTGTGTCTCGGCGTCGATGACGAAGACGGGCTCGGGCAAAGCGTCGATCACCGGGCCGAGCATGTCCTCGGCGGGCCATTTGGGCTGCGGCATGGGGCGGTCGGTTCTCCCAGGGCTTCAGGGCGCGCGTTCTTCGATGATGCGCGCCACGGCCTCGCGCAGCGAGCCCCAGCGCCGCCGCCCCTCGTCGGCGCCGAGCACGGCCAGCGCCGCGATGAAAGGGACGAAATAATAGACGATGCGGAACAGCAGCAGCGAGGCGAGCACGCTGCCTTGCGACGGGCCGGGCAAGGCGTGCAGCATCGTCGCCTCGAAAACGCCGATGCCGCCCGGCGCATGGCTGACGACGCCGAGAATGCAGGCCAGCACATAGACGGCGAGAAAAGCTTCGAATTGCAGATCGACGCCCTGCGGCAGCAGGACATAGAGCGCGGCGGCGGCGGCGCAGAGATCGGCGGCGCCGACGACGAGCTGCGCCAGCGTCGAGCCGGGGCCGGGCAATTCCAGCACATGGCCGCGCAGGCGGATGCGGCGCGGCTCGAGCGCGACCCAGGCGCAGTAGCCCGCGACCCCCGCCAGCACCAGGACTCCCACCGCCACATGCAGGGGGGCGGGCAGATGGTCGAGGGCCGAGAGCGGCTCGGCGGCCCTGACGAGGGTGAAGCCGATCACGGCGGTCATGCCGAGCCAGAAGGTCACGCCGGTGATGACCGTGATGTTGGCGACCTGCAGCGCCGTCATCTGCACCCGCGAATAGATCCAGTAGCGGACGGCGGCGCCGGTGACGATGGGAAAGCCCAGATTGAAGGCGATGGCGTAGCTCGCGAAGGAGGCGAGCGCCGTGACGCGATAGGGGGCCCGGTGGCGGATCTGGCGCAGGGCGGCGACGTCGTAGCCGGTGAGGGCGACATAGGAGAGGGCGGTGAAGAAGAGCGCGGCGAAAATCTGGCCGGCGCTGGTGCTCTTCACGGCGTCGAGGACGTCGACGAGGCGGATGTTGGACAGAACATTGGCGAGGATATAGGCCGCGACGGCGAAGAGGGCGACGCTTGCGAGCGCGCCCAGAACATGGGTCGCGCCATGCGGCAGACGCTCCTGAAGCGCCTCGAAGAAGCTCTTGCGCCGTACGACGACAGGCAGGCGGGACCGGGAAGAAATCGCTAAATCCTCTTCTTCCTGCATTGACGCTCACTCGCACGGCCGCCGGACGGGCGGGCGCGCCAAAACTCCATCCGCATCGAAGATGACGCCGGCATGACGATTAGTCCCTTCTAGCTTGGAAGGGAAACCGGCAGAGTCAAGCCGCGCTCACGACAGGCCGTGCACGAACCAGCGCGGACGCTCCGTCTCGCGCCCGTAGAGCCCTTCCCGAAACAGCCAGAACAGATGGCCCTCCCGATCCTGCGCGTGGAAATAGTCGCGCATCGGGCCAGCGTCGGCAAGGGTCCACCAGGGCGGGGCGATGCGCTCCGGTCCCTCGAAGGCGACGACTTCATGCAGCACGCGCCGCCAGCGGAACTTGAGCGGCGGGCCGTCGGGGAACAGCGCGACCGCCTCGATCGACTCCGGACGCTCGAAGAGCCGCAGCGGCCGCGGCGCCTCCTGCGGCGGGAAGGCGGCCGGCGCTCCCTGCGCGGCCGGCAGGGCGGCGACCGCGAATTCCGGCAGATGCGCGGCCTCCGCGTGCAGGCGCAGCACCCGGCGCAGGCCGAGCCGCGCCCCCAATCGGTCGAGGAGGTCGCCGAGATCGGCGTCCGCCGTCTCCTCCCGCCGCGCGACGAAGGCGGTCTGCGGCGGCGTCGTCTCCTCCACTTCCGTGGCGCAGAGGCGCAGCACGTCGAAGCCATAGCCCGCGTCGAGCCCGTCTTCCTCCGCCGCCGCCGCGAGGCGCTCGGCGAGAAGGGCGGCGAGGCGGGGCGGATCGCGCAGCGGGCGGCTCGTCCCGGCGACGAGGCGCTTCACCGCGCCGTCGACCCGGTAGAAGACCGCCTCGAGCCGCCGCGCCCCCACGCCTGCGCGCTCGAGCAGCGGAGCCAGATCGGCGGCGAGGCGCTTCAAGGTCGCCTCGATGTCCTCGCGCCGCGTCAGCCCATCGGGAAAGCGGCGCTCGGCGATGAAGGCGGGCGCCTCGAAGCGCGGGCGGATGGGATCGCGCAGGCGGCAGGTCAGGGCGTCGAGCCGCGTCAGCGCCGCTTGCCCGAACCGCGCCGCGAGCGGCGCGCGGGGGCGTTCGAGCAGATCGCCGATCCGGCGCAGCCCGGCGCGACGCAGCCCGGCGACGGCTTCCGTCCCGAGGCCCAGCGCCTCGACGGGAAGCGCCGCGGCGAGGCGGTCGATCTCGTCCTGCGGGGCGGCGTCGTCGACGCGCCGCAGACTGGAGAAACGCGCGAGCGCTCGGGCCAGCGCCGGCCCCGGCGCGATCGCCGCGCGCGCGCAAAAACCCTGCGCCCCGAGCCGGGCCTCGGTCTCGTCGAGAAGCGCCGCCTCGCCGCCGAAGAGATGGGCGGCGCCCGTCACGTCGAGCAGCAGGCCGTCGGGCGCGTCCGGCGCGGCGAGCGGGGTGAAGCGGCGGCTCCAGTCGGCGAGCGCGTCGAGAAGCGCGGCGTCGGCCTTGGGGTCCGCCTCGGCCAGTTCCAGCGCGGGGCAGCGGGCGCGGGCGTCGGCGACCGCCATGCCCGGCAGCAGTCCGAGCCGCCGCGCCCCGGCGTCGACGGCGGTCAGCCGCTCCGCGCCCTTCGCCCGCGCATAGAGGGCGAAGGCCTCAGGCGCGGCGGCGCGCCGGCGCAGCAGCCGGTCGGTCGAAAGCCGGGGAAGGAAAACGCTCAGGAAACGCATGATGGAACGCTGCTCTTTCAGGGTCGTAGACGATGTCGCGCCATTGCGCCGGATCGATCGCGCCCCAGGGGCCGGCGCGCGCCTTGATGAGGCGCAGCCGCCAGGAGAAGGGCGCGGCGGGAGAGAGCGGCGGGCGCGCGGGAAGGACCGGCGGGGGCGCCGCGGCGACTTCCACGCGCAGGCCGGCGGCGCTGGAAAAACGCGCCCCCTGCGCCGGCGCGAGCGGCGCCAGAAGGCCGAGGGCGCCGCCGCGCCGCGCGGCCAGCAGCAGCCGGCGCGAGGCGGAAAGGTCGTAGAGCTTCGGGGTCAGGAAGGTCTCGGCGACGACGGCCGCGCAGGCCGGGCTTTTCAGCGCCTCCTCCATCGCCCAGAGGGTGTCGCGCGGCCGGCGCGTCCGGATCAGGGCGAAGCCGGAAAGGTCCAGCCCCGCCTGCGCCAGGCCGCGCCCATAGGGCAGGCCGAATTCCCGCGCGCCGAGATCCTCCAGAATGAAGACCAGCGCGCCCCCTCCGCGCGCGGCGCGCGCCCGAAGCGCCATGGCGAGGGCGAAGGCCGCCGCCGCCGGCGCATCCGGCGCCCGGGCGGGGAGGGCTTCGCTCAAATTTCCATGACCGGCCGAAAGCAGCGCGTCGAGCGACGCTCCGCCGCCGCCCATCGCGCTCAGGTCGGCGCTCAGGTCGGCGAGGCGCCCGGCAGGGAGCGCGGACGCGGCGCCGTCGCGCGCCTCGATGGCGGCGATACGGCGGCGCAAAAAGCCGATGCGTTCCGAAACGCCGCCGTGCGACATCGGTCCCTCGAAATTTCCAAATTGGAGAGCGGCCCCGGACGTTGTCGCCGGAGACGTTCGATATTTGTTCTCATGACGGAAAGAGTCAAGCCGGGACTTGATGGCAAGAGTTCGATTCCGGAACTTGCGGGCCAAAAGCGCCAGACCGCCTTGGCGATAACATTGGCGATACCTTGGCGATACCTTGGCGAGCGGCCGCGCGCTCTCCAGCGGCAATCAAATGCCGTTGCCGGATTTCCTTTCTTCCGGCGCGCCTTTCTGGTTCATCAGCTCTTTTGCGGCATGCGCCCGGAACGTGACGATGTCGGAAACGATACGCTTCTTGCGCTCTTCGATTGCGTCCTTGACGCCCTTTGACATGTCGGGTTGCGACGCGCCGTAAAATGCGACCCCGAGGCTGATAGACCTTTTCTCGGCCTGTTCGCACTTGCCGATGATGACTTGCGCAAGCGTCTCGGCGTTTTCATTCGAGAAAGGGACAATCTCCTTCATTTGAGCCGATATGCATTCGTCATGCTGGCTCGCCGCCTCCTTGAGCAGTTTTTCTCGCTCTTTCTCCACCTCCAGGACTTGCTGCCTCTCAGCGACATTGGCGTCTTTCGATTCCTGCCGCAGGGCTTCTCCCCTTGCCGGCAGGCGCCGCTCCCGCTCAGACGCGGCGGTCTTTTCGTAGAGCGAGCGCAACTCGGGCTGAAGGGCGTCATACGCCGTCCGGATAACGCGATTGGCGTGGCTTCGGCTCAGGCCGGCTTCAAAAAGCGCGGCCCGAGCCCGATCGATGTTTGCGCCGCAAGCCGGGCGCAAGGATTCCTCGATGCGGTCGAAGGAATTCGCCGGATCTTTTCGAGCGCTCTGAACGAGGTGCTGTCTGGCGCAGGACGTGTAGGCCGCAAGATGCGGCTTCACACGCGAGTCGAAAAAAGCGTCAGGGTTTTCTCGCGCGGGGACCGGCGTCGCAAGCAGGGAGAGACCAGCGGCGGCCATTGCGACAGTCTTCATTTCACGATCCCTTGATCCAACTGCGGCGCGCGCAGAGGTCCAATCTGGCGCCTACTTCTTCTTCAGCGAGAGGATATAGGACGCGACCGAATCGATCTCCTCCGGCGACAGGAGGAAATTTGGCATGTTCCGGTGCGATGAGCGCAGGAAGACCTTGATCGACAGTTCCGTCGTCGAGGGCATTCTGGCGACGTCGAGAAAACGCGGC
The DNA here is from genome assembly GCA_003963405.1 of Hyphomicrobiales bacterium. GTDB lineage: Bacteria > Pseudomonadota > Alphaproteobacteria > Rhizobiales > Beijerinckiaceae > Methylocystis. The sequence continues at coordinate 49,721 of RXIY01000004.1, forward strand.
GCCCTCGGATCGGGGCTCTTGGCGTGAGGATCGGCGCCGACGGCGTGGCAGGCGGCGCAGTCTGCTTCGGAGAGGCGCGCGCCGGCGGCTGGGTCGGCGCTCTGGGCCATGGCCGAGGAAAGGCCGGGCGTCAGCGCGGAGGGGAGAAGCGCCAGTATCGACAGAAAAGCCAGTCTCATCCGATCGCTCCTCTCAAAAATCAGTCCGCCCCGTTCAAATCCTCCGGGCGCGGCTGCAGCATGACGTTGTAGCCGGCGTCGACCATGTGAATCTCGCCCGTGACGCCGCCGGAGAGTTCGGACAGGAAATAAAGCGCCGAGCCGCCGATTTCATCGAGCGTGATCATTCGCCGCAGCGGGCAATGCTGCTTCTGGAAGGCGCCCATGGCGCGCGCGCCGGTGATGCCCGCGCCCGCCATGGTGCGGACCGGCCCCGGCGAGATGGCGTTGACCCGGATGCCGCGCCAGCCGTAATCGGCCGCGAGATAACGCACCGAGGAATCGAGCGCGGCCTTGGCGACGCCCATCACATTGTAATTCGGCATGACATGGGTGCCGCCGCCGAAGCTCACCGTCACCATGGAGCCGCCGTTCTTCATCATCGCCGCGGCGCGCTTCGCCGCCTCCGTGAAGGAGAAGCAGGAAATGACCATGGTGCGGACGAAATTCTCGCGCGAGGTGTCGGCGTAGAGGCCCTTCAATTCGCTCTTGTCGGAATAGGCGATGGAATGGACGAGGAAGTCCATCTCGCCCCATTCCTGTTCGAGCCTCGAAAAAACCGCATCGACCGTCGATAAATCCTCGACGTCGCAAGGCAGGACGAGCTCGGAGCCCAGTTCCGCGGCGAGCGGCTTCACGCGCTTGCCGAGCGCCTCGCCCTGATAGGTGAAGGCGAGCGTCGCGCCATGGCGCGCCAGCACGCGGGCGATTCCGTAGGCGATCGAGTGATCATTGGCGACGCCCATCACGAGCCCGCGCTTTCCCTGCATCAAACCAGTCGCAACCGTCATCACAAGCTTTCTCTATCGGGCGGGCGCCCCGATCCTTCCGTAGGACGCCCCCATCAAATGCGTCGGTATTTTCGCAACACGAAAAGGCGCGCGCCCTCGTGAGGGCGCGGCGCCATGCTTTTCGTCAGGCGTCGGGATGCTTGAAGACCAGCGTGGCGTTGGTGCCGCCGAAGCCGAAGGAGTTCGAGAGAACGGCGCCGAGTTTCACATTGTCGCGGCGCTGGCGCAGAATCGGCATGTCGGCGAACTCGGGATCGAGCTCC
>RXIY01000025.1 GCA_003963405.1 Hyphomicrobiales bacterium
TCTGCGGCGGCTTCGCCATGCCGATCCGCGAGAACAAGGCGCAGGAAATCTACATTGTAATGTCCGGCGAGATGATGGCCATGTATGCGGCCAACAACATCTCCAAAGGCATTTTGAAATACGCCAATTCGGGCGGCGTGCGCCTGGGCGGGCTGGTCTGCAACGAACGTCAGACCGACAAGGAGCTGGAGCTTGCGGAAGCGCTGGCGAAGAAGCTCGGCACAAGCCTGATTTATTTCGTGCCGCGCGACAATATCGTTCAGCACGCGGAGCTGCGCCGCATGACCGTGCTGGAATATGCGCCGGATTCAGCTCAGGCTAACCACTACCGCAATCTGGCGACCAAGATCCACGCCAACCAGGGCAAGGGTATCATTCCGACGCCGATCACGATGGACGAGCTCGAAGACATGCTGATGGAGCACGGCATCATGAAGGCGGTCGATGAGAGTCAGATCGGCAAGACCGCCGCTGAGCTTTCGGCGATCGCGTAAGTCTTCAATGCAAGAACGTCGACCTCCCGTCTGCGGGAGGTCGATAACGCATTTTCAGTGGAGCGTGACGTGATGGTTCGCGCCTTCCCCGACAACGAGACCAAGGGCGGCTTCGCGTCTGTGGCGACGGCGAACGGACGAAGCGTTAGTGGCGCTGCAAGCGCCTATCGCGACCTAACCGGGGTTTTGCCGGAGGCGGCGAATATAGAAGACGATGCGAATTTCGACCGCCACGTTTTGGCCTCTATCCTCGCCATTGCGTCTCATGAGGGCGGAAGTCTGGCGTCGCAAACTGGCCTGACGGAAACAGAACTCAGCGATCTCATTTTTCAGTATTTCGCCGCGCCAAGACTCGAATCCTCCGGCGAAGGCGCGGCGCCCCTCGTCGACGCCGACGAAATAGAAATGGTGCGCGAGCTTCTCCTGGCCAACCGCTCGAGCGAGGGAGACTGCGGCCATTGGCTCGCCGGCATGATCGCGCGACGGGCGATGGAGCCCAACCATCTTTGGGAAGACCTCGGGCTTCGCGAGAGATCGGAATTGACGCGGCTGATCGCGCGCCATTTCGCCCCGCTCGCCCGACGCAACGACAAGAACATGCGTTGGAAAAGGTTCCTCTACCGCCTCATGTGCGAGGACGACGGCCTGGTCATGTGCAGCACACCGGTATGCTCGAACTGCGCCGATTACGAGCTCTGCTATGGCGCAGAAACGGGAACCAGTCGCGTCGCGTCGGCAGCGGAACTGCCTCTGACGCCCGCCGCAGGGACCGTGTAAGGTCATTCCAACAGATTTTTGTCGAGTTTTTGACAATCTCATAGCCTGCCTGCCAGATAGGCGCTTTTTGGCAGGCCGCCGTGATGGCATATCGATTGCTTATTTACGAGCATAAGGGAGTTTCGCTCGGAGGTTCCAACATGATCACGGTCTCGCAGGCAGCCATCGCCGCGGTAAAGGATGCGATGGCGAAGGCCGCTCAACGAGAGGGGGGCCTGCGCATCCTGGTCAAGGAAGGCGGCTGCGCCGGCTATCAATATGTCGTCGATCTCGATCCTCAGCAGAGAAACGACGACATTGTCGTCGAAGCCGGCGGCATACGCGTGCTGATTGATCCGGCCTCGCGCCCGCGCCTTGAAGGGATGACCCTCGGCTATCGCCAAGATCTCACTGGTTCCGGCTTCACCTTTGAAAATCCCAACGCCAGCTCCACCTGCGGCTGTCAGAAATCCTTCAACTGAATGGATGTTCCGGACTGTGTGAAACGGTGGTGCGGTTGTTCCTTCGTCGCAGTGGAGCGGGTGTCTAGGACACTCGTATGAGTCGATGACGACATATATGTCCCGAAAACGTTCGTTTGGTCGCGTCGCTTCGCCGATACAGGGAGCGCTCGATGTCGTGTTGAACGACACCACGCTGCGGGACGGCGAACAGGCCCCAGGCGTCGCTTTTACCTGCGAAGAGAAGCTTCAAATCGCGCGGGCCTTGGCGCGCGCCGGCGTCACCGAGCTCGAAGCCGGAACGCCGGCGATGGGCGACGTGGAAATCGCGATGATTCGGGCGATCGTCGACGCCGAATTGCCGCTACGAGCGATCGCCTGGTGCCGGATGCGCGTCGAAGACGTCGACGCAGCGCTGACGTCGGGCGTCACGATGGTCAATCTGTCGGTGCCTGTCTCCGACACGCAAATCGGCGCGAAATTGCGTGGCGGCCGCGCCCAGGCGCTGGAGATGACGCGGCGCGTCGTCGCTTACGCACGGGACAGAGGCCTGGACGTCGCGGTTGGCGGCGAGGATTCGTCGCGCGCTGCGCCGGAATTCTTGATGGAGACGATGGCGGTCGCGCAAGCCGCCGGCGCCCGCCGATTTCGGATCGCTGACACCTTAAGCGTGCTGGACCCTTTCAGCACATACGATTTGATCTCTAAACTGCGCGCGACGAGCGACCTTGAAATCGAAATCCACTGTCACGACGACTTGGGTCTCGCCACCGCCAACACTCTGGCGGGCATTCGGGCGGGCGCGACGCATGCGTCGGTCACCGTGATTGGGCTTGGCGAGCGCGCCGGCAATGCGCCGCTCGAAGAAGTCGCCGTGGCGGCGCGTCAGTTGCACCAATATGAAACCGGGATCGTCCTCACGGAACTGCCCAATGTCGCGGCGCTCGTCTCCGCGGCGGCGCGGCGGCCGATCCCCCTGAACAAATCCATCGTCGGCGAACACGTCTTCACCCATGAATCCGGCATTCATGTCGATGGGCTGCTCAAAGACCCACGCACCTATGAAGCCTTCGACCCAAGCATGCTCGGCCGCGCGCATAGGATTGTGATCGGCAAGCATTCCGGTTCGGCGGCTGTCACAGCGATGCTGCGACAATTGCATTTGCCGGTGAGCGCCGAGGAACTTGGCGAGATCGTCTCCTGCGTGCGCGCCCATGCGCTTGATCACAAGGGCTCGGTCAGCGGCGAGGCCTTGACCTCAATCTGGCGTAGCGTCTGTGCGAGCGGCAACGACGCGAGAGGCATGTGAGGCGTCAATGCTCGAACGAGTCGCCACGATTACGAACGAAACAGCGCAAGCCCCAGTGGCGAGGGAGCCGACGCGATGGCGACTGATCCGAGAGGATCTGGCGTGCGTTGCGACGCGCGATCCCGCAGCGCGCGGACGTTTTGAGACGCTGCTCACCTATCCCGGGTTGCACGCCGTCATCTGGCATCGCCTCGCTAATTGGCTGTGGGTCAACCGTCGTCGTTTCGGCGCGCGACTGGTCTCCTGGTTCGCCCGCTTTTTGACCAATGTGGATATTCATCCCGGCGCAACGATCGGCCGGCGCTTTTTCATCGATCATGGCGCGGGCGTCGTCATCGGCGAGACCGCGGTCGTCGGCGACGACGTGACGCTCTATCACGGCGTGACGTTGGGCGGCGTATCTTGGTCCCCTGGTAAGCGTCATCCGACCCTCGAAGACGGCGTGGTCGTCGGCGCGGGCGCCAAAATACTCGGCCCCATCTCGATTGGCCGCAATGCGCGTATCGGCGCGAACTCCGTGGTGATCGAAAGCGTGACGCGCGACGCCACCGTGGTCGGCATCCCGGCAAGAGTCGTGCATCGCGACCTCGGTCGCTGCGCTTTCGACGGCCGCATCAACCTTAACCACCATCTGATGCCGGACCCCGTCGGGGAGGCGTTTGCGGTTTTGCTTGACCGCGTCGAGTTTCTGGAAACGCGCGTTTCCCATCTGCAGCAGCGTCTGCGCGATCACGAGAGAAACGCCAGAACGCGAGATGACGCGGCCTTCAAGGCCGGGTCGGCGCAGATCCTATGAAGGAGACCGAAATGTCCGAGCCCGCCATTCTGGAGCAATTGAAAAAGGCGTCCTGCGCCGAAGACTTCTTCGCGCTGCTCGGCGTCGACTATGAGCCGAAGGTCGTCAATGTCGCGCGCCTGCATATTCTTAGACGCATGGGGCAATATCTCTTCAGCGAGGATTTATGCGAGCTGGACGACGCCACGGTGGGCCAGCGCTGCAAGGAGTTTTTGGAGCGCGCCTATCAGGACTTCTTGAAGTCGACGCCGATCGACGAGCGCCTGTTCAAAGTCCACAAGGACGCCGTCAAGCCGCCGCCGCCGCCATCGCTGGTGCAGCTCAACGTTCTGAAGTGAACGCTTGGGAAACTAAAAGGACAGTCCAATGCATATCGTCGTCTGCATGAAGCAAGTGCCCGATTCGGCGCAGATCCGTGTTCATCCGGTGACGAACACGATCATGCGCCAGGGCGTTCCGACGATCATCAATCCCTATGATCTCTTCGCGATCGAAGAGGCGCTGCGGTTGCGCCAGCAATTCGGCGGCGAGGTCACCATCCTCACCATGGGCCCGCCCTCCGCCGAGGATAGCCTACGCAAGGCGCTGAGCTTCGGCGCCGACCGCGCCGTGCTGCTGACGGACCGCTTCTTCGCCGGCGCAGACACGCTGGCGACCACATATGCGCTGGCGACGGCGATCCGCAAGATCGGCAAGGAATTCGGTCCGCCCGACATCGTTTTCACCGGCAAGCAGACGATCGACGGCGACACGGCGCAGGTCGGGCCGGGCGTCGCCAAGCGCCTCGGGCTGATGCAGCTCACCTATGTCTCGCACATAGACAAGGTCGATCTCGAGGCCGGCGCAATCGAGGTTGAGCGTCGCAGCGAGGGCGGCGTGCAGAAGTTGCGCAGTAAAATGCCCTGCCTGATCTCCATCCTCGAAGGCGTCAACGAGATGCGCATCGGTTCGCTGACCGACGCGTTAAAGGCCGCGCGGGCGACGATCGTCAAATGGAGCGCACAGGACGCCGGCGTTGAGGATATCGCCAAATGCGGGCTGCGCGGCTCGCCGACGATCGTCAAGCGCGTTTTCGCGCCGAAACCGCGTGCGGAAAGGGCCGAATTCATCGAACTCGGCGACAAGCCGGGAGAGGCCTTCGTCGAGGAATTGTTCAAGCGCCGGCCGAAACTTGAAACCGAGCTCGAGCAATTGACCCGCGGCTATTGATCTCGAAACAGGAGCGCAAGGGATGAACGACACGGCAAAGGCTCCTGCTTCGGCGGGACGCGCGGCGGCCAAGAAGGAGCTGCCCGAACATCTGAAGGCCTATAAGCACGTTTGGATCTTCATCGAGCAGGAGCGCGGGCAAGTCCATCCCGTCTCTTGGGAGCTGATGGGGGCGGGACGGATTCTGGCCAATAAGCTCGGGGTCGATCTCGCCGCGGTCGTCGTCGGGGCGCGCAACGAGGCGACACAAGCGGTCGTGCGCGAAAGCTTCAACTATGGCGCCGATCTCGCCTATCTCGTCGCGGACGACATCCTCATGGATTACCGCAATGAGAGCTACACAAAAGCGATGACCGATCTCGTCAACGCGTATCAGCCGGAAATCCTGCTGCTCGGCGCGACGACGCTCGGCCGCGACCTCGCCGGATCGGTGGCGACGACGCTGCTGACTGGCCTCACCGCCGATTGTACGGAACTCGACGTCGATGCGGAGGGCTCACTCGCCGCGACGCGCCCAACCTTTGGCGGCTCGCTACTCTGCACGATCTTCACGCTGAACTATCGTCCGCAAATGGCGACCGTGCGCCCGCGCGTGATGCCGATGCCGGAGCGAGTCGAAAAGCCGCTCGGCCGCGTCGTCGAACATCCACTCGGCATGGTGGAAGACGACATTGTCACGAAAGTGTTGTCTTTTCTGCCGGACCGCGATTCGTCGAAATCCAACCTCGCTTTCGCCGACGTGGTCGTCGCCGGCGGCCTCGGCCTCGGTTCTCCGGAAAATTTCCAACTCATCCGCCAACTGGCGGCGACGATCGGCGCCGAATTCGGTTGTTCGCGGCCGCTGGTGCAAAAGGGCTGGGTCAGCTCGGACCGGCAGATCGGCCAGACCGGCAAAACCATCCGACCTAAGCTTTATATCGCGGCGGGCATTTCCGGCGCGATCCAGCATCGCGTCGGCGTCGAGGGCGCGGATTACATCGTCGCGATCAACACCGACAAGAATGCGCCAATCTTCGATTTCGCGCATGTCGGCATCGTCACGGACGCGGTACGGCTTTTGCCTACCCTCACGGAAGCATTCTCGAAACGATTGTCTCCGCATCAGCGCGACCGTCTAGCGAGCTAGAGGAGAGACGAATGATCGACGAAAGATTCGACGCCATCGTGGTGGGCGCGGGTATGGCCGGCAACGCCGCCGCTTTGACGCTCGCCCAGAGAGGCCTCAAGGTCCTGCAGTTGGAGCGCGGCGAATATTCCGGCTCCAAGAACGTGCAGGGCGCGATCCTCTATGCAGACATGCTGGAAAAGCTCGTTCCCGACTTTCGCGACGACGCGCCGCTGGAGCGCCATCTGGTTGAGCAGCGTTTCTGGATGATGGACGACAATTCCCATACGGGGTTGCACTATCGCTCAGACGAGTTCAACGAGGAGCGTCCTAATCGCTACACGATCATTCGCGCGCAATTCGACAAATGGTTCTCGAAGAAAGTCCAAGAGGCCGGCGCGGTCGTGCTGTGTGAAACCACTGTCCTTGAGCTGTTGCAGGACGCCTATGGTAAAGTCATCGGCGTGCGCACGGATCGTAATAGCGGAAAGATCGGCGCGGACGTCGTCGTGCTGGCGGAAGGCGTCAGCGGGCTGCTTGGCACAAGAGCTGGCCTGCGCAAGATGCCGGACAAGAATAATGTCGCGCTGGCGGTGAAGGAAATGCACTTCCTCCCGCAAGAGACTTTGGAAGCGCGCTTCAATCTGCGCGGCGACGAAGGCGCGGTCATCGAGGCGGTCGGCACCATCTCGCAGGGCATGACCGGGATGGGATTCATCTACACCAATAAGGAGTCGATCTCACTCGGCATCGGTTGTCTCGTCGCGGATTTCGAAAAGACCGGCCAAACCCCCTACGGCCTCTTGGAAAAGTTCAAGCAGCACCCGTCGGTGGCGGCGCTCATCGCCGGCTCGGAAGTCAAGGAATACGCCGCACATCTCATTCCCGAAGGCGGCTTCAAGGCGATCCCGCAGCTCTATGGCGACGGCTGGGTTGTCGTCGGCGACGCCGCGCAGTTGAACAACGCCGTGCATCGCGAAGGCTCGAATCTCGCGATGACGTCCGGGCGGCTCGCCGCGGAAGCGATCTTCCAGATCAAATCGCGCCGCGATCCGATGACCAAGAAGAATCTGGCGCTTTACAAGAAGATGCTCGACGAATCCTTCGTCATGAAGGATTTGAAGAAATATCGCGACATGCCGGACCTGCTGCACATTCAGGCGCAGAACTTCTTCCTGACCTATCCCCAGCTCGTTTCCAAGGCGATGACGAATTTCCTGCGCGTCGACGGCACGCCGAAGCGGGAAAAAGAGAAAGCCACGTTTCGCTCCTTCCTTACCGCGCGTTCGCCCATGGGATTGGTCGGCGACGCGGTGCGGTTGGCGCGCGCTTGGCGATAGGTGATGGCGGAACCCTCTAGCAACGGAGAAGGGCAATGAGCGCAGAAGCAGCCGTCCGGGTCGAGGACAAGCTTTACCTCAATCGTTATCTCGTCGACTCCGGCCGCGCCCACATCAAGGTGCGTCCGCACGCCAAGCCTTCGGCGGCGCTGCTTAGCCTGCTGAAGCTCTGTCCGGCGCATTGCTATGAAATGAACTCGGCCGGACAGGTGGAGATCGCGACAGACGGTTGCGTCGAATGCGGAACCTGCCGAATCGTCGCAGAGCCAAGCGGCGACATAGAATGGAACTATCCGCGCGGCGGCTATGGCGTGCTGTTCAAATTCGGCTGAGCGGTTTGCGCCGAAAAAACGGCAAGGTAAGTCGAGAATGAAATTCTACATGACGCCCGGATCTTGCTCCACGGGCATACATATCCTGCTGGAAGAGATCGGGCTCGCCTTCGAAGCCTATATCGTCAATCTGGTCAAGGACGAGCACCTCAAGCCGGACTATTTGGCGATCAACCCAAACGGGACGATCCCGACTCTGTTGCGCGACGACGGCGTCGCGCTGACGGATTTTCTCTCGATCGCCGAATGGCTGGCGGAGACCTATCCACGCCGCAAGCTTCTGCCCGAGAGCGCAGACGCCCGCGACACGGCGTTGGCCATTATGCATTTTTGCGTACAGCACATTCACGGCGAAGGCTTTCGGCGCGTGTTCACGCCGGAGCGCTACGCCGGGCGACAGCCAGACGTCGAGGCGATCAAGGCGGAAGGACGCGAGATCGTCGCTTGCGCGTTGATTGCGGTCGATACGGAGCTTGCGGGCAAGGACTATGTCGCCGGGGACTTTTCGATCGCCGACGCGGCGCTGTTCTATGTCGAGTTTTGGGCTGACAAGACTGGCATGGCGCTGCCGCGCAATTGCCAGACCCATTACGAGCGCATGAAGACGCGCCCGGCCGTGCGGCAGGTGCTCGCCGAAGAAGGCTATCGCAGCTGATTCGGCACGCTCACTTCAGTCGATAGGCCGCGTGACAGGCGGCGCAGTTTTCCACGACATGCGACAAAGCGGTCAGCGCCGCCGAGACGTCGCCGCCGGGTTTCACCGCCGCCGCATCAATGGCGAATGTGCTGGCGGACTCATGCATGGCATAGCCGAGCGCCTTCATCTCTTCGGGCATTGACTCCGACTGATGCATGGCCATCATCACGGTGGCATCGTCGCGAGAACTCATCACCTTCCCGTGTTGCGGAACGCAGGCGCCCGCGCCGGGCGACTCTAGGCCCAGCCGTTCGCGCGCGATTTGTCCCGCCTTGGCGCCGTCCCTTACCGACAAGGCCGCCATGATCTGCGAAAGCGCTTCCAGATGACCGCGCATGTTGGCGAGGAGATGCGCTCGCATGGGCGGCGGCCAGTCTAGGGCTTTCCGCGTATCGGGCGCTGAGATGTGCATCGTCATATGGTCCGCCATGGGGGCTGTCGTTTGCGCGGAAGCGGCGACGGAAGCGCTCAGCGCCAGGAGACCAATGATCGTTCTTTTCGGCATTTCTCCTATTCCTGCTCCTTCAGTGGCGCTTGTCATGGGCATTGTCGGGATCGTTGCGCATCCAATCAGCCAGCTTGGCGAGATTTTCGCGCAGGCCTTCGCGAATGCCGGGGTCTTCGATCGTCGCGTCGAGCGCGCCATTCATGCACAGCATCCAGGCGTCGCGCTCCGCGGGGCCGATGCGCAAATGCCCATGCCGCATGCGCAGGCGAGGATGTCCTTTCTTGGCGGAATAGTCCTTGGGGCCGCCGAGCCATTCGGCCAAATAGACCTTCAAAATAACTCGCGTCGGCCCCAAGTCGTCCGCGTGAGCGGCGCGGATGCCGCGCGCTTCCGGTAATTCATCCATGTTACGGTAAAAGGTTTCAACCAGACGGTCGACCGTTTTTAAGCCCCCGATGCGGTCGTATATAGACGTCGGATTCTCGAGCATGGTCGTCGTCAGGGCTCTACGCGTCAATGATAGGTAGTCTCGGCGTCCGGCAGCGCCCAGCAAATCAGGGGGGCCTTGGCGATCACGCGATAGACGGCGTCGGCGATGGCGCGCCCACGTTCGTCGGTTCCCGTCCAGCTGGAGGCGCGCCCGCGGGGATCAACCTCGATGAGTTTAACGTTTTGCGGCACGACGACCCCGTCGCGCGCAATCCCGCGCAGAAAGCCGTCCATCGGCGCGACGACCCGGTGGCCGTCGACGAGGCCGATTAGGTAATCCTTGAAGATTCGCGCCCCAATGTCGAGCGGCGTGCGCCAAACGCCGGCGCGGGCGGAATAAACGAAGCGGTCGCGACCGACGCCGCCGAGGTAGCGTGGAATATGGTCGTTGGGCCGAGTTTCGCCGCTTTCCACGAGCTCGCCGGTATGATCGGGATGCGTCTCAATAGCGACGTCACAGTTCACGCCCGCGGCAAACTGCGGGCCGAGTCCGATCGAGAGTGTGGCGATGTTGCGCAGATGGGGCGTCATGCAGCGTTTTTGCATCCGCGCGTCGATCAAGATATCGGGTGTGCGGAGCGCCATGAGATCGGTGAGTTGCAGCGAGGTCACCGCGACGACGCCCGTTATCGTCAATATCCGCGCGATTTCCAGCGTAGTCTCGCCGCGGTAGCCCTGAACGCCGTCGACTTCGGTGTGATCATTGAAGAGAGCGTCGTGGAACGCCATCCCGCGCCGAATGACCGGCGGGTAAGGGTCGTGACTGAGCACGACGCGGCAGCCCTCCTGCGTCAGACGCGCAGCGACCGCAGAAGCAATCTCATTGGCGCCCAAAATGATCACGAAGGGCGCGCTTCGATTGGACAGAAACTCGCGGAATCGCACGTATGTCATCGGCCCTCCCGGGACTGGCGAACGCAAGAAGCATGCCAGCCGCTAGAGCGGCGCGGATCGCCAAGCGGGCGCCGAAAGGTGCTACAGATCCACATAAACGAATTTCCCCGTCTTCAATTTTGGAAAATTTTCGCGCAGGGCTTTCGCGATCTTTCCGATGAGCGTCTTGTCGGCGGCTGCCGAGACGCCAACGAAATCCGTTCCCTGCATCCAGGTTTCGAAGAAACAATGTAGCGCATCGTCGTAATCCGAGCCGGTGGGATTGGCCGTTTTGTCGCAAAGATCGGCGATCCCTGCGGCGCTGACCTCGAGACGCCAGTCGCGGTCGTCTTCGACGGAAGCCAGGAGCCTTGCGAGATCAGTGTCCGTCCAATCGATCTTCAGATCCACCGCCATGCTCACTCGCCTTCTCTTGCGCGATCGCTGCCGCCGCGCCTCTCGCGGCTCGTTTAGCAATATACGGGCCAGCGCTGCTCAGGGTTCTGCGAAGATCGGCGCTACGCCCTCGGCGTCAACATAGATGACGCCGTCTTCGATCCGCGTCGGATATTCGGCGAGCGGCGTCGCATGGGGATGAGTAGGCTGGCCGCTGTTCATGTCCCAGGACCACAAATCCAGTGGGCAGGTGAGCATCGCCCCGTTGAAATCGGCGTCCGCCAAGGGAATGTTGGTGTGCGGACACACCCCCTGAAACGCCTTTACGACGCCGTTTTCCGGCCAAGCGAGTACGACGAGTTGCGTGTCGGCGATGACGAGACGCATGCCGCCCTCCGTGAGCGTGTCTTGTTTGCAGACGCGAACGAACATGAGAGCGCTCCATAAGGCTGGCTGCGAATTTGCATCGACGGCGAGCAAGATTCGAGCCGTCACCGACGGGAGACGACGCCGTGCACAACAAACGCTTGGAGGCGATTTCGCAACGATCCCGCCGGCGCTTGGACGCCCGCCGATTTCGAAATCACCGCCTCGCAATATGCGAGCAAGTTCCGCAAGGTCACGGGAACACATGTCGTGTTCACGCATCCTTGCGTGTCGAATTGCGTAACGATCCCCTTGAAGGCGAAGGTGAGAGGCGTTCACGTTAAGGCCTTCGTCGCAATGGTGGACCTCATGGACGAGTTGGACAAATGAGCGACGGGCCCGCCTATCGAACCGAGTTGGGCCGTGCGTCGGCGGAGGAGGGCGGCTATTTCGTCCTGTCTTACCCCGAGATTCCCGGCTGCCTCGGCGTCGGCGACACGGAGGCGGAGGCAGTAGAGGACGGGCGCCGCGCGTTGGCCGCCGTGCTCGACGCGCGGAAGGCCGTCGATCGACCGCCGCCCGAGGCGTGGGGGGCGAGCCCGTGAGGATGCAAAATCATGAGCCCGCCACAGCGGCGCTGCGGGAAGCTGCAGGCTGCGTCAATGCCGTGCCGGCGCATTCCATCCCCATGGGGTTCCGGCTGCTGGCGTTGCGGTGTTTTCACAACGATCCTGATCCGCCGGCCTTCGCCTGGATCAATCAGCGCATCTTTCGCGCCCCCGATCGCTTGAGTCGGCATGGGCTGTTTTTTGGCGCGGCCTTTCTGCCCGAAATCATGGAGTGGCTGATCGACCGCGTCGGCCGGCCGTCGTCGCGCGACGGCGGCAAGCCGCAACGCAATCCCGACTGGCCGGACGTTATCTGGCGCAGCGCGGAACGGGCGTGGCCAGACAATACGCGCACCACCGAATGGTCGATAGAGGTCGTCTTTGCGAGTGAAGATTTGGCAAACGCCTTTCGGGAGCGCTGGCGTGATCGCCTGTCCGGGGGGGTGGGCGACTGAAACGGTCCTATGCGCGGCGGAAGATCACGCTAAGATTGTTCGCGGGCATTTCGGCGACAGCGGGGCGCCTGAAGCCGTAATGCAAAGCGCAGGCAGCCACGGCTTCCAAATCGCGCAGGCCGAAAGCCGGATCCTTTGTCTTCAGCCATTCGTCGAAATCAACATTGCTCGGCGCAGTCTCGACACCCGCACGCCGATAGAGGCCGTAAAGATAGAGGGGCGCGTTGCTTTGAAGGAGTCTCGCTGCGCCCTTTAGCAGGCCTTCCGTCGTCGACCAGGGCGAAATGTGGATCATATTGATGCATAAGATCGCGTCGGCTGCGTCGATGGGCCAATCGACTTCGCGCGCATCGAGCGTCAGCGGCGCCCGGAAATTGCCCAGGCCAAGCGATTGGCTCCAGGCCGCTATGCTGCGGCACGCCGCAGCATCGGGATCGGAGGGGTAAAAGACGAGATGCGGCAAACTTTCCGCAAAGAACGCCGCGTGTTCGCCCGAGCCGCTGGCGATTTCCAGAACGACGCCGCGCGGCGGCAACAGCTGACGCAAGACCGTCAGGATCGGCTCGCGATTGCGCGCGTCGGAGGGCGCCTTCAGTCGCGCGTCTTCCATTCTCTCGTCCTAACCGCTACGCCGCATGCGCCGTGTCGAGGCCGCGGAAGATTGCGCAGCGCCGGAACACTGCGAGGCTCGGCGGCACGTTCTTCTGGTGGCAGAACTTCGCCGTGAGCTTCGCCAAACCCTTTATATCACGTCCCGTGGCGGCGGGGAAAATCTCGACGAGTTCGTCGATCAGGCGATCGTCGACGGCGAGGCAGAATTGTTCGGACATCACGCGCCAAATGCGGCGCTTCGCCTCCGCGTCGGGCGGGTTGTATTTGATTAAGGCGATGCAGCGCGAGACGATGGCTTCGTCGATGTCGTCGACGCGATTCGTCGTCAGGAACAAGAGCCCGTTGAAATATTCGAGCACGCGCAGGAACACGCCCACGACGGCGTTCATGGCAATATTGTCGTCGCGCCGCTTGATGTAGACGTCGGCCTCGTCGATCAGCATGACCGCCCCCCAACGCTGCGCACGGGTCAAAATTTCCTTCAGCGCCGTCTCCATCGTCGAGACGTTGAGGCCCAATTGCCCAGAATGGACACGGTACTAGGGGCGCTGGATGATCTCCGAATAGACTTCCGCCGTCAGCGTCTTGCCGACGCCGGGCGGGCCGGCGCAAAGCACCGTCGTGCCGCCTCATTTGCCCTGCACGATGTCGTCCATCAGCACGTCCATCTCGGCGGTCAGAATGTCGATGAGATCCGTCTGCTCTTCGGGCAAGACGAGTTTGCTTTTCAATTCTGGCTGATAGCGATAGAGCCGCATCTCGTCGACATGCACCCAGACATGGTGATGCAGATCGAGATGGAACATCAGAATATAAGGGTGGACGGGAATCTGCGTGAAGAGCCCCGGCCGGATTTGCGCGCGGATTTCGGCGATCTCGTCCTCGCCCGAAAAAGGGTTGCTCTTGCCAGCCTTACGTAGAAAATGCCCAAACACGTCGCCGGGCGCTTCCAGGGTCAGGCTGCGCGCAGAGAGCACCGCCTCGTCGTTGACGAGACGCGCCTCTCCGCCGCTCGTCGAGAGTACGATGACGTCTTTGCGGGTCCAATCCGTGTCCCGATGCGTGGCGTTCGGGTCTTCGGCGTGAAAGCCCGTGCCCTTGCCGGAAAATTGTTCGCCATAGCGGCCGCGCCAATCGAAATAGGTTTCGCTCGCGGCGTCGAAGGCCTCAATCAAGGCCGGCGTCTCGCGTAAAAATCCCTTGGCCGCGAGAATTTCGCTGATCGTCCTCCCAGCGACGTCGGGCCCCATGATGCGCATGAGATTGGTTTGCAGCGTGCCCTTGGCGTTGGCCTTCATTTCCACCAGGATCTTGCCGGCTTCGTCGTTAGAGGTCGGCACATAGTCGAAACGCGTCACCACATAGGGCAGCGCCTTGGCGGCGACGCTCGCCGTGAACAGCCAGCCGCGCAGCGCGTCGGTCGCCAGATATTTGATCAATGCAGGCAGCACGTCTTCAAGATCGCCAGCCTCGAAGCGCTTGCCCTCCGCTTCCAGCGCCGCGCGCAGCGTCGAGAGTTGCGCGGCGCGCGCGCAATTCAGGCCCGGATTGCTGATACAGCTCCTCGAGGAAGTCGGACTCGGCGCTGGAGAGATGCGCGAGATCGAGTTCGACTCTGTCGCCGAAGCGCAGTTGTGAAGAAAGCCCCGAATGGGCGGGAAAGCGCGCGATCAGCGCTTCGACATGCGGCTTTTCGATTTGAATGTTCATGCTCGCTCGCGCATCGCTTCGGGATAAGCGGGAAGCGTCAGCATGCGCTGGTCTTCGAGCGCAGCGCCGACAGTGAAGTGGTAGAGGTCCTGAACGGCGTATTCGTCTGGCGGCAGGCCCAGCATCACGTGGATCTCATCGTCGAAGAAACAGCCGATCCCCGTGCCGGCGAGGCCAATGGCGCTCGCCCAGAGATAGAGCGCCTGGCCGATTGCGCCGGCCTCCCAATGCAGTCGGCGATAGCCGAAGCCGCCGTCCTCTTTGAGCGTGCGGTCGAAATCAGCGATCATCGCCACGGCAAAACAGCCCTTGCCGGCGATCGCCTGGCGGCAGGCGTTTATCGTCGCGTCGCGCTCGACGGAGCCGCGCCGCAGGCGGAAGAGCTTGAGAGGGCCAATCTCGATCGGCGTCCAAAGCAGCGCCAGCGCCGATCTCTCGCGCAACCGCGCCGTGGTTTCGGCGTCACGCTGCAGCAGATAGAGACCCGACTCCAGCCCGTCGACCCGATGCACGAAGAGCAGGAGGTTGAGGCGCGGCGGCCAGGGGAAAGGGGCGAGCCAGGGTTCGGCGCCGGGCAGCGTGGCCGTCAGCATGGCGCAAAAGGCCTCGTGCGAGAGCGTCGCGACGCCGTCCATGCGTTGCGCGCTGCGTCGCCGTCTCACCGTGCGGCCGATGTCTGGCAACGGGAAGGGGAACGCGGGTTTCGGCGCAGCGTGTGACAAAGGCTCCAAAGTCCGCGTACGGGTCTTGCGGCAAAGCAGCGCCGCCAGATCGACGAGAGGCCAACCGTCGTGATCTTCACTCAGGCGGTTGGCGGCGCCGCTCCATTGGCGTGGCGCCTGCGCCACCGCGCCGATGTCGACGCGGGTCGGCGCGTCGGCGCCCACCGTGATCCAAAGCAGCGCATCGGGGTGTTCCTCCTCCCGGCGATGCGCTGCGTCGGGCCGATCCAAGCCCAGCAAGGCCGCGGCCTCCGCGTCCGAGGGCTCGCACAGCAGATGCGCGCGCCAGCCGAGCGCCGCGGCGGCCTGCGCGGCCGCGGCAATTGCATGGCCAACGTCGAGTTGACAATAGCGAAACGCCCGCTCGCCATATTTCCAGCTCTCGCGCCAGGGCACTGAACTCAATCCCAGCAGAAATCCGCCCTGGGGCAAAGCGACGGCGGCTTCGAACCTAGCGCGGCGTTCCAGCGCATGGTGTTCTGGGGCGTAATGATAGAGCGCCGCCGTGTCTCCAAGGCCCTCGGCGGCGTTGGTCACGAGGTAAATTTCGGTCGGGTGCAGATTGCCGGAGGAGGGGTTGTTGCGCAACGCCCAAGTCGAGCCCTCGAAGCTCTTCCAGGCGCTGAGGCCAAAGCCGAGTTCGAGGAAAAGGCCCAGCGCCGCGCGCTCCAACGGCGCAGATTGTGGGGCTGGACCGGGAAAAGGCGCCGTCGCTTCACGATCACGCAACGGCAGGTCAATCAAGGGCGCGCCGGCGAAGCGCCGGAAGGGCGAGGGCTGCGATGTCAAATCGAGAAAGGCTGGCCCCAACGCATAGCGCGTCGGCGCATGTTTAGTGCGCTTATGGTAGCCGCGAATGTCGCTAGGCCAAGAGTCGCGGTCGGTTGGATGTCCGCCGCTCGACTGGGCACGGATTTTGATTTCAGCTTCGGTCATCGGGTTTCCTCGCTGGCCTCCTTAGATTCAAAAAGGGCGCCCGCGGCGACGCGAGATGCGAAAACCAATCGGATCAACGCTTTTGCGTGGGAAGGCGCGGGTCCGTGTCGAGAAAATGCGCAACAAATGTCGGAAAACTTCACTCTGGCGGCGATGCAACATCAGGCATTTGGCCGCTTGTTGACATTGTCGGTCGCCGGCCAGCCGCCGCGGCGCTTCACGGCGCAAGAAGCCGAGATAGTCGCCTGCGCCCTCGCCGCGGTCGCTGCGGCGCGCAGCGCAGAGCGACAAGTTTATATGAGTCCGATCGCCAGCGATCGCGAGTTCACGGCCACTGTCGAAACTGGCGGCGTCGTTATCACGCTCGATGGTTACGCCGATGTGGCGCTGGATTGGAGCGAAACGGCGGAGCTGGCGCGCGAATTGGCTGCTTTCGGCGCAGCTAATATTCATATTGGCTCGGCGATTGCTTGACTTGGAGCGCGCGGCGCGCCGGCATCCCCCGGGCCGGGCTATGAGCGCGAGGCAGGTTTCGTCGTAAAGGCGCGATGCGATCCTTCATTCGAACCTGCCGCATGTGCGACTGGGAAAATTTCGGGGCACGCTTGGCTTTCGCGCGCGCGAGGTTGGCGGATCCCGACGGCGAGCAGATGCCCCCTTTCCAGCTCTTGTCGGAGCCGGGTGTGACGGCGGCTGAGCAACGCTCCTGTTCAGAAAATTGGATGCGCAAATGCATCGCAGCGGCGACGCCCGATCGTGAGCGCCTAAACTTCCGTTTCTCAGATGCGCCGTTCACGAAAATCCGCCTCGGCTATCTTTCCAACGATTTTCACGATCACGCGACGGCGCTGCTGCTCGTCGAGATGCTGGAAGCTCAGGACCGCTCGCTTTTCGAACTTACGCCTATTCCTACGGCAAAGACGATGGCAAGGAGATGCGGCCACGGCTGCGGAGAGCCTTCGATCGCTTCAGCGACATCAGCCCGCTTTCGGACATCGAGGCGGCGAAGAAGATTCACGCCGACGGCATCCAAATTCTGATCGATCTGAAAGGCTTCACGCAGGCGACGCGCACCTCGATCCTCGCCTTGCGTCCGGCGCCGCTGCAAGTGAACTATCTCGGCTATCCAAGAACGCTCGGCGACGGCCTGTGCGATTACATCGTCACAGACTCTTTCGTCACGCCGTGCGCCAGCGCCGTCGATTACGCGGAATCGCATGCCTTTCTGCCGCACTCCTACCAACCGCGTGGTCGCCACGGGCTGATCAGGGTGTGCCGACGTGCGCCGAGGTGGGGCTGCCGGCGCGTGGCTTCGTCTTCTGCTGTTTCAATCAGGCTTTCAAATTCACGCCAGCGGTTTTCGACGTCTGATGCCGACTGCTCAACGTGGCGCCGGACAGCGTGTGTGGCTGTTGGCCTCGCCCGAAGCCGAGGGCAATTTGCGTAACGAAGCGCGCAATCGCGGCGTCGATGGCGCGCGGCTTGTCTTCGCGCCGGACATGGCGCAAGCGGAACATCTCGCGCGGCTGCAACTTGCCGATCTCGTGCTCGACACCTCGCCCTATGGCGCGCACACGAACGCCAGCGACGCGCTGTGGGGTCGGCAGGTAGTGACGCGGCCGGGCGCGACTTTTTCGTCGCGCATAGCTGGCAGCCTCTTGCATGCGGTCGGCCTGCCATAGCTGATTGTCGAAGATGAGGAGAATTATTTCGGTCTCGCCTTGGCGCTCGCAATGCAGCCCGCGCGCTTGGCGGCGTTACGCGACAAGCTTGCGGCAAATCGCGCCAGCGTACCGCTCTTCGACGTGCACTCCTATACGCTCGCGCTCGAAGGGCTGTTTCATGCAATGTGGCGTCGCTATCGCGCCGGCCTGCCAAATGCCGCGATCTATGCGTCATGACCGCCAGCGTATGAGCCAACGCCGCACGTAAGAATTGCTCTTGGTATGCTTTTTGCTGGACGTCGGGCGCTTTCTGGATTCTCGATCGGACAAGACGATGAACGACACCCTTCACGAGGTCATTGTCGCCAAGAAAACCAACGAGGCCCACAATATGGTCTCGTTCGAATTAGTCGATCCGGCCGGCGCGGAACTGCCCGCCTTCTCGGCCGGCGCGCATGTCGACGTGACTGTTCCCGGCGGTCTGGTCCGGCAATATTCTTTGTGCAACAGCGCGACAGAACACCATCGCTACGTCATCGGCGTGTGGAACGACGCCAACAGCCGCGGGGGCTCCAAGGCGCTACATGCGCAAGTTGAAGTGGGGGATACGTTGCATGTCGGCTTGCCGAGAAATCGCTTTCGCGTGCCGCGGGGAACGAAGCGCGCGATCTTGATGGCGCGAGGCATCGGCGTGACGCCCATCCTGAGCATCGCCGATCACCTCAAACGTCAAGACATTCCTTTCACGTTGCACTATGTGTATGCGATGATGTCGCCGGGCTCGTTCCGCGAAGTGATCGCCGCATCCAGTTTCGCGGAGAACGTGGAATATTACTACGAGTCCAGCGAGTTGAACAAATTACTCAACCCAGCGACGATTTTGGCGGATCAGCCGGAGGAGACGCAGCTCTTCATCTGTGGCGTAGATTGGTGGCAGGATCCGATCATCAACATTGCCGAGCAGAAGGGCTGGGCCAAGGAACGCATCCATGTCGAACGCTTCACGACGAAAGTGCCGCCGGCGGCGCTCGACAAGGTCTTCGAAGTCAAGATCGCCAGCACGGGCGCCGTTTACAAAGTCCCCGGCGGCAAGACCGTCACGGCTTTCCTAGAGGAACAGGGTGTAAAGGTTCCCACTTCCTGCGAACAAGGCATGTGCGGAACATGCAAGATCAAGGTAATTAAAGGCGAAGCCGACCATCGCGACAAGCGCCTCTCCGATCAGGAGAAGGCGGAAGGTTATTTCCTGGCCTGCGTGTCGCGCGCCAAAAGCGATATGCTGGTGCTTGATTTGTAAGCGCTGCTCGCGGCCGTCGTCGCCCCCGCCGGCTCTGCGATTTTCGTCAAGCATCGGCGGGAGCAAGCGATGGGCCTCGGCGCTGGCGAAGTTTTCGAGATCGGAACATTGTTTCGCGCAATCGGAGAAGATGGCTTTCAAAATCAGGCTGCGCGTGTCCCTAGCTTCGCCCGCAGCCAGAGCCCCTTCTCGACGATCTGCGCCGCCGGATGAGAAGCCGGCGGCCCGGACCAAAGATCGGCAAACCCCATCCCTGATAGCCGAAATCTCTGTTCAGTACGCAAGGCCGTCTGGACACCCATTTACGGTGATTGCAGCAGCAGGGCGGCCAGGGTCTCGCATCCCGCTGAGCTCAAGCGAAACTCGAAGATGGACAGGTCCTGCTCCATATGGTCCTTTGACGAGGTGCCGGTAAGACACACCATGTCGAGCTGCGTCAGATAGCGAAAAAAGAGCTGGGCCGGGCTTCGCCCGTATTTAGTGGCAAGTTCAATCAGATCGGACGCGGCAAGAATTTCGGGATTGGCGGTCAGAGTCCAGAAGCTCTGATAAACAATACCATGCTCTCGGCAGAAGGCCCGGATATCCGTGTCGTAATGGGTTTTTGCATAGAAAAGGTTCTGGATCGTCGCGGGCTTGATCCGGGCGTTCCGGCACAGGGCTTCAAGTCGTGGAAGTTCGTGACAATTGCTGACGCCCAATTGGCGGACGCTGCCTTGGTCATAAAGGCTTTCCATGGCCCGCCACGCCTCCAGCGTATCCCTGTCGTCGGGGTAGGGGGAGTGGAGAACGAGGCCGTCCAGATAGTCGGTGCGAAGATTGCGGAGAGACGCTTGAAAGGACTGTAGAACCTGCCGGTTCAAGCTGGCCGGTGACGTCACATTAACCGGCGGGTAGGCTTTGGTCGGCCATTCAGGCGGCATGACCCCGCCGCCCGTGAGCTACAAGCGCCATCGCTTCCCGCCGCAAATCATCGCCCACGCCGTCTGGCTCTATTTCCGGTTCCCGCTCAGACTGCGCCTTGTCGAGGAAATGCTGCTCGAGCGCGGGATTGTTCTCTCCTATGAAACCATCCGCCGCTGGGCCATGAAATTCGGGCTGGATTATGCCCATCGCCTTAAGCGCAAGAAGCCCGGCAGGCGCGACGTCTGGCATCTCGACGAGATCATCGTCTCGATCAACGGCGAGAGGCGCTAACTCTGGCGGGCTGTCGACCAAGATGGCTACGTCCTCGACGAAATCGTCCAGGTCCGCCGCAACGCCAAGGCTGCCCAGCGCTTGCTAAAGCGCCTCCTCCATAAGCAAGGCTGCCGCCCGCGCCGCATGGTCACCGACAAGCTCGGCTCGTATGCCGTTGCGCAACGGAAGACGCTGCCGAACGTCGAGCATCGATCCCACAAGGGTTTGAACAACCGCGCGGAGAACTCCCATGTCCCGCTACGAAAGCGAGAGCGAGCGATGCAGGGGTTCAGATCGTGGCGCGGGTTGCAGCGTTTTGTCGACGTTTTCTCCGCACTCCGCAACCTCTTCGTCCCACCCCAACCTTCTCGCCACTCCGCCATCGCCATCCATCTGCATCGCCTCAGGGCGATCGCGGAGTGGAGGTCCGTGACGCTATCCGCGTAAAATCAGGCCCCGGCGACTTCGCTGCGCTCTGAGAGAGTTAATGTGACATCGCCATCGAACTGCATGCCCTCGACGATGTCGGTCTCGGTCTCGAGGCTCTTGGCCTCCTCGACCGTGATCACGCCCTCATTGCCGACCTTCTGCATGGCCTTGGCGATCTCTTCCCCGATGAAGGTGTCGCCGTTGGCGGAAAACGTGCCGACCTGGGCGATCTCGTCGTTGGAGGTGACCTTGCGAGAATTCTTGGCGAGATTGGCGACAATGGCCTCAACGGCGAGATCGACGCCGCGCTTCAGATCCATCGGGTTGAGGCCGGCGCCGACTGCCTTGGCGCCTTCGCGGGCGATCGCCGCCGCAATCACGGTCGCGGTGGTGGTGCCGTCGCCGGCAGCGTCATGCTGCTTGGAGTCGGCTTCGCGGACGAGCTGGGCGCCGAGATTCTCGAACTACCTCCTGCATTTTCAAGCTTTCAATTGTGGGTCCGACAGACATAAAGCTAAAGTCGTTGCAGATCATATTGCTGGATCGCAAGACTAAAGATGTGAACTCTGCTGGCTCTTTCCATGTCGCTGCCGAGCGGGGACGCCCTCGCAAAGGGATGCATCAAGGGCGCGATAACCGGTGGGATCCTCGGGCATTACGCGGGGCGGCACGGGATGCTTGGTGCGATCGCAGGGAGCCTCTATGGGCGGCATGAGGCCAAAAAGCTGTTTTACTACGGGCAGCGCCGAGAGCCATCGCGCGGGTGGTTGTAAGGCGACCATCCGTGCACCTGAGCAAGCGCTGCGGGGCGAAGACGCGGTTGGGGCAGCCATGCGAAGCGCCGGGGATGGCGAATGGTCGCTGTAGGATGCACGGGGGAACCAACCCCGGGCGCACCCAAGGGCAAGGCAAACGGGGCCTACAAGCACGGGCGATATACCTGTGAGGCAATCGCCATGAGGAGAGCCATTGCGGCCCTGCGCCGTCACGCTCGCGAGGTTTCTTGTAGCCTAGATTAGGGTCGGATCGTCGCCTCTACCGGGGCCGTTATTGTCGGTGAGATCGATCTCCTTGGCGACGGTGACGCCGTCTTTGGTGATGCGGGGCGCGCCGAAGCTCTTCTCGATCACCACGTTGCCTCCCTTAGGACCCAGCGTTACCTTCACTGCGTTATTTAGAATTTCGACGCCACGCAAGATACGATCGCGGGCGTCGTTGGAGAAACGGACGTCTTTGGCAGTGGCATTATCAAAACAGAATAGACAGTTTATAGGTTCTGCATTAGGTTATGTAACTGTGGCACAGCCAACCGCCTCAAATTCATTTGTCATGTTCTTGCTGTAACAAACCTTGAATGAGAGCAACCCGTATGGGCAATTCAAGCAGCGGTTACAACGATTGGGCTCAGCCCAGTTACGAGGTTAAAGTTCGCGGGACGATGCATCTTTGGGGCTCCGCGGGCATCACGAAAGACATCATATTCGAAAAGCCGCTCGTGTTGCACGTTCACAACGACCTATTCGGCGAAAAGATAACCTTCGGAACACGGAAGGCCTCGGGAGCCGAAGAAATCATAGGAACTCTTCTGCCCGGAGAATGCGTCTCGATCCCCCTTCATGGGATAGCTGGCGTTTTTGCCTCCTGCGAGCAGGACTCCACCGTATGTTGCCTGATCAAGTGATGGTGGAGCGGCATGTAGACCTTGCTGCAATGATCGAACAAGAGACGAACATATGCAACCGGTACCCGCGAAACCCATTTCCCTGTCGGTAAGGCCGTTCCAAGTAGCAAATCTTTGCTTCGAGGTCGGTGGCATTCTTGGAGAGTCCTTCGTCGAGCTGGGCTCAGTAGTAGGTGCTTTCAATTTCGACCGATTCTATATGGCTCTTCGTGGCGTGACCACTGTCCCTGGCCCTCACGCCACTCTTATTCGGACGGTTCATCCCGCCACGACGGGTGACCCCAGTCGCCTGAAGTACGATTCGGATGGCATCGATGACGCGACCAAACCCGCGCCGAACTCGGGATCGCCCCCAAACCCGTTTGAGGAGCCTCCTCCGTTAGGCGATCCCGGCCCCGTTCTTGATTTGTCGGGTTTCGGGGGAAAGGCGCTGGCAGCGATGCGCGCGGAAACCTCCAAGGCTGCCTTGAGAAAGGCAGTCAACGCGCGAGCGAACGCCTTTATCACGAAATATGGAGGTACTCCGAAAATCGCAGACGCTATGAGACAAGTCATGCCTCAAAGGGGCGAGAATATAAACCGCCTGTCCGAGCTTTCTACCAGCTTGAGGGACTTGCTTGAGGCTGCATATCTTCAGGATTTTGGTGTGAACACAGTGCTAAAGAAGACATTAACGGTGACTAGTGGGACGTCAGGCCCCAATAAGGGAACTTCTGTGACGAAGGGTCCCGATGCAACGGTGCTTAACACAGCAACGAATGATTATTCCGGCAAGGAAAATCAAACGTCCGAATCAAGAGGGCTCGAATACAGGTCGCCGAACCATGAAAATGTTGCGCGAGATGCCCGGGTCCAGATCGGCCTCGGCGAAGAGGTTCTGTCCTTCGTGAAGGAAACCCACTTCCTAGACCGCATAGAGGACGTATACCAAAATGAATTGAATTCCATAGATGCCGATGTCAACCAGTTGCAGGTCGCATATCTCAATACGATCTTGATGTCGCCCATTGACGGCATTGTGACTGGCGTTTTCAAGAACCCTGGCGATCCAATAACGGCGGGCGAGCCAGTGTTTCGCGTGGAAAACAATGCCGTGGTCCTCATCGTCGCGAGAGTGGTTTGCCGAGGACCGATTTCGATTGGTTCCATCCTGCAAGTCAAGACAACTTTATTCGACACTCCGGGCCCCCCTGCGGTGGTCGTCGAAGCCCCCATCGTGTCCGTCCGGGGCCAGAGCGAGGCTGACCTGTGGGAAGTTGTCGCCAAGCAACCGAACCGCGACGCCGCCGGCAAGCAGATCTTTCCACTTGGCTACAATTTCGACTACGACAATGTTGAGGTGAACATTCTCTGAGTTGGTCAGAGTTGAACTTTTAAAGGATGCAAGGAATGCGCAGGGACTTGAGCCTTGTGAAATCTTCAGTTCCGAGAGTTCTCCTGCTTCGCCAGTCCCTGAATTCGTGAGCTAAACTCTGGGCACCGGGCAGACAACCCTAAACAGAATACCCCCATGCGTAATCAAGACCCCAATAATGGCACAAAATGGGAAGGCGGCGGAGGAGGCGGCGGCCTCGTCGTCACTAGCGTCGGGGGTCCCGGCACGATTATAGTGGACGGAGAAAGCATTCCGTATAATGAAATTGTTGAGGTTGGACCACACCGCCCTCCACCGCCCCCTCCACCCCCCCCACCTTTCCCAATAGTAAGAGTACAAAGCCCTGACGGTGCAGCACCACGCAGTCTCCCACCTAATAGATTTCCGTCCGGCGCATCACCGTCGCTAAACGATAGTAAGCTGGACAATAGTCGGCTGGCTTCCAAGCCTCCGGGACCGATGCCTGGTGCTGTCCCAGACTGGACGACGCAAACCGAGTGGCGTTTCGAACCCGATCCCAGACTGTTTTGGCAGCCCATAACCAGCGTCGACACCGGCAACCGACCCTTGAACGTCGTGTTGAACAAGATTTTGCTGCCTTGGATTAATGCCCTAGCGGCCGTGGTAAACATCCCGCGGGCCGGGCAAATCGTTGTTGATGATTTCCTGAGCCACAGTATTATAAATGTGGAATATCGAGACGCAGCATACGTTTTTCCGACAATGGGTGCGGCGGGGGTTGCCATCGAGGCAAGCCCTGCGCTGGAATTCATCTCCGCACGAGTGTCCACTTGGTGGTCCGCTTTTTCCAAAAACCCAGCTGTGTTGGACACTCTGCTCTCTCCGATCTTCATGTCGTTCGGAGCCGAGACAGGTGCTCTCTCCGGTGTGGGAGCGGAGATCGAAAGTACCCTACCAGCGCAAGTTGAATCGTCGCTCCCAAATGTGCGAACAGCCGACTCTATCCTCTCTGAAAACTCAAGGCGCGGGAATGCCTTTCAAAGGGCGGTCACGGAAGCTTTTGGACTTGAACGAAATAATAACACGATGGTTGGACCAGAGCTTGAGTCGGGGGCCTTTTACCCGACCATTCCGGATATCGCTAATGGCGGAAATGCGCCGATTGGTGATATTAAAGACGTTCTCAATATCTCGCTAACTCGCCAGTTGCGGCTGCAGCGGGATATCGCAAAGGTAACAGGCACTTCATTCAGTGTCATTGCTAGCCCGCGCACCCGTACAGTCTCGCAGCCGCTGGCAGACGCGGTTAGGGAAAGTGGTGGCTTTATTTTCAAGGCCAATCCAGCGGACAAGACGGTCAAGGTTTGGGACTCTTCTAGCCGATCTTGGGTCCCGTTCCTCAGCGAGTAATTTCCCGAAAAAGCCACAGCCTTTGCGTTAGGCTATGGCTTTGCGCGCGGGAGCTTTACGCTGAGCCGTCAATAGCTCCGACGATAGCCTCCCGTGTGGGGATTGTAGTTGCCTGCGGCCCCATAATTGTCGTGCGTGTTGCCGTTCCGGATTGGTTTGATAATGCGGCTGCGTATAGGTCCCGTTGCGGTTGTAGTGGCCATCCACATAGTGGTCACTGGAATTCGAGCCTGTGCCGTAGTTGTAGTATTGCGCGCTTGCTGTCCCGCAAACCAACAACCCGGCGGCCCGCGTGGGAAGGGCTATCTTAAGCATGGCGTTAACTCCTTAATCAACTAGGAGAGTTTATCAGGATTGCGTGTGCCGTCGAAGTGGCCAAGTGTCACGCAAGCGATGCGGAAGCGTCGCCTGTAGCGCGTAGAGGCAGTCGTCCAAGGGCAGTAGTGTGTGACGGCGGAAGGCGACAATAATTGCCTCCTCGGCGGGGAGAAGCTGTAATGGCCGAATAGCCTGCTGCGAGTAAGGGCCTTATCTTCGCCATGGCCGGTGTCGCGCGTCAGGCGTCGCCGGGCTTG
>RXIY01000083.1:0-24236 GCA_003963405.1 Hyphomicrobiales bacterium
GATAACCTTGAAGCAGAGCTTGCCTTTCAGGATGCCGGCGACGTCTTCGGCGTCGTTAACGGGGTTCGCGAGCTGCGCGGCGCCCGGGTAGGCGCTGTTGCCAACAACCAGCGCGACGCGCTTCGTTCCGGCACAGGAAAAAGCCGCGACCTTCGGCTGAGGGGCGGGCGCGTCGGTGATGGTTGGTTGAGGCGGAGGAGTGGGATCCTGTGAATACGCCCAACGCGGCGGCCCGGGGATCGTCGCGATCTTAGGCGCCTTGTCGCGCAGACGCTTGAGCCCCGCCGTCCCCAGTTCATCGCCAGGCCGCGCCGCTACTGCCGCCTCGAAGTCGGAGCGCGCGTGCTCGCGGTCGTCACGATCTTCATAGATAAGGCCACGTCGTGCAAAAGCATCGGCGTGTTTTGGATCAAATTTGATGACCTCACTATAGTCAGCGAGCGCGAGGTCTTTGCTGGCCGCGCTCTTATTGGCAAATTCGTTTACGGTTTTTGGATCGACTCCGATCACGTTACCATAATTGATTAATGTGCGATTTAGATCGCCTTTCTTGTCATAGGCGAGTCCGCGATTGAAATAAGCAGCTATGTTCTTTGGATCGAGCCGAATTGCTTCGCCGAAATCGGCTATCGCGCGATCAAAATCTGGGACGACGCCCTCTCTGGAAAAGGCGATGCCGCGTTTATTATAGGCCATCGCGCGGCTGGCTATAGTTTGGTTGATGCCAAGAGCCAAAACGCGGGTACACCCGGCGATTTGCACGCGCCAGTCCTTGCCGCCGCGGTCCCCCTGTTCACAATCCCGCCAATCCTCGTCAGCGGCAATGGCGGGCGCAACTAAGCCGGCGAATAAAGTCGGAACAAAAAAAGCACGCAATAAAAGCATCCTCGCCTCCGTATTATTCCGCCTGTCCGCGGAGGAACCTTTGGCTGAACCAAGCCCGATCTCATGTCGCTGGGAGCTAGTCAGCCCGTAGGAGCTTGGTGAGACGCGAGCCTGTGTCAGGATACATCTTATTGGAAGGAATTGCCGCGTCGAGTACGTTTTCGAAAATCTTTGATTCCAGTTCTCTGCGGAAGCCGACAGCTCAACGGGTGAGTATTCGAGGCCCGCGCCATGACGGTGCGGTCGTCCAGCGATGAACCATTATGCTGCAACCAGCGCGCTTTTGGAAGCATCAAGCCTGCGTGTCATTAACTGGGCCACGAAAAATTTATAGGGTCGGAAGACCGGCAGTGAAGCGAGGCCCACTCAAAGTCCTCTTCGGTCTCTGACTCGAAGTTGCCGCTCGGGGAGCCAAATCGCTGAGGCACGATGCCAATGAGATCGCCAACGAGTCCTTATACCTTTCGAGCGTCTGCTCGGTGATCAGCTCCTGCGGCCGCCCCACGCCGGCGCTGAAGTAGGCTTCACCGCCGCCCCGTGTTTATTAACGTGAGACATCACCCGCGCCCTTATCCCCGTTTCGCTTTCTTGGTCCCTCCCGCCGCTATCAGCGCAAACGCGACCGCTTCAAGGTCAACCTCACCAAGGTCGCTGGGCTGTGAGGCGGGCGTACCTTCTCGCTTTGCCCACGCTCCTCATCAGGCGATTCGGGATCCGGTTCGGCATCTACGGAAAATTCGTCTACGTCTCGGTCGCAATAAGGAACAAGTCGTGGCTGAGCGCCAAATTGATGGCTGGCGCACTGATTTCGCGTCGCCCGTGGTGACGCGGATCTTCCTCATCAACGCCTGCGCCTTTGGCGGTCTTTTTTGCGCTGAAGACGTTCAATTCTACGACGAAGCGGGGCGGCCGCGGGATTCTCGAACGCCTTGTCATTTTCAAACCCTGTCACGACCACGTAGCCAACCGGTGGTAATTGCATCAGACGAAACTCCGACATATGTTTACTCTCTGAAATAGACATGTGTCGGAGACCCTATCACTCCTTCTATTGCTGCCCGTGCGAACGGCTCGAGATGGGCCTCATCGAGCGAGCGAGCGTCGAGACGG
Source organism: Hyphomicrobiales bacterium (assembly GCA_003963405.1). Classification (GTDB taxonomy): domain Bacteria; phylum Pseudomonadota; class Alphaproteobacteria; order Rhizobiales; family Beijerinckiaceae; genus Methylocystis. Next base: position 1,996 of record RXIY01000083.1, read on the forward strand.
ACGACGGACGCGGTGGCTGCGCGACGTATAGGACGCCATCATCGATGCCCTGCAGCCGAGCGACACCGCACGGTCCAGCTTGGGTGCCGTCAACGATTATCAATCGCAGATGCAGTTCGGGACGTCATACTGAATCGTCTTGCAGCAATAGTCCCGCGGCGACTCGGTTTTACATTTCCGATACCATTGATAATTGCTGCAAGACTCTCGGTTTTGCGCGAGCAGCGACCGAGAGGAGTAAGCGCGGCTTTCGTCTCGTGCCGCCGCCGGAGACGCGGGCCACAGCACGGGCATGATCACCACCAGGCTATAGAGCGGCCATTTCACGAGCGTAGACATAAACCTTCTCCTATGCAGTCGATTACTCTCCGGGGCGCTGACACGATCTCCGTCATTTACGTCGACATGCTTGAAAAGCATCTTGCATACACGCGCCCTTTTTTTGCTGTCTAGTCAAGGCCTCGCGAGCTTGCTGAGAAAGTGCGACAAAGCATTGCGAGCATCGCCAATCGAAGTTTCCTTGCTGGTGTAAACCGCTGTGTAAACTACAGTCGTTCTGTCACGCTCATCGGCGTCGTCGAAGCACTCGGCCTAAAGCGCCGTTTGATATCTCCGAATTTGCTCTGACTCACATACTGACGGACAGCCGCCATCCTGTTTAGGAGAATACTCTTTCGCGGATTTGTCTATAAATATCTCCGTCTACGAAAAGAGCCAGACCCACCGGACCCAGCCGCTGTGGCCCATGAGCCCTGGCCAGGTCGAGGAGCGCCAAAAAACCATTGAGAACTACGCCGCAGCCATGATTATGGACGTCGCGGCACGACGAGTTGTTTGCCGGCCTCATCGCTTCGACAAGGGCAAAAACGCCGGTGAAGCCAGGAACCAACAACGGTCAATGCATGCCGAGCCGGTTCCGTCGCGGAGGTATTCGGAATCGTTTGGGTTCAAGCGACCTGGAGACTACGCCAACCCGATTCCAACCACCTCCGCGACGGAACCGGTGGACACGATCATGGAGCCACTCCTATGAAACAAATCCTTGGAAACCGAGATCATTACCAGGCGGCTCAAGGGATACGCATAAACCCACAAAGGCCAACGTGAAAAAACGTCGCTTACATTTGTGGCGCTTTCTACCCATCTCAAACCCTCCTACAACGGCTCGGAAGCCATACTTCACGGAGGATCACAGGGGCAGAAACGCAAAGCGGACGCGCGTCGCGGACCCTGCCGCGAAAAAAACAGCAAAGCTGGCAGGCTGCGCGAATATGATGGTTAGAATCCTCTTTCGGCCGCTTCGCATCAACGCGCTCTATTCTCAAACGACGAAGCGCTCAACTCACACAGATCTGCAAGCTTCTTGCCTTCCTGTTTCGACAAGGTTTCTAAAACCGCAGAACTCAACGTCATTTCCTCTCTCAAAAGCCGCTCCGGCAATGGTGACCCGCAATCCTCAACCCGGGCGTCGATGTCCGTGATCTTCACGGCACTAATACAGGTGCAGCGGTCTAAATAGGAGCCGCCGACTTTTTTGCAAGCTTCGCCATAAGGCCGATTGCCGTCCTCATCTACCTGAGTCGGCAACTCAACCAAGTAACCCCCCCATTTATCTTGCCTCGCGCAAAAAGCTGGGGTCACGCCAGCGGTTAATTTCACACTTTCGTTTAGTTCATCTTCTCGGCCATCACCATAGCCAACAAAAAATAGAGCGCAATCTGGCTTCAGGGCATAGACGGTTCTATGCGATCCTTTTCTGAAGCTAAATCCAGCGATGCGATTCCCTTTAAGATAAAGTCTGGCGCTGGCTCCGTCCTTCTCGTAGTATTCTTTAACCGTGTCCCAGGATGATCGAACTTCTTCGACGCTGCCATCCTTTGCAGTATGGATGTGAAACATGCCCGATTCTATCAGGAGCTTTTCGTCTCGGAGTTGATTAACCGAAACTTTCGAAGCCTCGCTAGCGAGCAGCTCATCCAAAGTGATTGTCTTACCAGGAACCGTGGCCGCTGAATGGTTGGTTGCCGCGGCTTTTGCAAAAACGTCCGCGCACTCGAAACCGGCAGTTTCAGCGTGACTCCTCTTGTGAGGCTCTTTGCTGTCGAGTTCTTGGAACGCCCCCAAGGAGGGCTGAGCCAAAGCTCTCGCGACCCTTAGACCGACGCGGTGCCCCATCCAACCTGAAGGCTGGCCGGAGCGTGAAGCGGCATTGACTTGATCCAGGTTTACGCCTCCTCGCAAAATACGACGAGTGCAGACAATGTTCGCCCACGCACTACCATCCGACGGTGCATCAGAATAGTTTCCGTTGTCGCAATCCTCGACCCATTGCTGAACATTGCCATACAGGTCGGCGATCCCGAATTGGTTTGGAGGGAAGCCGCGCCCGATCCTCATCCACACCGAATTGTCCGCGGCCCGAGCTGCGATTTGGCGACCTGAGCTCGTGAGTTCGTCGCCCCACCAATATTTGCTTGTACTGCCAGCACGTGCGACGTACTCCCATTCTGCTTCGCTGAGGAGGCGGTAGGGTTGCTTAGTGTGCTTTGATAGCCAGTTTACGTAAGCCTTTGCATCATCCCAGCTTAAGTAATCGGCGGAAAGGAAATTGCGCCCGGGCGGAGCATTGTCTGATTTTGGCGTGCACTCCCCTGCCTTAACGCAGGCATCCCATTCAGCTAGAGTCACGACAAATTTCCCGACGGCGAACGTCTTAGACATGACAACCTCATGCTCCGGACGTTCGTTATACTTGGCGCCCCCCATTAGAAACCTTCCCGTTGGAATCACGACCATACGTGGGCACTCGTCGCACTCTTTGAATTCTTCCCCGTCCTTCAACTGAGTCTCTTTTAGCGGGGTTAAGACCGAGTGGGTGAGATTTATTTTTCCAATGGCGGAGCTTACCTCGGCTAAAGCGAAGATCGCATCTCGGAAATCGCCTTTCATTGGGATGAACCGCGAGAACCGCCGCTTGTACCCAGCGTCCTCCAAAACTTCCATTGTTCCTCCTTTTACCACCCCTACGGGGGATAGCGCGCCCTCCTGATTTTTTGAAAAAGCGAGCGATCCGGACATGCCGGGTCGACTAAAACAGTCTAGCTCGAGATAGTGGTCTGGATTACGATAAACTCCACATTCCTGCACAACGGGTTCTGGCCAGAATCCATGGAGTTCAGTGACGTTTAAGACCCGATCGGACGTCCATAACTCCATGGCCGACATGTCAGGAACAAAGGCCTCAGCTCCGGGGATAGCCTCAGCCAGGCGAACCACGGCCCAATCATGGGCCGGAGACGTTGTGATCTGATAAGCGCCGAAAACGGCATTAGCCGGGTCTAGTAATAATGGAACCTGCCGCTTGGGATTCGCGTGGCTACGAAAGATGCACTTATCTCCCGGCTTACCGTCGACATCGAGGAATACGTGGGCGGCTGAAACCACTTGGTTTTTGGAGCCAACTATCGCGCATGATCCACTGCCGAAGCCTTGCCGCTTGTGACAAAGGCACTGGCCGGTAGATGCCATTAGCTTTTGTGTAAACGATCTATCTAACTGAAAAGAGTTGGACTGGAATTTTGATAACGGTCTTGTTGCGGGTCGGTGGTCGAATAAGCTTTCTTTTTGAAGCCTCTCAATAGCGGATTTCTTCTCCACGGAAATTTCAGGCAGGTCTTGGCTTACGCTCCTCATCTGCGTCTTATCTCCGCGCAGGAGCTTGACGCCCTTTCCGGCAAGAACTCGAATTTCCTCCAGAAATCGCCCGCCGAGAACCAGAGATCTTGTCAAATCGGTATAGTAATCCCCTTTTTGCTTAGCAAGCTCATTGCTTGATAAATGGAAGTCAAGATCCATCGCCACAGGAACAAGTTCCCCGGAATTAGATATGGCGAAATTGATAGACCCGGGAATCCTGCCCTTCCCCTCGCAATCCGTAAATATGGTGCGGTCGGCGGTATCTGAAGTTGAAAGCACTTTTAGTATCCGACACTCTCGAACAAGTGGGTCTTTGGCCTTAGCTGGAACGTAAATGTTTCTCTCAAAGTCAATTCGCTCGAACGTGGAGACGACCAAAACGTCCTGTCCTGGGTACACATCTGGATTCGACGTGGCGATAGCGATGCCGTGGACGCCTGGTGCAGCGCGCTCCAGCTGAACAACGGCTCTGCCTCCGCTTCCATTTGTATACGGCTGCGTGGTTCCTACCCGGCGCCTTTTCTCCTCCGATGAAATCAAGCTCGGGGGTATATGTGCCTGCGGCAAATTTTCAAACTGACAAGGTGATTGGATATCTCGAGGTCTGCCCGCCTCATCGTAAAAGAGTCGGGCCGATCCCACCACTAATCCATCCGAGCCGATTATTGCGCAGTTCCCCTCGTAGGTTCGATCCGAGAAGGGGCCCTCTGGGCATCGGCAGACGCCCGTAGCGCGTCGTATCTGATCGATGTGCTTTGCGGAGAGCGCTGGAAATCTTTTCGGTTTGAATGCCGACAGAGGCACGCCGGTTTCATCGTATACCGATCTAGGCGCGGACTCTCCGCGGAGCAAGAGCGAGCCTCCCCCTCCTTCCTCCTCCGTGTGCGCAACGCCTAAGTCAATCAGGACACCCACCGCGAGGGCAAGTAAAATCAAATATCTGAATGGCATTTGTATTACCCTAATTAGTTTTCCATCGGAGAAAACTCTCAGTGTCTTCAAGAGTTCCACTATGGATACAACCGGGATGCCGGACGGTTAGCTGAGACAGCCGGCTGCGGTATTTTTAGCCGCAGCCGGAATTTTCGAAGTGACGGAACAGAAGACGAAGAGCGTGGCGTTGAGTCGGGGCGTTTCTCCGTGTGGCGGGGGGGACTCCCCTCCGTTTGTAAAGGCCCATCAGGGGTGGGGATTAGCTGATTTTCGCGGGGAGGCTCGGGTTGAAGGGGGTTTGGGATTCGAGCATGGCGCAGGCGACGGCCAGCAGGCGGTCGGCGACCGAGCGTAGGGCACGGCCGTGACCATGGCCTCTGGCGCGCAAGGCGGCGTATTTCGCGCGGCTTCTTGGGTCGTGCTGCACGGCGGTGCGTGCCCAATGGTAGACGGCGTTACGCAGACGAACATGCGCCGCCTGGCGCATCAGCACGATCTTGCTCTTTCCCGATCGCTTCGTGATCGGCACCACGCCCGACAGACAGCGCAGTGCGTGATAATCTCTGCGCTGCAGAGCGTCCTGAGCTTCTGCGAGCAGCGTGGCGAGGACAATTCTTCCGACGCCCGGCAAGGATCTCAGGATCGTCACGTCGCGCTGCTCTTCTCTCTGCCCCTCCGCATCGTCCTCTCCACCCGCGAGCTGTTCGGTCAGACGATCGATCTTGCTGTTGGCCTCGCTGATCTGGCGGTTGACGAGGGCGACGCGGCGAGCGACGGCTTCGAGGTGGCCGGTTGCGGCGCTCACTGTGCCGCAGGCGACGAGAACGGACGGCGCCGTGAGCCGCTCCAAAACCTCAGCAGCGGTGATGCGACGGATTTGGTGACGCTTGAGGAGACGCTCGACCGTGGCTTCGCGGACGCGCTTGGCCTTGTCCGGTGTTGGGACCAAGCGCCACAGCTCGAGCACCCAATCGGCGGTGACGTCGTCGGAGAGTTCGAGAAACTGCGGATAGTAGCGCCAGAGCAGTTCACGGACTCGATTGGAAAGGCGGTTGCGTTCTATGCGAAGATCGTCGGCGACGCGCGACCATTCCCGCAACTCGACGACAACCGGATCGAGCGGCGCCAGCAATCGGAAGCAGCGTCTATCGGTGCGCAGCGCGTCCGCCAGCGCTTCAGCGTCGCGGCTGTCATCCTTTGCGCCGGCGGGCGAGAAACGGTCGCGGAAGCGATCAAGCTGCTTGGGATTGATGGCGTAAACTTGGAAGCCCCTCTCCATCAGGCTTTCCACGACGGGACCATGCGGAACCTCGATGGCGACCATCACGGCCTCGGGCGCCGCGCCGGTGGATCTGAGAATCCAGTCGGCCATCTCCTTCAGACCTTCGCCGCCATGCGCAAAGGCGCGTTCGCCGATCTAGGCGCCTTTGGTGTCCGACAGACGCACGTGGTGCGTCTGCGAAGCCCAATCGACGCCTGCGAACCAATTATTCTCATCCTTCATGTCGAAGCCCCCCGTTGTCACGGAGCCGCCGCGATGTCAGCCATTCCCTGTACTGGCGCTCAATGGCGCGGACTCCCCACGGGGCATCCATCGCGGCCGCCCGCCGGGGCACAGGTCCCCCCCAGGTGTTCGAGACACAGGGGGCGATTGGTCGCTCCCGGCGGGTCGGCTCGATTCACGACAGTAACGCAGCCGAGCTTTAGGCGCGCGCGGATGGAAGCGCTCTGCTGCGCTACGCTCCGCGCCGCGCTCCCATCCGCGCGCTATGCATCATGAACCTTGGAAAGGGTACAGGGGGGACCCGAAGAGCCGGTCACCAGCTTCGTCGACCGCCACACGCGCACCGTCTATCGGGTCGCCAGGACAGCCCGCGCGATTTCGCAATTATTCTCCCCAGCGCCGGCACGCCGAATGATTTCGGCGCATTGCGCCATGGATCGCCCGGTCTTTCGACGGCGAACATAGCGCTCAAGCGTTCTTCGGACGAAAGCTTGATCTCGCTTGCTTTACGCGCCTTCATCGCCACACGGCTCATCATCCGGAGCATTGAATCAGAGCACCAAGCCTCTGGCTAGTGATTTCTGAAACAGGACACTTGCCTGTTGCGGCGCCGGAACCGGCGGCTTGTGCGGCGGCAGTTTGGTCAGACCGGCCATTTGTAGTCAGCGGTTCCTCTTGTTGACCTTACCGCCCGGCGCCGCCACGGCCGCGTTCAGAGCCTTTCCTGGCGAAGCCTTATCGACCTTTTTCAACGCAGTAAACAAGCTCGCATTGTCCTCGCACAAGGCCTTGAGTATGTCCAAGTTGGGCTTCGTCACATCGAAGAGATGCGCCTTTGTTGCCTTGAGTTCTTCTGAAACGACGTCCTCAGGCCGGCGTTTGCCGCAGTCCTTCGAGTAAGGGTCCCAATCCGCGCCAGCGCCCGGGCACTCGCAGAACGACGGCGCTGTCAAGTAGCCGCCCACCACGCGGCAAACGTCCTCGTAGCTTCTTTTGCCTTCGGGTAAACCGGACCGCCACGTCGCCCATTTCGGCGAGCGGGTGCAGGTGGCCTTGCTCACGCCCTTCATTTTAAAAACATCGCCGTCCAACACCGAACCTCTATAAATGTAATTTACGACACACTCATCAGGCGCCAGACCGTAGGTGATTTGACCTCCCGGCTGACGCAGCGAAAACGCGGCGATCCGGTTCTTGATCAGGTACAGTCGGGCGGAATTGCCTTCCGCATAACCTAGCTCTTCAATACGTTCCCATCCGTATACCTTAGCCCAGCCCGGCTCGAGCAGCGGCGCCTGAAGCTTTCTCATTGCTTGGTCGAAGGGCTTCAACTGGTCCTTTTGACTGTCAGTGAGCGCCTTGTCGTCCTTAGGCATGCCGCGCTGGCGCTTAAATTCAAGATAATCGGTCACCAAGTCGTTGTTTTCCCGCGACAACCCCTCAGCGGTGAGCACCTTTGCAACCGGCGGGATGTCCCCGAAATGATTGATCTCGGCGGCTCTTTTTACAACATCGGCGCACTCGTAGCCGGATTGGGCGCGCAGAGGGAGAGAGGAAAGCAGAGACAGTGCTAACGCGGGGGCAAGCGAACTCTTCATTACGTCCTCCACGTCTTCCAAGACGGCAACATTTTCTTTAATGCTACGACCGCCAGGCAGCAACCTCTTAAAACACTAGTCGGCAAGTAAGGCGAAAACTGTCACCTTGGAGAGAATCACTCATGCCTAGGAGGTCCGATCTTGCACAAAATAGTTCCCTCCTTTGATAAGTGCCATTGCTTGGTGCGCGGTTGTCCTTCCATTTTACTAAATCTGCACCTTGTAAGTTTGATCGGCAGTGGATCATGCCTATCTTAGCTACCTCTAAGGCGTGTATTAGGGCAGCCGCCTCGGCTTGTTTCTCCGCCGCGACAAACTAACCAAGCGCGTGGAGAGCCCATTGCGGACCCTTGGTCGACATGGTAGCGGCAAATCCCGGTGCGGTTCCGTTAAGGGATCCGACGGCAGCTCCAGCGTCACGGCAGGTTGAAGCGGTAGTTGACCGTTTGATTGCGTAAGTTTCGCGCGGCCGTTTCACTACGCAGCTACATCTTTAGTGCGACGGCTTTAGCTTGTCGGAAATGTCCCCACTCAGATTGGGGTCATAGGCGTCAGCATCCACAACCGGCGCGCCCTCAGCGGAGTTCAGCTTGCTGAGGTCGACCCAGAACAGGTTCGCGCTCTTTGTCGACTGGAAGAAGTAGACCTTGTTCGAAAGGTCGGCTAGCGAGGCCCATAGCGTCGGCCATGTATCTGAAGAATCGCCGCCCGATGTGTCATGCGCGCCGAAAGGCACCGCAACATTTCGGATGACACTGTAGGCCCCTGCGATGGCTTCACGTAGTGACGCCGGCTTGGGGAGCGTCTTGAGATAACTAGATGCGCGCACAAAGCGACTTTTTGGGTCAATGTCCCCCGGCATGGACAGCTTCCCGCCGAACAACTTGTATCGCAGCAGGTTTTTTTGCTGGACGGAGAACGCGGGCTCGTTGGTCATGACCAGAGTGTCTGGCCCGCGATTGACCGTCATCTTTCCGTTCACTAACTCAAATATGGCAGAGTCGCCCTTGGCGTCGGCAATAGACGGATGCAGCGGCCATTCCCGTCCTTCGACAACGATCGAGACGATCTGGAGCTGCTTCATCGCCTCGACTGCCTCGTCGACAGAAACAAAGTTATCGAGAACGTATTGCGCCCACGCTGCATTGGTCAGCCCGGGCCGGCTATCACGCTTTTCATACTTGGTATCGTGGAGATACAACAGATTCGCGTTCAAACCCTTTTCATTAAGGCGGTCGCTCACGGCAAGGTCCAGCGCCGTGGTCCCAACGCTGGCATACTTGGATTTCCACGACAGCATGTTCGGCATGCCGCTCGGTCCGCCATGTGACATGCCGCGAGGGAACACAGCGATCCGTGCCTTGTCGCTCATGTAAAGGTCCATTGTTCGGGCGACGACATTGGCTTGATCTGTATTCCATAGGATCCGGGAACAGGCAAAAGCGCTTGACGTTAGCAGGCTTGTGGCGAAGACAGCGGCGATCACTGTTAGTTTGGATAACATAAGTATCGGCCTCCTTGGGGCGTCACCAGACTAAAGAAAACGCCGCTGGTCACCCATTAGACGGCAGGCGAAGATCAAGTTTGGGGTGCGGCAGGTCGGGCATCGCCTTCACCTCGGCCACAATCGTCACAATCTGGTCCGCCTCGAGCCCTGTCAACCGCACAGAGCCTGCTATAGGTACTCTCTTGGCGCGAAGCGGGCTGCCCCAATGGGTGCTACCGGCCCTCAGGGCCATCCGTCTTTAACGCTACGGTCTCGTCTGAACCCGCGCCAATAATGGCTGCTTTGACGCGTGATGCATTCACCGCGATTCGCTTACTGCGGCTTTGCGCGGAGAGGTTCGCTTTGCAGGCGTTCTAAACACTCGCGAACGTTGCGCTGAATTTCAGCTGGCTGCGTTCGTCTCTTATCGTGGAGGTCCCGCCAAGACCGTCGATGTGCGACGAGCGCCGCTAAAAATCTCAATTCATTCTGCGGTTGTCCGCGGCATGTTAGGAAACACAGAGCGCAAGTTACGAGAGGGGGAAGAGATGAAAACCTTCGCTACAAATTCGCGTGTTACGGTTTTTGCGTCCTTAGTCGCTTCGGCAGCCGCTTCCCTTTCTGGAGGTGCGGGAGCGACGTCGAACGATCCTGCCGAGAGGAATATGCCTAACCCAATCTGCGAAACCTTCACCGTTAAGGATGTTTCGCGGGTCCCCCCGGCCGCGAACCCAGCGGCGCGGAGTCGAGCTCGCTTGGTTTTACACATGGCAGCCGCATTTTCGGTGCCGGCAACAACGGCTGGATTAATACGCCATATTTGCGCACACCTGCGCTGGAACGCTCTCGCCCTGGAGATCGAGTCCTTGTCTGTTTAGTTAAATATTATGCGGGATGTCCGAAAGGGGATGATCGGGGTAGGACCTATAGCGTGCGGAACCTGAGGACTGGCGCAACATTCGAAGCTATGAACGGTTCGCATATTTGCGGAGGTGCCTGACGTCGATTCAAGTTCAGACGACCAAGGCTCTCCAGCGGTTCAGGGGCCGTCCACTTCTGGCGCGGCCGGTTCTAGGCTACTAATCGCGCATGGGAGGGACATGTGGGAATTTTCTGAACAATCTTCCTGCAATGCAGATGGCGTTCTGGTTCTGCGGCGGGTTTGTTGCAGCAACATGGGTTGGGATCCTTGTATGCCGTCCTTATGCGCGGCGCTGGATCCACTGCCGCCGCAGCGCCAATGACATGATCGGCTTCGCGCTCGCAAGCTATGCGACCCTCTATGGCATCCTACTCGGCCTCCTTGCGGTGGAGGCCTATCAGGATTTTTCGTCGGTGCAGGAGATAAATTCAAAAAAAGCGCTGACGCTCGCGACGTTATATCAGGATCTGGACGGCCTCCCCCGTCCATTGCGCGAGAGACTGCAGGCCGAACTGCGCGACTACACTGGCGAAACGCTCGAGATGCACTGGTCGGATACGACAGCGCGCCCGACCTCGGTCGGCGCGTCGCCGCGCCTCCGAACGATCCTAAGTCAGCTTTTCGCCTTTCAGCCGACGACTAAGGGAGAGGAGCTCGTGCAGGCAATGGGCGTGCAACGCGTAAACACTCCAATCGAGCAGCGGCGTACGCTTCTGGCTAGCGCAGGCGGGAGTATTCCTGAGGCGCTCTGGTGGGTTGTGGGCCTTGGCGCTGCGCTGTTCATGCTTCTAATGTGCCTGTTTGATATGGAGCCACATGTGCATTTCGTGCTTGGCGGCGCGCTGGCGATTTTCCTCGGTTCCGGGGTGTTCATTATTGCGACCCTTTGGTCGTGGCGTGACGGTCACGTTTGACGCGATCAAGGTGATACAAGACTACCTTATGAAGGTGGAGGGCTGACTTTCAATGCATTTGCAGATCATGCCCGCTTCCCGCGTAAAGCGCTCCTCCCACGCGCGCCGCGCCGAGGCGCCGCAAGCAACAAAGACGCCTGAAATTCAACCGCTTCCGCGCTGGACGCGACCGCGCAATGGGGATCAGACGGCGGGGGCTTTTTGCGCCGCCGCCAGCCTCGCCCTCTTCGACCAGATCCTGCGCGGCGGGCCAGACGGGGCGGAGCCGGTCTTCGCCGGTTGCCTGCGACACCGGCTCGCGCTGAAAGCCGCCGACTCCTGCGCGCGGCTCTCGCGGCTGCGCGAGGATGCGGCTGCGCTCCGCGACGCCGAACATCTCGCCACGGGAGGGGAGACCAGTCCCGCCGGCCGTCTCCATCGGGTGTTCCGGCTCTCGGCGGCGCAGCCCGCGCGCGGCGACGCAGGGCTCCTCCGCGCAGCTGCGTTTCTCGGGCTCGAAGCGGCGATCGACTCCGGCGCGCTCGCGGAAGTCGCGGCTGCGGCGCCCGATCCGCTCACTGCGGCGGCGCAGGCGAGCGCCGCCGCGACGAAACTCTGCGCGCCCGCCACAGACGCCGAAATTCTGGCCTTTGTCGTCGCCGATTTTGCGCTGGCAAGACGTCTCGACTGGCCGCGGCCCGTCCCGCTGCTCGGCGTCGCCATCCTGCATCCCTCGTTGCGGCGCGGGGCAGGAGATCGCGCGAGGCGCCCGCGATCGACGGATAATGATTGGGCCGACTCCGTTGCGCGCGCTTATGGCCTCGCGGTCGTCGAGGCCCATGCGCGCTCGCCGTCGATCTGGCGCGGCGGGCGCAAAAGCTTCTCGCCGTCGCGCCGATGTTGCGCGCGAAAGACGCGCGTCGCGTGATCGACATGCTGCTCGCCGACGACGCCATCACGCCTGCCGCCGCCGCGCGCGCAGGGTTGTCCGATCGCGCTGCGCGGCGCCTGTTCGACCGGCTCGTCGCGCTTGGCGCCGTGCGCGAACTCTCCGGGCGGGACACCTTCAGGATCTATGGACTATGACCCGCGCCAGCGCCGCACGCCTCGACCGCGCCCTTTGCGATCTTCCCGAGGGCATGCGCTGGCGCGAATGGATGCTGCGCGCCGAGGCCGCGATCTTCGCCTCGCCGAAGCCTGTTCCGCGCGAGACGCTCGCCGGGCTGGTCGGCGACGCCTGCCGACTCGACGCGCTCATCGCCGACATCAATGAAGAGCTGAAAGCGCTCCCTTACGAGATCGTCTTCGTCGCGGGCGGGTTTCAGTTTCGCACGCGCCCGCGCCATGCCGAGACGCTTCGCGCGCTCGCGGGGACGAGAAACGCCGGGCCGCCGTCTTTCACCAAACTGGAAATGCTGGCGCTCTCAGCGATCGCCTACCAGCAGCCGGTCACGCGCGCGACTCTCTCGCGTCTTGCCGGCCACGATATCAGCCGCGACATTCTCGGCCGCCTCAAGAGCCTCGGCGTCATCGCCCCCGGCCCGCGCGCCCCCGAACCCGGCGCGCCGATCGCCTGGGTGACGACCGCCCGCTTCCTGGAGATGTTCGCGCTGGGGACTCTGCGCGATCTGCCGGAGCTCGACACGCTCGATGACGCGCGCGCTGAAGAGGCCGAAGACGTCGAAGCCGCGCTCTACGACGCGTTCGGGCTCGAGGAGGAGGAGGCGGATGACATCCACGACGAGGCGACGGGCGTTCGAAGAAGGGTCGCTGTCAATGATTGACCAAGGCGCCGATCGGATGTCCGGCCTGCCGTTCGTGGGCGCGACGAAACCGTCTCCATTCGGCCACCAAGCCTGGCGCGGGAACAGATTGGGCTGCGGCGCGATCGGCCCTACAACAATTGCGAAGGAGAAGGGTCATGTCCGACAAGCTCACTACCTGCCTGTGGTTCGACCACGGCAAGGCGCGCGAGGCCGCCGAATTCTATGCCGCTACCTTTCCCGACAGCCATGTCGGCGCCGCCAACGCCTCGCCCAACGACAATCCGTCGGCAATGCAGGGTGATGAATTGACGGTCGAATTCGCCGTCCTCGGCCGCGCGTTCATCGGGCTGAACGGCGGTCCCCATTTCGAGCCCAACCAAGCGGTCAGCTTCATGGTCTTGTGCGACGACCAGGAGGAAACCGACCGCTACTGGAATGCGATCGTCGGCAACGGCGGCGAAGAAAGCATGTGCGGCTGGTGCCGCGACCGCTGGGGCTTTTCGTGGCAGATTACGCCGCGCGCGCTGCTGGTGGCGACGACGGATCCCGATAGGGCGGCCGCCAAGCGGGCAATGGACGCAATGATGACGATGCGGAAGATAGATATCGCCAAGATCGAGGCGGCGCGCCGTGGGGAGAACGCCGATGCGTAGGATCACCGGCGCGGTCTTCCTCTCGCTCGACGGCGTGATGCAGGCTCCGGGCGGCCCCACCGAGGACTATACGGGCGGGTTTGATGAGGGCGGCTGGCTATTCAGGTTTGGCGACGACGGCATATTCGACACCATAGGGTCGCTGTTCGCCGGTGAGTATGACTTGCTGCTCGGGCGGCGCACCTACGATATCTTCGCCGCCTATTGGCCCTATGTCGAGGGCGACGGCGCCGAGATGGGCAGGGCCTTCACACGGGCCGGCAAGCACGTCCTGACGCGAGGCAACCAGCCGTTGGAGTGGGAGAACAGCCACCGTCTCGGTGGGGTCGACGACGTCGGGGCGCTCAAACAGAGCGATGGCCCTGACCTCATCATCCAGGGGTCGAGCACAATCTATCCGGGCCTGCTCGCCGGCGGTCTGATCGATCGGCTGACGCTGATAACCTTCCCGGTAACGCTTGGGCGCGGCAAACGCCTATTCGGGGACGGCACGCCGGCGCGCATACTCCGGATGGTCGACCATAAGGTTACGCCGAGGGGAACTGTGATCGCCACCTATGAGCCTGGCGGCGCTATTCCGACAGAGGGCTCCTTCCCCGAGCCAAGCATCAGCGCGCGCGAAACGGAGCGGCAACGGAAGATGCAGCGTGGGCGTTGGTGATCAGGACCCAGGGTTGGAGGGCTCTCCATACCGCCGACTTTCTGCGGCGCGTCACGCATGTAGGTAAACCTGTTCCCCACGCAAACAGCGCGCCCATAGATCGATGCAGCGTGAGACGCGTTTCGAGGCGTTCTGGGACTTTGTGTCGCTCATCCGGAGCTACGCGCTCCAGGGTCCTATTCAGCAGAAAATAGGCGAATAGCTGCACATAGGTTGGGGACGTGATAATCGAGGCATGCATCTCGTGGGTAACGCGCATGGACTTTCAGATGAATTCTCCTGAAGGAAAAGCTATCCTGGCCAAGGCTCGGCGCGGCGATTTCGCCCGTCCAGGAGAGGAAGAAGCAATACAATTTGTCGCTGCTGGCGTAGAAAGGTCAGGTATCCGGCGCGTGCTTGATGTCGGATGCGGCAGGGGCGGCACGGCGGCTTGGTTTCATCAGCATGGTTGGGGAGAGGTCGTTGGCCTCGATGTGGATCAGAAGTCCATCGATCATGCCCGCGCCACCTACCCCGGGGTCGAGTTCGTCGCCCTGGATGTTGGTAGGTTGGCAGATTGGCGAACCGATCCATTCGATTTCGTCTGTCTGTTCAATTCGTTTTACGCATTCCCAGATCAGTTCCTCGCCTTGCGCAACATAAGAAGCGTTTGTCGTCCTGGCGCGTCAGTTTGCATCTTTGATTACGCACGTAGTCGCGAATCTTCCGTGCCGGCGGAACTCGGTTCGCATATCGGTCACCCGATTGTGCTTGAGGACATGCAGGACTTGTTTGTCGAGGTGGCTGGGTGCTGATCGATTCCGACGATTGCACCGACAAATATATCCACTGGTACGACACCCTGCTTTCAGCTTTTGAACGCGAGCGAACATGGATCGACGAAAATTTCGGTAAAGATTGGCGTCGATATGTCTTGAATTGGTATGGCGCATTGCGCGCTGCTCTCGCTGCTCGGACTCTAAGGGGTGGGGTGCTGAGAGCGACTGCCGCCTGATCGCCTGAAATTCATTCTGCCGCCTGTGGCCCCCTACTAACCGATCTGACGGCTGTACTGGTTTTTGCGTCGCAGAAAAGTCAGGAGAAGGCGAAGATAAGGTAGGGACCGCGCTCGATGGCGCGTTCGGCCTAGTCGCCAAGATCCGCGAGTATCCAACGGCCGCCTGCCATGACGTGACCGCGCCAAACGCGGATGTGCTCTACACGCTCGCCTGGCACGATCGCGCCGAGGAACCGTGGGTGCTGAGCATCCGCGACATGAAGGGCCGCTATTACCTCGCGCCAATGCTTGACGGATGGACCGACGTTTTTGATGGTCCCGGAAAGCGCACGGCGGGGACAGGCGCGCAGATCTATCTGATCGCGGGGCCTGGCTCGAATGGCAATGCGCCGGCAGGCGTGAAGGACTACAAGTCGTCCACCGACATGGTTTGGGTTCTTGATAGAAATTACTGCACGGGAACACCTGCGCTCTATGCCCGCCCAAGGGTTGATGGCCAATACCATACCGCCTTCGGGCGTAGCCATGACGTACACGATCGCGCAATATCCTTGGGCCTTCCCAATCACCGAGCAAGGGTCTCGATGCAGCTGCGGAAAACTGATTGTACCTCGGCCCTCACTTCTGGCGCCAGGGCGTCGGCCTCGGCATCGAGGACGCCGCCAAGGCACACACAACCGGTCCCGCTCGAGCGCGCCTCGGAACACGATATGCAGCAATCGCATCTTCGGCGATTTCACTCTGTTCAGCCACGACCGACGCAAGGAGCGCGTGACAGCTGCTGCCATCTCGCCTTCGTCGGGCAGCGCTAGTGTGCCGTCTCAGAGATTACTAGCCAGCGGCGTGATGCTCTGTTTCAATACTGCGGATGATGAAGCGGAGCACGGGATTATGGCGCGTAAAGCGGAACGAGATCAAGCTTTCATCCCAAGACAGAGAGGCGCTTGAGCGCTATGTTCGCCGTCGAAAGACCGGGCGTTCAATTGCGCGACGCGCCGAAATCATTCTGCGGACGGCCGGGGGGGAGCACAACGTGAAATCGCACGGGCTATCCAGGCAACGCCACAAACGGTACGGGTATGCGGGAGAACTTCTCCAAGCGACGCCTGCACGGTCTTAATGACGAACTGCGATACTGCCAGATTGTGATGACCGCAACGAGGCGATCATTACCAAAGCGCTCGAACAGAAGCCTGCGAATTCGAACCACTCGAGCACGCGCTACATGGCTAGCGGCTGGCGTATCTGCATGCTCGGTTCGGCTCTCCCGTCTCCCTCCGCCGGGGGCCGCCTGGCATTGATCTGGATTTCTGGATAGCTGTCTGAAGATTGGCGCGATGATCGTGTCCATTTCAAATACAAGCGGACACTATCTGTGATGTCGACAGACCGCCAGGATCAGGGTTCCGGATCATCCCGACGCAAGCGTCGATCCTGGGCCATGGAGGAGAAGCGACGGATTGTAGAGGAGAGTCTGGAGGACGGCGCCTCGATCGCTGAGGTGGCGCGGCGCCACGACCTCAACGCCAACCAACTTTTTGCTTGGCGAAGGCAATTTGGGGCCGAGCCGAAGGAACTTGCGGCGATCCTGCCTGTAATGCTCGGTCCGGACACGCCGGCGGAACATTCCGACCGAGGATCGAGCGGCCAGATGGAGATCGTTCTCGCCGGCGGCGATCGGATCATCGTTTGGGATGACGTCGAGGCGGCCGCGCTGTCTCGGGTGCTGGGGGCGTTGTCTCGGCGATGATTCCGATACCGAGCGGCGTGAGGGTCTGGATCGCAACCGGCCATACGGATATGCGGCGCGGCATGCAGGGTCTGGCGTTGCAGGTGCAGGAACATCTGAAGCGCGATCCTCACGCGGGCGATTTGTTCATTTTCCGCGGACGCCGCGGCGATCTCGCCAAAATCCTTTGGCATGATGGGGTCGGTCTCTCGCTCTACGCCAAGCGCCTCGACCGAGGAAAGTTCATCTGGCCATCGGCGACGGCAGGGGCGGTTTCGATCTCGGCGGGGCAGATGGCTTATATGCTCGAAGGAATCGATTGGAGAAATCCACAATTGACCTGGCGGCCTGAAAAGGCAGGTTGAACCGCGAAAAAAAGATTGGTCGCGTGCATTTTAGGGCGCCTCAAATCACGCGATTTATGATTCACTTCCTTCATGGACACCACTGCCGCCGCGCTTGCCCGAGAAAACGCCGCGCTGAAAGCGGAGCTGGCGGTCGCGCGCGCGAAGGCTTCGGAGGACGCGGCGTTGATCGCGCAGCAGACGCTGCGCATTGCGAAACTGGAGCGCCAGGTTTACGGCCAGAAGTCGGAGCGTTCCGCAAGACTGATCGATCAACTGGCGCTGACCTTCGAAGAACTCGAAACCAGCGCGGCCGAAGATGAACTTGCGGCTGAAATGGCTGTCGCCAAGACGACGACTGTTGCTGGATTTTCCCGCAAGCGCCCGGAGCGCAATACTTTTCCCGACCATCTACCTCGCGAGCGCGTGGTGATCGCCCCGCCGACAGCATGCGAATGCTGCGGCAGCGCTCATCTGCGCAAACTCGGCGAAGATGTGACGCGCACATTGGAAACGACGCCCCGTCAGTGGAAAGTGATTGAGACGGTACGGGAGAAATTTACCTGCCGGGATTGCGAGAAGATCAGCCAAGCGCCGGCGCCCTTCCATGTGATTGCGCGGGGATGGGCGGGACCGAGCCTGCTGGCGATGATCATGTTCGAGAAATTCGGCCAGCACCAGCCGTTGAACCGCCAAGCCGAGCGCTATGCTCTGGAGGGCGTGCCGATCGCACTGTCGACCGTGGCCGACGCGGTCGGCTCTGTCTGTTCGACGCTCAATCCGCTTCTGCGTCTTGTCGAAGCCCATGTCATGGCCGCCGAACGGCTCCATGGCGACGACACCATCGTGCCGGTCCTGGCGAAAGGCAAAACGGACACCGGGCGATGTTGGATTTATGTGCGGGATGACAAGCCGTTCGGTGGGGCGGGGTCGCCGGCGGCGATGTTCTACTATTCCCGAGATCGCCGGGGCGAACATCCGCAGACGCATCTGGCGGGCTATTCCGGCATCCTGCAAGCCGACGCCTATGACGGCTACAACAGGCTTTATCTGGCGGACCGGAAGCCCGGTCCCGTCAAGGAGGCGGCGTGCTGGGTTCATTCACGACGCCCCTTCTTCGCCATGGCGGATCATGACGAGAACGCGCGTCGCAAGGCTGCGGGCAAAAAGGAAATCCCCTTGTCGCCAATAGCGATCGAGGTGGTGCGCCGCATCGACGCCCTTTTCGAGATTGAGCGGTCCATCAATGGAAAGACCGCCGAAGAACGCCTGGCGGTTCGCCGCATGCTGAGCCGACCGCTGGTCAATGATCTGAGGCTGTATTTGCAGGAACAAGCGGCAAAGCTCT
Organism: Hyphomicrobiales bacterium; assembly: GCA_003963405.1. Lineage (GTDB taxonomy): Bacteria > Pseudomonadota > Alphaproteobacteria > Rhizobiales > Beijerinckiaceae > Methylocystis. The sequence continues at coordinate 20,526 of RXIY01000083.1, forward strand.
CGCGCGGGCATGATCTGGTCAAGGCGATGAATTACATGCTCAAACGCTGGGCTGCCTTTACCTTATTCCTTGAAGACGGCCGTGTCTGCTTGTCCAACAATGCTGCGGAACGAGGCCTGAGAGGCATCGCGCTCGGAAGAAAATCATGGCTGTTCTGCGGCTCGGATCGCGGAGGGGAGCGCGCCGCGGCCATGTATAGTCTGATCGTGACGGCAAAGATGAATGACGTCGATCCGCAGGCATGGCTTGCCGACATCCTCTCGCGCATCGCCACTCATCCTGCACATCGTCTCGATGAGCTGCTACCGTGGAACTGGCGGAAGCCGCCTATGCGCCATGCGCAAGCCGCTTAAGCCGAACGCCGCCTTCTCCGAGGTGGAAAAGGCTCGCGTTACCGGCGCTTGCGAACGGCTGATCGACGACTTCCTGAAGCCTCGCTTTCTGCCGTCGATCCAACCCACCGAGTTCAACTATCCTGTCGACATTCTCGGCAAATGGCACGGGGCCAAGTATCGCCTTATTCAACGCTACCGTTCCGGCTTCCCGGACAATCTAGGCGAAGAGTTCGATGCGCCCTTCGCTCGCCTCGATTGGATCAGCCGCGACTGCTTCGACATTCAGTGGCATCGCCACACTGGCGAGTGGTTCCGCGTATATCGCGGCCTGACTCTCGACAAGGCCATTGAAACTCTCAAATCCGACCGAATCCTGCAACCCGTATAGACTGACCCACAATCCCCATACGTTCAGCAGGGTGGCGCCTGCGGCCTACACCGGATGGCTACGCTCTCCCTCCAGCCGCATCTTGTTCAACTTGTGACGGGGTTCACGCAGTTCACGCGAAGGTGAAGGACATCAGCCTTTACCTCGACCCGCCTGACGAGGCGCTCGCGATCTGCGTCGATGAAAAGAGCCAAATCCAGGCCCTTGACCGGACTTAGCCACTGTTGCCCATGACCTGGCCAAGCCGGCGCCGAAACATGATTTGAACGACACGGCGCGATGTTATTATGCGCCAGGATTGGAGCTCCAAGTAGAAAAGCATCGGTGAAGCTGGCGACAGTCGTTGGTCAGGCATGCCGCGCATCGAGCGAGAGAGCTTCTGAGCTTCTCGACGAGGTTGAGCTTAACGTTCACTTCGTTGACATCGACGTTATCGCTGAAGCAGGTCTAACGACTTTTCGCGCTGCTGCCACACAGACAGTCAAACGAAGCGCCACAAATCCGCTAAGGCGTTGGTAATAGACATTCATTGTGGGTACGCAGCTGCGACCATGGCTGCAGACAATGCCGCATAAGCTTTTGTCCAAGCGATTTTGAGGGGAGGTGTGAAATCCGCTCCAAGACTATTTTCTAATGTCCAGAGGAGGGCGTCGCCAACAGGCTCATAATGCTCTGCCTTGACTCCATAAGCGACGTGACGAATGGCGAGTTTTTGTGCGGCCGGGAGCATAGTGTTGGAATCGGCTAAACTTCTGATTATAAGCGCCAAAGCAGCCATCAATAACCGACCTTGATCGTCGACTTCACGTTTGAATAAGGGCCGGGTTTCTGGTGCTATCTCGAACAGCCGTTGGTAGAACAACTGCGCCACCCTGTCGGCAATAGACTCGACTTTGACGAAACTGTCCTGGATTAGAGAGATTTGTTCGACGTTCATTTTAGACTCCCTTCAATTTGATACTGTCGTTACCTACCCCAAGAGGAAGAGGGTTGTCGGCTTTTGGTTAGCTCACTTACTAACGGTGGGAAGTATCTTCGAAGCTTCACCCGCCCAACGCCGATAAATCGGGAGGCATTACTAGGCATCTACGATCTCGGTATCCGAAGAAAATCATCTTAGGATTGGGAAGCGCTTTTCTTTCGGCGAGCTTTTCCCCCCCACCCATCGGAGAAGCCTCCCCAGCTTTCCGAGAGTTCCGCGAGTGCGGAGGAGTACTCCGGGCGATCGATCTTATAGACCTTACACATCAAGCCACGAATGGAGGGCATGCCTTGCTCGGGATCCGCAAACTCCATGCTGTCACTGGAAAGCAACCCGTCCTGCGACTGAAAAGCCCCAGAAAAATTCGGAGCATACGGCGCCTGCTCTGGAAACCACCATCTATAGGGTACACGGACCACTTTCGGATGCGCGTCATCGCTGAACCTCACTACGCCAGTGATCTTTCCATGTGGCGTTTCTACAGCGACATAGTCCCCATCGGAGAGGCCAAGATCATAGCCAGCGTCCGGATGGAGTTCAACTGCAGGCTCGGGCATCAGTCGGCGCAACGAGGCGATTTGACGCCCCTGAGACTGGAAAAATGGATCGTCTTTTTTTCCAACGAAATAGGTTAGCGGATATTCCTTCGCGAGCTCAGGGTTGCTGACAAAAGTGCTGTTCTGTTCGACCCATCGGGGTAGAGGATCATAACCCAGCTCCTCCATGATAGTCGAGTAGAGTTCAATCTTCCCTGTAGGCGTAGCGAACCCTGTCTTTTCGTACTTCTTGAACTCGTGCTGGGGAGCATTCACACCACCGGCATCCATAAACTCAGCAAAATTCAACCCTGTCTTTTTGAGACGCCAATCAAAGTACTCACGTTGAGATTTCCAAGGCCAGTGATCGCTTTGTCCCATGCGAACCGCAAGTTCTCGCCAGAAGTAGAATTCGTCGCGACACTCTGCCGGGGGATCGATTGCCTTCTCTCCTCCGATGACAATGTTGTGCCAGTCCCAATGATTATGAATCCCTAGTTTCTCGGCCCAAGTCGCAGCTGGCAACACATAATCCGCCAATTGAGCAGTGGGACACATGAAGATATCCATAGCCACGATGAGGTCCAAGTTCATAAGACCTTCGAATGCGTGTTTGGGGTCGGTGTAGCCGGTGAGCGGATCCGATCCGACTGTGATGAGGCCCTTTACAGGGTAGGGGATTCCTTCCGCCATGGCAGTCCAAATTTCCGCTGGCCGAGCCATGGCCCCAGCTTGGATTTGGTTGGTCCATCTCCTGCCAAAAACCCTTTCAGAGGCATCATTGAGCTTTTCCCAGCACTCGTAGCTATGCATCTTGGCAAACGTGACGCCGAGTTGCTTTGCGCGCTGCTCCGGAGAAAGTGCTTCTGTTAAAGCGACCTCGTCTTCTGTTACGATCGTTGGATGATAGTCCATCATAAGTTCCCCGCCCTCTACGTCGAAGTAACCACAGATGGCCCGAAGAGCCATGAAGCAGCGTATCGAATGCGTGCTATTTGCAGTCTGATCGGTGCTAGACGACCATGGCATAATGGAGGGTCCCATGGTGGCGTACATGCGAGCACTGGCTTCGATCTGCTCAGCAGGAACCCATGTGATCTGCGCAACGCGCTCAGGCGTGTATTCTTGGACTCGTTCCTTGAGCTGCTCAAAACCGTATGTCCAGTTGGCGACAAATTCCTTGTCATAGAGTTCTTCGTTGATGATCACGTTTAACCAGGCCAGGGCGAGCGCGGAATCCGTGCCGGGCCGAATCTTCAAATGCATGTCGGCGCGTTTTGCACTGAAACAGTTGCGTGGATCGATAACAATGAGCTTAGCACCTCGCTTGATAGCATCTCGCAGCCACAAATACTCGGCCGTCCACTTATTGGGCTGCGGATCATGACCCCACAACACGACGCATTTGGTATGCCAGAAGTCAGGGAAAGGCATTAAGCCGGCAGTGACTCGAGCCACGTTGGCGGTGTT
>RXIY01000083.1:24286-39850 GCA_003963405.1 Hyphomicrobiales bacterium
TCTAGGGCTTCGTCCCACGAAACACGCTCCCATTCTCCGTGGCCGCGCTTGCCCACATTTTTCAATGGGTAGAGGAGACGGTCCTTATGATTGATGGTGTCCCCAAAGGCTGCTCCCTTGTTGCATAATGCATGCGGGGTGATGGGATGATCGGGGTCACGGTGAACTCGAACAAGTTTACCATCTGCGACATCGGCGAGAACGTTGCAAAACATGTCGCACGAACGGCAAACAACCTTCTTGGTCGTCATCATGTTATTGTTTCCCTGGTGTAGACCGAGCATTTTCATGCTCGACTATTGTTTGTTGATGGAGGCGACGCGAATATCCAAAAATCAGGTCTCGCTCCCCGGGTTAGGACTGAAGTGGTCACGATACTTATTAGGGCAGCTACGAAATTCGTCGGCGTCTGGCGGCGGACTCTTCGCCTTCCGAATCCTGGGCCATAGCAGCGCATATCGGTGGTTGATCTCTCCCCAGTAATTGGCTTGCGGGTAGCTGTCTGGTATGATTGCCTCGACGGGACAGTGCGGTTCGCAGAGGCCGCAGTCGATGCATTCATCTGGATGGATGACAAGCATGCTTTCACCCTCGTAGAAGCATTCTGCGGGGCACACCTCAACACAGTCCATGAACTTGCAACGAATGCAGTTCTCGTTCACCACGAAAGGCATCACTTTCTCGCTTCTTTAGATCGGAGGAGAATGATTACAGTTAGGCACGTAGATTGCATATTCCACACAGCGGTCTGGAGATTCCCAGAAGACTGCGCGTGAACTTATTGTTTTGTGCCTTCACTGGCGAACTCGTTCACTTGCGATGCGGTTGTCAGGTCGGACAAGCCTTGCACCTCTCGGAAACGTCAACAATCATCAGCCTCGCTCCTACGACAACCGCGAACTAGGTCGCGAAGGCACGTTCAAAGACATATTCCCCTGGTTTGTCCACTGAACCCTCAACGAACCGTCGACTCTCTAGAAGGCTGCGACAATTCTCTATCATGGCTATGCTGCCACAAATCATTACCCGGTCGTTTGCCGGATCTAATAACTGAGCAGTTCCGTTGCGCGAGGGAATACCGTGTTCGATCATGTAAGTCACACGAGCGCGCTGGGGAAAGTCATCACGAGTGACAGTGGGAAGGTAAGTAAACTTGTTGATTGCGAGGTCGTGAATCAAGATGTCGTTTGCAAAGTGTCCAGCGAGAGTATCTCTGTAGGCCAGATCGCTGACATATCTCACGCAATGAACAAGAACTAGCTCCTCATATTTATCGTAGGTATCTGGGTCTCGAGCTAAACTCAAAAACGGCGCGAGCCCAGTACCCGTAGCGAAAAAGAATAGACGTCGTCCTGGTCGCAGGGCATCCAATATCAGAGTACCTACAGTTTTTCGTCCGAGTAAAACCTGATCTCCCGGGTTAATGTTTTGTAGAAGCGAGGTGAATTGCCCGCCGGGCACTTTGATCGATAAAAATTCAAGTTCGCCAGCGTAGAACGGGCTGGCAATAGAATAGGCGCGCAGCAGCGGTCGAGGGAATGAGGGTAGCCCAATCATGACGAATTGACCTGAATGAAAGCGAAAACTCAGTGGCCTGGTTATCGTGAAACTGAAGAGGTTAGAGTTCCAATGATAGACCCGTAAGACTCGTGAGTTGTGAAAACCAGCGACGCTATCGGAAACACGAGGTGCCTCTTGAGCCTCATTAGACGGGGCCATGTTGATGTCTCCTGAAGAAGGCCTTCATGGCGCATATCTAATAACCGGATATACAGATAACATCGCTACAAAAATGGTGATATACTACTTATTGACTACTTTTGCCTCCCCTTCTCTCGCTTCCATGTTTTGGGCACGGCCAACTTTGACGAGCGGGCCTCGGTGCGAGCATTCATTGACTGCTCTGCGATCGCAACAGCAGGACGGCGGCCGCGGTCCCGTTGGCCCCGGGATGCCGCCCTTTTTCGAATCGATACCGCAAGTTCCCAGTCAAAAGTTGGGGCCTCCGGCTAATCCCGGCGTGGTTCACAGTCCTGAAAAACAAGTTCTAGGAAATAGGTCGTATGTTGGATTCGAGCGTCGAGGGCTATTTTTGATGTTGGGATCTAGGAAGCAGCCCATTGAGCAGTGCTCTTTGAAACGTACCACGCTCATTTTGGTCGTCAGAAGAAGCTCACCAATTGAGGCCAGTTAGGACGCGCATGATTGACCCGTTCGGAAGAAAGATAGATTACGTTCGGATCTCGGTTACAGACCGTTGTGACCTGCGGTGTGTATATTGCATGACTGAGCATATGACGTTTCTCCCCAAGCAAGACGTTCTTAGTCTTGAAGAGCTCGATCGGGTATGTTCGGCGTTCGTCCGATTGGGCACAAATAAGATCCGTATAACCGGTGGAGAGCCGCTGGTTCGCGACGAAACCATCGATCTGTTGAGTAGACTAGCTCGCCATTTGCGCTCCGGAAGGTTGCGCGAACTAACTCTTACTACTAATGGCACACAGCTGGTCCGTTTTGCAGACACGTTGCGTTCACTCGGCGTCAAGAGAATAAACGTCTCCCTCGATTCGCTTGACGCCTCAAGGTTCCGTTCAATCACGAGGAGGGGCAAACTTGACCAAGTTCTACTGGGACTACGAGCAGCCAAGGAAGCCGGCCTCGACGTTAAAATCAACACCGTGGCGCTGGCAGGCGTCAACGAAGATGAGCACAGTGGTCTCGTTGAATGGTGCGGTGCGCACGGCTGGGATTTGACATTTATCGAGGTTATGCCGATGGGTGATCTTGGCGATGTGGACCGCGCCGACCAGTACATGCCACTCACTCTCGTCAGGTCAAACTTAGAAAAAACCTGGACGTTGGAAGACATAAATTACCGCACCGCCGGTCCTGCGCGCTACGTTCGCGTGGTAGAAACAGGGTGTCGAGTGGGTTTCATCACGCCGATGACTCACAATTTTTGTGAAAGTTGCAACCGAGTAAGAATGACTTGCACTGGCAGAATGGTCATGTGCCTTGGCCAAGAAGCCGCCGTCGAACTTCGGCCCATTTTGCGCGCGACAAGTGATGATGGAGCGCTTGAGCTCGCAATTCGTGATGCGATCGCCCGCAAGCCCAAAGGCCACGATTTCGATGTTTCTCGCGGGAAATCCAACGTGGCGTCGGAACGTTTTATGAGTGTGACAGGCGGCTAGGCACTGACGAGATTGAGATGAAGGGGATGCAGGCAATCCTGATCTTGACAATCCTCACTTTAGCATGGGGCGCGGGGAATGTTCAACAGAGGGATACTTTATCACGCATCCGTATCATTTCACCGGGTGAGTCTACCATCGGCGCGGATTTGGCGGGTGTGGCAAGACGAGCTCGCCTGAGATTATCCAGGTCCAGTTAAAGGGCCGGGCTCGCCTCGGAGTGCGACGATGGCTTTTGCTCGCGTCGCGACTCCGAGCTTACGAAATATGGCTGTGATATGGATTTTGACGGTAAGGTCACTGATGCCAAGTTCGCGTGCAATTTCCTTGTTTGCCTTGCCGACCGCCAGTAGACCCAGGACGTCAAGTTGACGCGGCGTGAAGGAGTTGGCATGACGCTCGATGGCGCGTATACTAGAGAATGAGGTCTCATTTATTCTCGGCATGTATACTCCTCCCTGTAAGACAAATTTAAGTGCCGATTGGAAAGCATCTTCTGTAAATCCTTTCGGAATAAAGCCAGAAGCGCCGCAGTCAATTGCGCGCCTGGCCGTGGATTCGTCATCGATTCTTGAAATGACGAGGACCGGCGTTACCGGCAGGAGATTTCGGATTTCGATCAATTCTGCCAGGCCAGCCATCTTTGGTGCGCATAGATCGAGCAAGACGACATCATACTCTTGGCGTGATAGCCAGTCGAAGAACTGTTTGCGATTGGCGGCTTCGAAAAAGCTCACTTCAGATGGGGCGAGCACAGAACGCACCACATCTTTAATAGCTCTTCGATTTGACGGCAGGCCGTCCGCAATCAACACGTTCGCCATCGAATCGGCTCCCTACACCACTCTTCTCATTTTTGCCTAGCGTGCTACGAGCCTTTGCAAGGCAATGATCCGTTAATAGCCTACCCCGGTCGACCCGGGGACGTCGCTGGTTCAGCCGCTAGTGAATATCTACGATCTCATTGCGATCCCCTGTGACTCCCCCCGTCCAAGACCATCCCGATAGGGTCGGGGGGGTCGGGGATCTGTTGTTTTCTGCGTTCTCTGAGTGATCGTACGGCGCTAGCTAGAATGGTTGCTCTCGGGCATTCCATTAACATTCGTTCGACAACCCAAAATGTTGAAGGAGCAGGTACTCAATGGCCGCTCATGTCTGTGTTATGTCGTCCGTCATCTCTCTGTTTTCACTCCCTTTACTGTTCTGGCGCTTAGCCTGCATCGTCTACCGCAAGGCTACTATGTGCAATCGGAATAGGTCTGTAGCGATTGGCGTTTGACATTGATGTGTCAATTTCTGCCACAACCTTGTTCGATCTCGACTTTCGAGCGTGATATGCGCCCCGCTTTGGGCCGGGCAGCAGATAGAGCCGATAAGGCGTAGGAGTGAGCCTAAGAATAAGACTATGATCCGGAGACGCCGTTTTCACGCTGCGAAGTCATCACCACGGTCTAGCGCCGACGGCGTTGGACGACCGCCGAGAAGGTCCGGCTTATCGAGGAGACTTTCAAACTGGGATGCGCTGTGCTCACATTGCCGATCGTGGCCCGGACCGTTTCGAAATCCACGCGCGTAACGACGAGGTCGTGCGCGTGCTGGCGGATCATCGCCGAGAACCCGGGCGGCTATAGCTACTCGCGGTTCTGCGAGCTTTATCGCGCCTTCGAAAAGACCCTGTCGGTGACGATGCGGCAGACGCATGCCGCCGGCGAGCGGCTGTTCGTCAATTACGCTGGCGACGGCGTTCCTGTCATCATTGGTCGGCTTACCGGCGAGATCCGCATGGCGCAGATTTTCGTCGCCGTGCTGGGGGCGTCGAGCTTCACCTTCGCCAAGGCGAGCTGGACGCAGACGCTTCCCGACTGGATCGACGCCCACGTCGGCGCGCTCGAGGCGATCGGCGGCGTCCCGCAGCTTATCGTGCCGGACAACGCCAAAACCGCCATCGTCAAAGCCTGCTTCTACGACCCGCAGGTCAACCGCACCTACGCGGACATGGCGACGCATTACGGGAGGCGCTTTTGCCGGTGAGACCCAGAAGGCCGCGCGACAAGGCGAAGAATCCGCGGTGCTGATCGTCGAACGCTGGCTACTCGGCAGACTGCGCCGCCGGACCTTTTACAGCCTGGCGGAGGTCAACGCGGCGATCGGCGAGATGCTGAAAAATATCAACGAGGAGCGGCCCCTCCGCCGGCTCGGCGCCACCCGCCGCCAATTGTTCGAAGAGGTCGACCGCCCGGCGCTGAAGCCTTTGCCAATCGAGCCATACGAATATTGCGAATGGCGTCTGCGCCGTGTCGGCGTCGATTATCACGTCGACATCGACGCGCACTATTACTCCGTGCCCTATCGCTTCGCCCGGACGGAGGTGGAAGCGCGGCTGACCGTCCGCGGCGTCGAGATTTTCCACAAAGGCGAGCGCATCGCCGTCCATTTGCGGATGAGCGGCAACCGCAAGCACACGACCATTCCCGAGCACATGCCCTCCAGCCATCGACGCTATGCGGGCTGGACGATCGAGCGCATTCGCGAGGACGCCCGAAAGATCGGCCCGGCGACAGCCGCGCTCTGCGAGCAGATTTTGGAGGCGAGGCCCCATCCTGAGCAGGGCTACTGCTCGACGACTTCGGCCTCGAACCGCTCGACGCCGGCGCCCGCCACGATCTCCTGGAAATCCTCGAAGAACGCTATGGGCGCCGATCGACGATCGTCACCTCCCAGCTTCCCGTGACAGCCTGGCACGGCGTCATTGGAGACCCAACTTACGCCGACGCCGTCCTGGACCGCCTCGTTCACAATGCCCATCGAATCGAGCTCACAGGTGAAAGCCTGCGCCGGGCGCGCGGCAAACAGGCCAAAATCGGCTTGACCCAAAACCAGAACAGGTGAGACAACCTCGTAGGTCAACGAACGCCGCGCCAGGGCGGGATCATTCCGTTACAGGGGGCGCCATTATCCCCGAATCCTCGGGCGGCATTATCCCGTTACGCCTTCGTCGGAATCTCCACCGAGGTCCCAACTCTTGAGCGACTGTGTTTTCGGTCAAGCGCTTTGAGCGGCCCACGGAGTTGCGTCCCGTACGATGGCGTTGAGGATTGTGAGGAGCTGACGGAGGCAGGCGATGACGGCGACCTTCTTCGGCCTGCCGCGGGCGACAAGGCGCTGGTAATTGGCCCGAATGACGGGATTGAATCTGATGGCGGCGAGCGCGGCCATATAATGCACATTACGCACGCTGGTTCTCCCGCCGCTGATCATGCGGTGGCCGCGCCAAGGCCCAGAGTCGCGATTGAACGGCGCGACGCCGACGAGAGCGGCGAGTTTACGTCGATCCAGTTGCCCGAGTTCCGGCAACTCAGCGATGATGGTTCTCGCCGTGACCGGCCCCACGCCCGGCACCGAGGTGATCAGCTGTTCGGTCTCGAGCCAGACTGGCGAGGCGCGCACATCGGCGTCGATGTCGCCGTCGATCTCGGCCAGCTCCTTCTCGAGGAAGGCGAGATGGCGGGCGATACGCTTGGCGAGATGTTTGTCGGTCGCACGGCTGCGGCGATTCTGCTCCATGCCGATCATTTCGACAATCTGGCGTCGCCTGGCGACGAGGTCGCCGAGCCTTTGCGCTTCTTCCGAAGCGATCGGCCGCGCCTCGGGGCGGATTTTCTCGGCGAACAGGGCAATTACCTCGGCGTCAATCGCGTCGGTCTTGGCCAGCTTGCCCAGCGCGCGGGCAAAGTCCCTGATTTGGCGCGGATTGACCACCGAGAGCGGTAGTCCGGCGCTGGCGAGCGCCGCGGCGACCGTGGTTTCGAAGCCGCCGGTGGCTTCGAGCACGATCAGCGAGACGTTGAGCGACTTGAGGCGCCCGACGAGATTTTCGAGGCCTTTTCCGTCGCGCGCGACGGAAAAGGCCTCGCGCGACGGGAGCAAATGCACGTCGAGACGATCCTTGGACACATCAACACCAACGCAGCACGCGGGGCGAGGCTCGTCCATGACCCATCCTTGCAAATGCGGGCTCGATCGGCCCTTGCGACTGTTCGGGCGTTCGGACAATCGGACGCAAGCCGCGCCGTGCTCAAGAACGGGTTCAACGACCCCAGAGATGTCCGGGCTGGCTTGCGTCCTCATCCTCACCGGGCTTCACGCCGGTTGGCAATCGAGAGATACAAGAGAGTGGGGTCATGGAAGCGAAGGAGAGATTATCAAACAGATTTTTCTCTCTTTGAAGCTCGCGCTCGATCAGCTATGCGGTCTCTTCCGTGTAGCGCTTGATAACGGCCACCCCGAGATCTTGCTCTGTTGGAAAGTGGTAGTGCACGTTGGTAGTTCTCCACGCCAACGTCAGCCTCGATCTCGCGATGACATGATCGAAGTGCCGCGCGCAATGCGTGGCTGCCGGCGCTGCTGCCATCGCACAGACGACAAGCGACGTGTGATCCCCTCAGCGAGCTTGCCGTTGGGCATGATAGCGCAGGATGCATCGATAGATTCGCGGCGAAACGCATCCTTTGAGCCAATCGAGCACGTACACGGTAAAGGTGCGATTCCCGTGGTCATGATGACAAAGCGACAGTCGGTATACCCGCGATAGGTATGGACGGGGCAGCCGACGCCACAGCGGGTTGGGCACGCACGCGCTCTACGGCTCAACGCATTCTTTGCCGGCGCAAAGAATGAAATGATTGAGTTTGTGCCAGGCGGCCGAATCCATCACGCAAGACATTAATTCAACCTGCGGGCAATTTTCATTTTATGGATATGGGGGCAGCTCTTTACCTAATTGAAATCGCCTGAATCATCGTCTCAGCGATGGAAGTTGGTGCTAGATCAACATACTCATCCGGACTGCCTCTTCGATTTATCCAAATGGTTCGTAGCCCTACTGATGAAGCCCCCGCAATATCCCATCGGTTTGACGAATAAAATACCAGCTCTTTCGAATCTCCTCGCCATCGGTTCAATAGGGCATAAGCTCTTCGGTGAGGCTTAAAAACTAAAGCCTGCTCAACCGAAATCACCTCATCGATCATGTGACCAATGTTTGAGGACGCCAACGAGGCCTCCAGCATACGGAGCGGAGCATTGCTGAATATCACCACCTTGTGATCAGCTGCCTTCAAACGCTCGAGTGCCGGGAGGACGTCAGGGAATATTGCGAGCCGTGTGTAAGCCTGGAGAAGGTCGTCGCGAACAGAATGAGCCGCGCCGAGGCCGAGAGTTTCCAGAGCAAAATCCAGTGCCCTGGCGGTCAACAAGTCGAACGGCTCGTAACGTCCGAGGCTGTTTAAGACCCAGGTATATTCGAGCTGTTTCGCGCGCCAAAGAGAAGAAAGCTGATCCGCTCTATCGTCGAAGACGTCTGGATACCTTATGGTCGCGGAATGCACATCGAAGATAGTCCCGAAGGCGTCAAAGACGTCTATTCCAACATGCAAGGCATTGCTCCGATTCGTGCGTTTAACGAGGAGTGACACAGAACTTTCTAATCACTTTTGCATCCCGCCATTTGGTGCGATTTCTGCGCACCTCCATTGCGGGCCCTAATCCACGTCCGATAGGCTCCTGGCGTCATTCCGGAATATCGCAAAAAGGCGCGACGAAAGCTTGTTTGATCTGCATATCCTGAGGTCTGAGCCAATTCTTTGATTGAGTGCCCCGTCGTCTCAAGCAGGGTCCGAGCCTTTTCCAAACGGACGCGGTCGATAAAGCGTTTCGGCGTCTCTCCAGAGATTTCCTTGAGACGTCTATGAAGCGTTCTTTCCGATGCATTAAGTGCGATAGCGAGCTGTCTAGCTGTAAGCGCCGCGTCACCAGCTCGGCGAACCACACGTTCTGCTTCCAGCAAGAACTGATTTGATGCTGCTAAATGACCAGGAGGAACATAGGCCGTTTGAGTTGAACGCGTGGTATCGACAACCGTGAAATCCGCCGCTCTTTTCGCGGCATCATCGCCGCAAAAAGAGCGTACGAGATGGAGTGAAAGATCAATCCACGACAGCGGGCCGCCCGCGGTAACAATACGATTATCTTCGACAAGAGATGCGTCCCATACAACCTGCGTTCGGGGATATATACTTTTTAAATAGTCGTGACGCCACCACGTGGTTGTACACCGCCTTCGGTCAAGGAGACCAGCTTCTCCGAGAATGAAAACTCCATTGCAAGAGGCGCACACGGTCGCTCCAAGTGCGTGTTGGTGTCTCAACCATGTCGCGATCGCCCCGATCTCAGGTGAGAGATCAAGGCGGTTTGTCCCATCACATATGTAACCCGGAATGATGATGGCGCCGCAGGACTTGATCGACTCAAGTCCTCTGTCGACCTCTAAGCGCCTTCGGCTTCCGTCCTCAACAGACGCACCGCTAAAGCTGGCAGTTACTACTTCTAATGGCAGAGGCTTGGTCGGTTTTGTAAACATGCGTAGGCTCATTGTGAGCAAGTCGGTAGCGCCAAGAAACGCTGATCCAATGCAGTTGCGGTAGCCGAGAACTACGACATTCATCACGAGCCCCAATGCTTGGCAAACTTTGTCTCGAATCTGGCAAACACGCTGGCAGACCCGGTATCATTTTTGTCAAACCAGACTAGCTGCAATCAATCGCAAGGTCGAGGACATTTGCGTCACCGGAGGAAACGTTCCCCCCCGGGAAATTGGAGGATGAATAATGAGCATATCTACGCAGACTGCGGTGGGCGTGGCTGATGAAGCCAAGCCAATCGTTGACCTGAGAGGCCTATGGATCGGGCTTGCTCTTCTCAACAGCTTCTATCTGATCGTGCGCATCTACGAACAGATCTATGGCTGGCGCGCAGGCCTCGACTCCTTTGCGCCCGAGTTCCAGACCTACTGGATGAGCATTCTGTGGACAGAAATTCCGCTGGAGCTCGTTTCTGGCTTGGCTCTCGCGGGCTATCTCTGGAAGACTCGCGTTCGTGACATGTCGACGGTGACGCCGCGTCAAGAAATGCGCGCCATCGTTGATAACGTGAAATGGCTCGTGGCCTACGCCGCGGCTATTTACTGGGGTGCCTCTTTCTTTACCGAACAGGATGGCACTTGGCATATGACGGTGATTCGCGACACTGACTTTACTCCGTCGCATATCATCGAATTTTACATGAGCTATCCGATCTACTCGATCTTGGCGATCGGCTGCTTCTTCCATGCGAAGACGCGGATCCCCTACTTCTCGAAGGGATACTCGCTCGCCTATCTGATCGTCTCGATCGGCCCGTTCATGATCATCCCGAACGTTGGTCTCAATGAATGGGGCCACACCTTCTGGTTCATGGAAGAGCTGTTCGTTGCTCCGCTTCACTGGGGCTTCGTGTTCTTCGGGTGGATGGCGCTCGGCGTGTTTGGCGTCGTGTTGCAGCTGTTGCTGAACGTCCATCGCCTCATGGGCAAGGAAGGCGTCGCCCTTCTTACTGGCAAGTAACGCCCGTTCCCCGCGCTGTCCTTCGGACCTCCTAACGAAAGGCAGCATGGGGAATGTGTCTATTGTTCCCAGGGATGCTTACCCCTCTCGGCAGTTCTCAGGCCGAGAGGGGACTTAAGGACCTTAGCGCAACATCCGATTTTGAGCGACCGCAGAACTAGCGAACCAACGCACAAGCAAGAGCCAAGAGCGGTAAGGGGGTGCATTATGAATTCCGTATGGAAGCGTCTATCGCCATGGATCTTCTTTTTCGTGGTCGTTGGTCTGCTCGTATCAACGTTCTATCTTCAGAGCCAGCGAAAGAACGTTGGTCTAGAGATGACCTTTAGCAATTTCTTGTCGCAATTGCATGAAGGTCGCATCCACGATGTCACCATTTCCGGTCAGGATATAATCGGTCACTTCAGCGACAACCGTACCTTCCAAACTTTCTCGCCTCCGCACACGAACGTGTCCGATAGGCTTTTAAGTTCTCACGTTGAAATCACAGTAAAGCCTGAAAGCGCAGGGGCACGCCTTTGGTGGACGGCGCTGACAATCGGGCTACCGATAATTTTGATCGCGATTTGGGCTTATCTCTGGCGCCTCTCGCAAAGCGGCGGGCTCGGCGGCATCCGGTCAACAGGACTGGGGAAATCGAAAGCGAAGCTCCTTACAGAGATGTCCGGCAAAGTGACGTTTGACGACGTCGCGGGCGTCGACGAGGCCAAGGAAGACTTGCAAGAGATCGTCGAGTTTCTGCGCGATCCCGCCAAGTTCCAGCGCCTCGGCGGCCGAATTCCGCGCGGCGTTTTGCTCGTCGGTCCGCCGGGCACCGGCAAGACGCTGCTAGCGCGCACCATCGCCGGCGAAGCGGGCGTGCCCTTCTTCCTAATCTCTGGCTCGGATTTCGTCGAAATGTTCGTCGGCATCGGTGCGAGCCGCGTCCGCGACATGTTCGACCAGGCCAAGAAGAACGCGCCCTGCATCATCTTCGTCGACGAAATCGACGCGGTCGGCCGCCATCGCGGCGCCGGTCTCGGCGGCGGCAATGACGAGCGCGAGCAGACCCTGAACCAGTTGCTGGTCGAGATGGACGGCTTCGAGGCGAACGAGGGCATCATCCTCATCGCCGCCACGAACCGCCCCGACGTGCTCGATCCGGCGCTGATGCGTCCGGGCCGCTTCGACCGTCAGATTCAGGTGCCGAACCCCGACTTCATCGGCCGCGAGAAGATCCTCAAGGTGCACGCCCGCAAGGTGCCGCTGGCGCCGGACGTGGACCTGAAGGTGGTCGCGCGCGGCACGCCGGGCTTCTCGGGCGCCGATCTGATGAACCTCGTCAACGAGGCGGCGCTGCTCGCGGCGCGTCGTTCGAAGCGCATCGTCACGAACCAGGAGTTCGAGGACGCGCGCGACAAGATCATGATGGGCGCGGAACGCCGCACGCTCTCCATGACCGAGGAGGAAAAGAAGCTCACCGCCTATCACGAAGGCGGCCATGCGCTGGTACAGCTCACGGTTCCGGGAGCGATGCCGATCCACAAGGCGACGATCATCCCGCGCGGCCGCGCGCTGGGCATGGTGCAGGGCCTTCCCGAGCGGGATCAGGTGTCGCAGGCCTTCGAGCAGCTCACGGCGATGCTGGCGATCGCGATGGGCGGCCGCGTGGCGGAAGAGCTGATCTTCGGCCATGACAAGGTGACGTCCGGCGCGGCGTCGGACATTCAGCAGTGCACGCGGGTGGCGCGGGCGATGATCACGCAGCTTGGCTTCTCGGACAAGCTGGGGACGGTCGCCTATGCGGAGCCGCAGCAGGAGCAGTTCCTCGGCTATTCGCTCGGCCGCCAGCAGTCGCTGTCGGAAGCGACGCAGCAGACGATCGACGCCGAGGTGCGCCGTCTGGTTCAGGAGGCCTATGACAAGGCGCGCCAGATCCTGACGGAGAAGCGCGCCCAGCTCGACACCATCGCCAATGCGCTGCTGGAGTTTGAGACGCTGTCGGGTGAGGAGATGAAGGGCCTTCTACAGGGCAAGCGCCCAGTGCGCGAAAGCATGGACGTCGCACCTCCGGACAATGAGGACCCGAATTTCAATCTACCCGAAAACGCGGTGTCTCAAGCCAAGCCTCAAAGAGCAATGGAGCCCTTGGCTGCGTATCGCGTCAGGGGGGAAGCAAATCTTAGCACCGATCAATCTGTTGGACCCAGCCGGTGAAAGAGCGATGATGAGATTGCTATTTGCCTTCGTCGCCACAATCTGGGTTCAAACGCCGGTGGAAGCTCAGCAGGTGACGGGAGGCCCCATCCAGCAGGTCGAGCAATGCGTTTCAAAGATAGGGCCTGATGTCCTTACCTTTACATTCTACCAGCCCCTAAAGTCCCGAAATCAATTTTGCCAAGAAATTCCGGAAACCGGCCCTACTATAATCGTAATCGACTCTATGCAAGATGAACTGCGTGATATGACCATTGAGCTTCGTCTAATCAAGGCCACTGGAAGCATAGACAGCGAGATGATGTGGAACGAAAAATCTGTTGAAGCATCTCTTCCTCCCACAAAGTTCAACAGCGGTACGATTACTTACGAACACAATTTCTTGGAACGAGGGAAGTATGCCGTTCTTATTAGAGCGAAGGGTGAAAATGGATCAAAAGAGTACAATTCGACATTCGAGTTCACGGTTGGCGAGACGTGGATCCGTGAATTAATCGCGACGTCGTTCCTATCCATCAGCGCTCTTGGCGGTTTTTCGCTGTGGTATAGAAGGAAATTCAGTTATACGCATCCGAATCGAGACTCTTAATGCTCATTGGAGCGACGGCGTTGGCGGCTATGCTCCTATAATAGCTGCAGAGCCGACTGGTGCGCTGTATGGCGTTCAAACGTCAGCCCGTTGTTTTGCATGATTCGCAGTACGCGCGTCGTGTTCACGGGCGACTTGCCATCGGTCCGCAACCTTCGTTTCTGCTGCGCGGCTTTTTGCGCGCACTGCGTCGAGGGTCTCCCGGTCGATTGCGGCCGCTCGACGACGTGATGGGCTCCCTGAGGGACACCATTCGGAACTGACTCGATCCAGCCTTCATCGTTGCCTGGCGCGTCATGGCATTCCCGCAGGCCAGAAAGCGAGGAGAGCGCTTCCAAACGAGGCTTTTCGCATAGACATCGAACGGCTAAGTTCGTATTGATCACTGCGAACGTCGATTGGTCAGCGGAAAACTACATATGTTCCTGGCGATCGATCGTGTCTCGGAATTTACCTATGTCGAATTTTATGATCGCACGAAGATGTCTAATAGAGTGGCCTTCCTCGAAAATTTCATCGCGGCTTTCCCCTATCAAATGCATTCAGTTCTAACTGACAATGGGATGGCCTTCGCCGACCTATCAAAGAACCAAAACGGCGTCTCCCGCCAATGGGGGTAAAATATGTTCGATCCCGTCTGCTCCGCAAATGGAATCGTCCACAAGCTGACCAAGCCTTATCATCCTTGGAGGAACGGACAAGCCGAGCGTATGAATCTCACGAGTAAAAGAGACGACGATAAAGGTCTTTCGCTATCCAGATCTCGCAAGCCTGAAGGCGCATGTCTTCGCCTTCACCACCCCCTACAATTTCTCGAAGCATCTCAAGGCGCTTCGATGGAAAATGCGTTCGAGGCAATATGCGACGAATGGACAAAGATCCCACAATCTTCAAAATGAACCCGCGTCACCTCATTCCGGGACCATACACCTAATCAGCTTCTGCACAATTGTAGCGAGTTGGCAACATGTCGCGGCGGCGATCTTGGTGAGACCAGCAGCCGGAAAGGAGATAGAGAGCGCCGGCTGATTAATTCAGACGGGACTCTTCTGTCTCGGATGGGCGCTCATGGAATCCAGCCGCCACCAAACGATCGGAAGGTGCCTACCGCCGCTCTTGCGACGTCGGCCCGACTAGCGGTGAGATGATCTCGGGCGGACAGGAGTTGTCGGTCTGCTTCTAGCACGTCTGTCAGCGTAATCGAATCCGTGCGATAGGCCTGCTCCGATAAATCACGCGCCTTGGTAAGCGCTTTTACTTCTGCTTTCAGCTCAGTCATGTCGCGTTGTGTCTGGATAAAGACGGATAGAGAATTTTCAACGTCGTCAATCACGCGAAGCATGGTTTGTCGGTAGTTCGCCAATGCGACAGCGTTGGTTCCGCGCGCCTTTGCGACTTCCGCATCGACTTTGCCGAAATCAAATAGTCTCCATCGCAGAGCGCCAGCTCCCAACGCTCCAAGAGCTCCGGGAGTGAAAAGCCGCGCGCCACTCACGCTATCAAGCCCCAATATTCCAGGGAGGAACACTTTCGGATAATAGTCGGAGATCGCTGCTCCAATTCGTTCGCTAGTAGCAGCGAGCCGCCTCTCTGCGGCAATCACGTCAGGTCGACGACGGAGGATCTCGGTTGGTTGAACCTTTCGTGGGATTGCCGGGACCGATGGAACGTCGCGTGAAACCGCGATTTCACGGCTATATGTGCCAGGTTGGACACCCATAAGAACATCTAACCGGTTCAACTGTCGCTCGAGTGCTATGTGGAGTGATGGAACAATTGCGCGGGCTTGTTGCAAAAGTGCTTCCGCCTGCGCGACTTCCCGCGCTTGCGCAGCACCGGCTTGAAAACGATCTCGTACAAACTTAAGTAGGCGCTCATCAGTTTGAATTTGGGTCTTGGCAATAGCAAGCCGCTCACGCAAGCCACATATTTGAAAATAGGCGTCCGCTGCATCAGCCGCAACGATTACACGGCTCCCCGCCTGGTCAGCTTCGGCTGCCTGTGCTTCATCCTGCGTCGCGGCGGCGTTTCGCTGAATTCCTCCGAAAAGATCCACAGAGCTGACTCCGGGAATTCGGACAGTAGCATGAGTGGATTTTCTGCCTGACGGCGGCGAGGATTCTCGCCGCGAATCAGGAGCATTCGA
>RXIY01000002.1 GCA_003963405.1 Hyphomicrobiales bacterium
CCGGTTGCCCCTCGGGGTATTTCAGGCGGCCAATGAATAAAATTGTTCTGCGGCGGAAAGATTTTCGCTCGCGGCGGACACCATCTGGCCTTTGTTGATCATGTGCATGAGTTCGATGCCTTGCAAGGTGGTTCGAGCCGAGCGAAAAGATTTGAAACCGAGCATCGGCCCCACCACTCGCTTGATGGCTCGGTGGTCCTGTTCGACGATGTTATTCAGGTATTTGATCTGCCGCATCTCGATCTCTTGACCGGTTTCCTCCTTGAGCGCCTCGCTGGCTGCGGCATTGGCGCCGCTCTTGTCGATCGTGATCTTTTCCGGCAGACCGTGTTGCCCGACCGCTTTCTTGAAAAAACGCAGAGCGGCTTTCTTGTCGCGATGAGCTGTCAGTAGGAAGTCGATGGTGTGCCCGTGCTTGTCGACGGCGCGGTAGAGGTATTTCCACTGGCCGTTGACCTTGATATAGGTCTCGTCCATCCGCCAGCTGTTGCCGACCGCGCGCTTCTCGCCTTTCCGGAAGGCGGCCTCTAACTGGGGCGTGAACTTTTGGACCCAGCGGTAAATGTTGGAATGGTCAACCTCAACGCCGCGCTCGAGCATCATTTCCTTCAGGTTCCGGTAGCTGAGGGGATAGGCGAGGTACCAGCGGACACAAAGCAGGATGATGTCCTTTTCAAAGCGGTGTCCTTTGAAGTCGATCATGGGGGCCGATCTAAGCGGTGTTGGTTAGGCGCATAGCTTACCGAAACCGCGCCGTCTCCGCTAACGCAACAGAACCATAATCACCATCACCGTGTAAGCCCAGTTCGCGATAATGGCGACGGCTCCCAGAGCTCCGTCGGCGTCAGTTGTCCACCATGCGAAGAACCCGAAAAGCCGAGAGATCATTGCCAGCGGCGCTTATATGGCAAAACCACGCCTATAAGCCGGGACCCGCTGAGCCACAGCGGCCACGTCGCCTTCCAGGAGGTAGCGTAGCGTGCCGACCGGGTCTTTCGCGGGCGACCAGTCCGCCAGAAGCGAGACACGTAAATGCAGCGGGACGAAAGCGGTTGCGCCTGTGTTGATAGAGCAAGTAACGCGCAACACTTCCGCTTTGAAGCTGGCGCGACTTCGTTGAGCAGCCAACTCTTGCGATCGAACCTGACATCTCCCCAGCCGAAGCTCAATTCCTCGATCGCTATTTCTGGCGTGGCTCGCTTGTTAGGATTCTAGGCGGCGGTCTTGTTCTAATGGTCGCAGCGGCGGTGATCAAAGTATCGGCCGCAAGGCGCACTTCTTCCTGGATGGCTGTGTCGGCGTCGAGTTCGTCGTGGCTCGTCGCATAGGGCTTCCAATAGCCAATATAGCGATCGAGCTCAGCGACGGCGCCTGCCGTCTCGAGATGCATCGAGCTCAGCCAGTCGGAGAGCATCCGCCGGAGCGTTTCTGCGCCCTCGACATCGCCATGCACGACGATGGAATATACGCGGCCGGCTAGATGGCGTGGATAGGGCCAATCCGCCAGTTCGAGCTCCTTTGCAAGCGCAACATTCTTGCCCTGGGTTCGTGTTGGATCCGGATTGCCGCCGTCGGCGCAGACAAGGCGATCGATCATCAACTTTAAGCCCGAAGGAGCCTGGTACCAATTCACCGGCGCAATGATCATGACGCCGTGGGCTTCGACCCACATGGGATAGATTTCGTTCATCCAATCTTGCGTCTGGCCGAGCGCGTAGTTCGGATAGCAGGAACAAGGCCAATGGCAGAGCGCGGCCGCGGTAGAGAAACATGCTTTGCAGGGATGAATATGTCGGCCATACTCGGATGCAAGGCGCGCGAGGTCGAGCACGCATGTATGCGCTCCCGCTGCATCGAATCTCGCTTTGGCGATCTCAACCAGTCGCCAGCTCTTCGACATTTCGCCGGGACAAGTATGCTCGCTGCGCGATGAGCCGTTGATAAGCAACAGCCGCGTCGGACCCGAAGGGTCATCGTGGCGTAGGCGGGCGAGTTCGATGGCGCTGTGCGCTCTTAGCCAATCAGAGGCCAGTTCGTACTCAGGGTCGGCAAACTCCTCCCCAGCCTTGACGGCTCGAGGGCTTTTGCGCGCGTTGGTGTAAGCATCCCAGGCAGCTGAGGCAATACACTCGAGTTCCGCGCTTAGCGAATCGAACGCCGGGTCTTGAAATTGGCTTGCGAAGCGTTGCCGGAACTGCACTTCATCGAGCGTTGGATCAGGCATGCCCTTACGCACTGAGGGAGTTCTTGGCATAATCTTTCCTCGACGCGCCGTCGTTAGCCGGGTTAAATTCTCGCGAGACGTTTTGTAAACGCGTGCAGCTTGTCTTTGTTGCAGAAGACGAAGCCCTGCTCGCGGTCAATTCCGTGGCGTTTGCGATCCAATTGAAAGAGCTTTCGTGAAGCGGGCAGGTCAAACCGAGAACGTGTCGTTGTGACACGATCGCTGATAAGGCGAGCGTCGCGTTCATACTCCTAGTCGCGGATCATAATGTCCGGGGTAGACAGTCAAGCGCCGGCTTGCTGGCTGGGGCATCGCCACCAGACTGAGCACTTCGAAAACCGAGGATAGCGATTTAAGGCATCTCTCAGCGATCTCCTACTGGACTCAGGACCCCAACGTGTCCGAGCGGACATTCGAGCGCAGCGCGGTCCCAGCGGGCAGCGTCGGCGGCAGCCTCATACGTGCTTTGGAGAAAGTCGAGCAGCATTGCATCCGGGTCTTTGACTTGTCGCACAATATCATACGGGAGGATGAATTCCCCAAGCTCCTTGTTAAAGAATGCGCCGTCCGGCTTGACCCGCGCGCCATCGAATCCGGGCGGCGCGGGATATGCATAGGAGTAGAATGCCGGAAAATCGACTGTGCCACTCCCGGGCCAAAACCCGGCGCTGCTCACCTCATGCGAATAAGCCTCACGCACAACTGCGTCCGGGAGGTTTGGAACGCCCCCCGGATGGAGCGGCGCGCGGCGACCGGAAAATCGTGTGACCGCGAGGTCGAAGCTCCCCCAGAAAAAATGCACAGGGCTGGCCTTGCCAATGAAGCCGGTGCGGAAGTAACTGAACACGCGATTGGCTTGGAGAAGCAAGCCCCAAAAGCTTTGTACATAGAGAGGATCGTAGGAGCTATGGACGCGATCCTGACTGAAGGGGATCGCATCAGGGATCTCATTGGGACGCTCATTAATATGGACCAGAACTCCTAAATCCTGCAGCTTGGCGAAAAGCTCCACGTAGAAGTCAGCGACGGATTGCGCGCGGAGTGGGATACGTTCCTGTCGCCCGTCGCTGACGACAATGCGTAGCATATGATCGAGAAAATCGAGGTCGATCTGGAAGACCCGCGCGCCGCAGGGGATAGGCGAGGTGGTGAGGCCGCGGGCTGTGACATACAGCGCGACATGCCAAGAATGGTTCAGCCAAGGTGTAAGCGACAGTCGGACCTTGCCGACGATCTGGGCCCACAAATGCAGCGTCTGATAGGTTTCAAGCCACGCTGCGTAAGGCAGGGCGGGCCATGGGTTTGGACCTACTTTGATCACCTTGCTCTCCTGCGCCATTATCTACCTCGGGCCAACTAATTCATGGACGCTGAACAAGCGCTGATCGTCCATCCACACGCGCACGGCGCTCCAACCCGCTGACCCGGCTATTCGATGAAACTCCTCAATCGTATATTTATAAGCGTTCTCAGTGTGGATCGTTTCCTCCTTACGAAAGCGAAACTCGCGGTCCGCAACGCCGACAATCTGGTCTTTCAGGCTGACAAGATGCATCTCAATCCGGCCTTCGATAGGATTGTAGATCGCCTCGTGGCGAAAGGCCTGAAGATCGAAATCGCCGCCTAGCTCCCGGTTGATGCGAGAGAGCGGCTTGAGGTTGAATGCGGCGGTGACTCCCATTGCGTCGTTGTAGGCCCCAAGAAGCTGTCGAACGTCCTTTTTCAGATCGACGCCGACGATGAGTCTCCCCTCCGGCGAGAGCGTGGCGCGCATAGCCCGAAGCAATTGCGTCGCCTCCGACGGCGCGAAATTTCCGATCGTCGATCCAAGGAAAAGTCCGAGTTTGTTCCGTTCTGCCAATTCCGGAGGAAGATCAATTCGATGTGAAAAATCCGCCAGCAACGGCCGGATGTTGGCGTCGGGTAATCGGTTTTGCAACCGTTGCCGAGAGTCCGCAAGGAAGCTCTCCGAGACGTCAACTGGCGTATACGCATATAGCCAGTGCATCTGTCGAAGGACAATTTCGGTCTTCACGCTAGAGCCGGGTCCGAATTCGACCAGAACGGTTTCATCGAACGATTGCTCGAGCATCGGCACCACACTGGCTTCGAGGATGGCAACCTCAGTTCTTGTGAGGTAATACTCCGGTTGCCGCGTAATTTCTTCAAATAACACGCTACCGACCGCGTCATAGAAAAACTGGTACGGAAGACTCTTGCGTCGTCGCGACAAGCCATCCACCACGCTGATGGAAAAGTCATCGACTTGCGCTGCGGGCAGAGCTGCGCCTTCTGTCGCATTTGGCATCAGTCGACGACCTCCGAAGCGAGGCGCAG
Organism: Hyphomicrobiales bacterium; assembly: GCA_003963405.1. Taxonomy (GTDB): domain Bacteria; phylum Pseudomonadota; class Alphaproteobacteria; order Rhizobiales; family Beijerinckiaceae; genus Methylocystis. The sequence goes on from RXIY01000002.1 coordinate 4,562, forward strand.
GCCGACGAATTGCCAGCGCTGATGGGGGTAAAAGAAATTGCGGTAGCTCGCGCGAATGTGGCGTTCGGGCGTCACGCAAGAGCCAGGTTCTGTTGCGTTAATTTCATTAGAGCGTGGTCCGGTTGCCCCTCGGGGTATTTCAGGCGGCCAATGAATAAAATTGTTCTGCGGCGGAAAGAT
>RXIY01000076.1:0-4119 GCA_003963405.1 Hyphomicrobiales bacterium
GTCGAGCTCGGCGATCATCTTCTCGGCGTTGGTGATGAAGTAGGGCGACAGATAGCCGCGATCGAACTGCATGCCCTCGACGATGTCGGTCTCGGTCTCAAGGCTCTTGGCCTCCTCGACCGTGATCACACCCTCATTGCCGACCTTCTGCATCGCCTTGGCGATCTCTTCGCCGATGAAGGTGTCGCCACTGGCCGAAATGGTGCCGACCTGGGCGATCTCGTCGTTGGACGTGACCTTTCGCGAATTCTTCGCGAGATCGGCGACGATGGCGTCGACGGCGACGTCGACGCCGCGCTTCAGATCCATCGGGTTGAGGCCGGCGGCCACGGCCTTGGCGCCTTCGCGCGCGATCGCCGCCGCAATTACGGTCGCGGTGGTCGTGCCGTCGCCGGCAGCGTCGTGCTGCTTGGAGGCGACTTCGCGCACAAGCTGGGCGCCGAGATTCTCGAACTTGTCTGAGAGCTCGATCTCCTTGGCGACGGTGACGCCGTCCTTGGTGATGCGGGGCGCGCCGAAGCTCTTCTCGATCACCACGTTGCGTCCCTTCGGACCCAGCGTCACCTTCACGGCGTTATTGAGAATTTCGACGCCACGCAAGATACGATCGCGGGCGTCGGTGGAGAAACGGACGTCTTTGGCAGCCATGTGAACCCCTGGAATGGATAAGAGAGCGTCTAAAGCGGACCGCGTGTTTGGATGATGATGCCTCCCTTGGTCTTCTCCTCGCCTTCAAGACGCTTGACCACAATCCGGTCGTGCAGGGGACGAAACGCCATTGGAAAGTCTTTCTTTTCTGTGCGTGCAATCGCACGGCAAGGTTATGAGTAGCCGCCCATTAGCACTCGCCGGTTTAGAGCGCTAATCGGTTCGAAGGTATGAACGCCCTGCACTTTTTCAAGACTCGGCGGCCAAGCTCGTAGACAGGCCCGCTGCCGGGTTTGTCCTCGGCCCTTGCCTTGGCGCGTCAAGCCGCCGTGGCTGGCGCGCGGCCGATTCGTCTCGCCTGGCTTTGCAACTCAAAGGCGGTGGGCCTCGGTTTCGACCAGCATCTGCTGCAGCCATTCCATATAGGGAGTGCCGCCGGTTCCCCGCGGATCGTCCGTCCAGCGGTTGATGTATTCTTGCGCCCAGCGGTAATGAACACGGCGAAAGGCCGCCATCGCGTCGAGAATGGCGTTGAAAGCTTCCTTGACAGCGACGCTGCGAATGTCAGGCATCGCTGCGACCTCCGCGATCAGCGCCCGATGCTCGGTCGGCATGTAGTTGCGCATATCATCGAGGTGATCGGTGAGCGCGGTGCGGCGGTGGGGAATCTTCATGAAGGCGATCAGCGTCGGCATGATGCTGCTTTGCGCCCCCGTCTCGCCGCGAAACTGAATGGGGGCATGGTCAACGCCCTCATAGGTCACGTTTTCGAAGAAACGGATGTAAGGCCGGAAGGTCCTGTAGTACAGCGTAGCGTCCATGTGCTCGGGAATGCGCTTGAGCACATCGACCTGTTCATTGACGGCGTTTGCAATGCGCCACAGTTCGGCGCTGAAATCCGCTGCCGGGTCATCCGCCAACTGCCGTTTGATCGTGGCGATCGCACTGAGGATCTCGGCTGCAATCGCCTCAATCTCGACATGCACGAGGATGAACCAACGCTCGTCGTACATGTGGACGAAATTCTGGATGGTGTCGATGTTGCCGAGCGCGATCGGCCCATCCTTGCGGAAGCGTTTCCAATTGTACAGCGCATAGCCGTCATAGCTTAGGATCGGCGGGCGCCCGAGCAGCCTCGCCACCCCAACGAGAGGTCCGGCAAGGTTGTGGGGGAGAGTCATCGCCGGCTCCTCGCCGACCTGGTTGATATAGGCGGAAGCGAGGAAGCCGAGCCGCAAGTAGTAGAGACGAAGCTGCGGCAGCGTGTCGGCGGAAAGGGGGTCGTCCCACGTCGGAATATGCAGAGCGCGCGCATAAGCCCGAAAGCCTTTGTCATGCAGCAGGCTCGGCAGGTCGCGCCCGATCTCGTCCAGCGCGGCGTAGGGTGAGCCCGAGGGAAACGCGGCGAGGGGATCGGCGTCCGGGAGGAAGCCGCGCCGAGCATAGGTCGGCTTCAACAGTTCGTTGCCTTGGGACATCACGATCGTCATGCTCACTGCGCTTTCCTGGTGATGTCGACGAGCGCAATCGCGTTGACCCCGCTGCACGCGAGCGCGAGGCCCCCGTTCGGCGCCGGGGTCATATTGCGGACCACGCCGCCGCCCGAGGGTATCGGCCACCGCTCGAATGTCTGGCTTTTGGGATCGAAGCGCGTCAGCATATTGGGCGAGGCTGCTGACTCCACGTACCAAATGACGTCGTCGACGACGGCGATGGCGTAGGGGCCGGAGTCTCGCCCGCCGGGCGACGGCCACTCCGAGACCTCGCCTGTCTGCGGGCCCAATCGGCCGAGATATCCTCTGGCGTAGTCAGTATACCAAATGATGTCGTCGCTCGTCGCCGCGATCCTACGCGGGCGCGTCTCCGGATTCGGCAGGGCAAATTCCTCGATCTTCAACGTCACAGGATCGACGCGGCCGATTTTGTTTGAGCCGAACTCGGCGAAGAAGGGAGCCCCTTTGGAGTTCACCAACAAGCCATAGGGGAGAGAATGGCTTGTCGGCGACGGGATGAGTCTGATGTCGCCCGTCGCCGGATCGAGACGGCCGAGCATGTTTCCGCCGATGACGGTGAACCACAAGATCCCCTTGTGGTCGAAAACGGGAGTGTGCGGATCCCGAGCCTCCGGGTCGGGAAGCTTGAATTCGCGAACGTCCCCAGTCGTGGGGTCGAGCTTGCCGATGTAGCCCTTGAAGCTTGCTGTGAACCAAATTGCGCCACTCGTGTCAGCGACCAGCCCATGCGGCCCCGAGTCAGGCGTTTTCAAACGGTATTCCCGGAACTGCCCGGTCTTTGGATCGAGCCGCCCGAGAAGATTGGCCATTTGGCCAGTGTACCAGATCGCACCATCGCTCGTCACAAGCGGATCGTGTGGGTGCGCGCCAGCCGTGGGCGTGCGCCATTCCTTGATATCAACGCGAACGTCGTCGCTCGCCATAGCAGCGGTTGCGCCGCCTAAAGGCTCTGGTTTGGCGTTTGTCGCGGTCCTTACAAGGCGAGGCCTGCTATCGGCGTCGCAACTCGATCTATCCGCGGTTGGGCATGCCAGCTCGACAGGCGAAACGCTCACAAGGCCCAGCAGCGCATAAGCGGCCAAAGGGGCGATGAAGGCGCTAGCAGCGAAAACCAAGCTTGGGAGAGAGAGCATGTTCGCGTCCGGAGCAGTTGCTTCCCGCAATTAGCGCTCGCGTGGGTCGTATCAATTTGGGCTCTCCATGCGAACGGCTGCGCGGAATGGATGCGACGTCGGTCTCATGAGCAAGGCAAACGCCGGTCTCTGCGCTTTTCGGCGAGGGGAGGATGGGTCCCCTCTGGCATGCGCACGCTGCTTCGTGCAGGCACTAACAAACGAGAGCAAGCCTCGACGAACGAGCGCCGCTCATCCAGCGCCATTCCGAGAAGCCGGGTCTCGGAAGGAAAGGCCGGCAACCGCCCATAGGGCGCCGCTGCTGTCGGCGTTCTCGCAGCGATTCGCCGATACGGGCGTCGGTTGGAAAACCCATCAAAACGTAAGGGGGATTCTGCTAGCAATCACGTGACTGCTTGACGAAAATGATGTAGCGAACATTTCGTTCACGCAAATACTGGGGTGCACAATGGCAAGAAGAACGACTGCGAAGAAGACTGCGCGCAAAGGCGCCACGAAGAAAGCCGCTCGCAAAGGCCCGGCGAAGAAAGCCGCTCGGAAAGTCACTGCGAAGGCTGCTATAAAAAAAGCCACGCGCAAAACGCCGGCAAAGAAGCGGACCCGAAACCCCCTGGCAACGGCGAGCGCCGCCCACCAGGTGGCCGAAAAGAAGCTCACTGTCGCCAAAAAGGCTTATGATCGCGCTGTCGTCGCCGAGGCGCGCGCCGCCGAGAAGCTCAAGAAAGTGAACGAGAAGATTGCGCAAAAGGCCATGAAGCAACGGCCTTCAACGGCGTCTGGTAATTCTGAGACCTAATCGGTTCCACGACGAAAGCGACATTCGG
>RXIY01000076.1:4169-4411 GCA_003963405.1 Hyphomicrobiales bacterium
CGCCCTCCGGGAAAGGACGGAAACGCCCTCGTATCTGGCTCTCGAAATGACGGCGCTGCCGCTGCTGGTGTTTTTGCCAACGCACCTGATCCTGCTCCGGCTGTTTGGATAGCCCCTCCGCGTAGGGCGCTTTGCGGGCCTTCTCCGCGGTGTTGTCACGTTAACAGCTGGGTAGCGCTTTGGGCCGACAAGGGCGGGCATGACCCAGCCGCCTGTGAGCTACAAACGCCATCGTTTCCCGG
>RXIY01000037.1 GCA_003963405.1 Hyphomicrobiales bacterium
TGTTCCGCTGAACACCGTCGCCTTCGCGACCTTGCCCAACATATTGCGAACCGAGGGCGCCGCAATGCTCACCCTTGTAAGAAACATCGGCAGCTCTGTCGGCATTTCGATCGTGATCGCCCAATTGACCCAGGGAACGATCCAAGCCCATGCGCGTCTCGTCGAATTTGTGACGCCCTTCACGGGGGCCCTGGACGCCGTTGGTCCAAGAGTTCAGTTCGACGTCATGACCGACGAGGGTCGCGCCATGCTCGACGCTCTCGTCTCGCAACAAGCCGCGATCATTGCTTATTCAGGCGACTTCCGGCTGTTGAAATTTCTCTTGATCGCCACACTTCCGCTCGTTCTGACGCTTGGTTCGTCGAAATCGCCGACGCGTTCAGACCCGCAAGTCGATCTGGCGCTGGAGTGAAAATGCAAGGCAAGAGATCGTTATGAAGACGGAGACGGAGACCATACGGACCGTTTGCCGCTTTGCCCGCTGCACGGAGACGCTCTTTTTCGCCATGGCGCTCGGCGGCTTATTAATCGGAATGACTGGACCGCTCTCGGCGGAGACGCTCCGTTCGTCACTTGCCCGCGCCTATGCGGGCAACCCGGACCTCAACCAGAGCCGCGCGGCCGTCCGCGTGCGCGACGAGGATGCGCCGAAGGCGCTGGCGGGGATGCGCCCCAAGGCCAATATTCAGGCGTCGGCCGGGCCTCAATACGCCAATCTGCGATTCCCGGGGGGCGCAATCCGGATACCGGGAAGCGCCAATACACCATCGAGGAATACACGGGGTGGCCGCGCGGCACGACCTTGAACCTCCAGCAGAATATTTTCGACGGCAACCGTACCGAGAACTCCGTGAAACAGGCGGAGTCGAACGTCTTCGCCGCCCGCGCCACCATGCGCCTCACCGAGCAGGCGATCCTGCAGAACGGGGCCACCGCCTACATGAACGTGCTGCGCGACACGGCCGTAATGAATCTGCGGAAGAACAACATCGCCGTGCTGGAGCAGCAGCTCAAGCAGACCCGCGACCGTTTCCAGGTCGGCGAGGTGACGCGCACAGACGTCGCCCAGGCCGAGGCGTCGCTGGCGCAGTCGCGTTCCGAGTTTTACGCCGCGCAGGCGCAACTCAAGAACAGCATCGCCAATTACCGGCAGATCATCGGCGACGAGCCGAAAAATCTTCAGCCGGGCGCCTCCGTCGAGCCGCTGCTCCCCAAATCGCTGAACGACTCCATTCAGATCGCACTGGTCGAGCATCCGGGCGTTGTCTCGGCGCTGCATCAGGTCGATGCGGCCGAGCTTGCCGTGAAGGTGGCTGAAAGCGCGCTGATGCCAAATCTTTCGGTCAACGCGCAGGTCTCCAACCAGTACGACTCCTTCCTAGGCATCCCCGGCACCCGCCAGTTTTCGGCGCTGGCGGCGGCCCAGCTCAACATTCCGCTCTACCAGGGCGGCGCGGAATACGCCTCCATCCGTCAGGCCAAGGAACAGGTAGGACAGGCGCGCCTCAACGCCGATCTGCAACGCGACAGCGTGCGCGCCAGCGTGGTGTCGAGCTACGGTCTGCTCGAGACGGCGAAAGCCTCGATCATCTCCGGGCAGGCGGCCGTGAAGGCGGCGGAGACGGCGCTCGCGGGCGTCCGGGAGGAAGCCAAGGTCGGGCAGCGCACCACGCTGGACGTGCTGAACGCGCAGCAGGCGCTGCTGAATGCGCGCGTGAGCCTCGTCATCTCCCAGCGCGACCGCGTCGTGGCCTCCTATGCGGTGCTCGGCTCGATTGGCCGACTTTCTGCACAGGAACTTGATCTAAACGTAAGTTTGTATGATCCGGCAATCCATTACGAGCAGGTGAAGACCAAGTGGTGGGGCACGGACACGCCGGACGGGCGTTAGCATAAGGAAATCCAAGCCGGCGACACAAACAAGGATGCGGGTCGGGAAGCGCCTTCCGCGGCGCTAGAGCGTTACTCAGGTGACGCGCTGATCGGCCGCGAGATCTAAAACCGGCGGGGACGAGCACGAAGGGGCGTTCGTTTCTGCCTCCCGGAGAGGCGGCGACGCCCTTCATGGCTTGCCGACTGCTGGCACGCCCTGGCGGAATCTTTTCTCTCCTTTCCTAACCGTCGGAGGGCTCCCTTGCGACTCCCAACCTATTTCATCTCCCATGGCGGCGGGCCATGGCCCTGGATGCCAGAATGGCGACGACGGTTCGCCGACCTCGAAGCCTCGCTTGCCCGGATTCCGAAGGAGTTGCCTGCTAAACCGAAGGCCGTGCTCGTCATCTCAGGCCACTGGGAAGGGCCCGATTTTGCCGTCATGTCGGCAAGCCGGCCGCCGATGATCTATGATTACTCCGGTTTTCCGCCGGAAACGTATCGCGTCGTCTACCCGGCTCCGGGCGCGCCTGGCATCGCTGTGAAGGCAGCAGAACTGATCCGCGCGGCCGGTCTGCCGACGCGGCTCGATGACACGCGAGGGTTTGACCACGGCGCCTTCGTCCCGCTCTACATCATGTATCCGAATGCCGAGACGCCAGTCTTACAGCTCTCGCTGCAATCAGGCTACGATCCCGCCAGGCACTTCGCGCTTGGACGGGCCCTCGCCCCTCTACGAACAGAAGGCGTGCTTATCATCGGCTCTGGCTTGAGCTATCACAACCTCGCGCTATTCGGACCGGGAGCCCGAACGCCTTCGGAGACCTTCGATAAGTGGCTATCCGATGCGCTGTCCAGTGCGCCGGAGCGACGCTCTGCCTCCGTGATGGCCTGGGAGCAGGCTCCTTATGCCCGCGTCTGCCATCCGCGCGAGGATCACTTGGCTCCCCTTTTCGTCGCGCTGGGCGCAGCTGAAAATGACACGGCGACGCAGACCTATCATGAGCGGGGTCTGTTCGGGGGCGTCACAGCCACGAGCTATCGGTTCGGATAGCAGCGCAACACAATGCATTTAGACATTCCGAACTGTAAAGCTCACGAAACGGCCTCGCTCTTACGCACCACTACACGCTGACGATTGCCTTGCGGAACCTCATCAACGACGCCGCGACGAAGATTGCGCTGATCGCCGTCATCACGCGCTGGATGATTTGTCCGCTGGGCAATCGAATGCGTGCGATCGAAAGGGTTGTCCATCCCTTGTAGCGGGTTTCGACATTCAAAAGTTCGTTTTACATCACGAACACCGCCACGTGTGAGGGATGAAGGAAACCTCGCAGCGAATGGATCCTCGCCTGCTCGCCGTCAGCAGGTCACATGCATGAGGCCGACCTTTCTCTTGCGCATCTCGTTGAACGAATGAATGGCTTCAGGCGTCGGCTGGAGCAGGACGGCGCAACCTTTTTTGCTCAAATATTCGCTAGCCTCAGGAGAAAGGCGCACGTTGTCGTGTTGGCCTGTTCCAACGATCACGACTTCGCAACGACCGAATACGAGACTGGCGCCCGCGCCGAGACCAGTTATAGTAACGCCTCCGCTAGCATCGCAGGGGGAGGAGTGGCGGGAAGAGGGCGGATGAACGGCGTCGCGAGCATAATCGAACTGCTGAACGCACGCCATGACGACGCGGCATTGGCGGCGGCCCCCTTCAAACGGCCCGACGGCTCGATCGATTTCACGCCGCTACGCTTGGAACCAACCCCGACGGCGGCAGCTGTTCGCTCGGGCGCGTATACCTCTACTCCATGGGGCTAACGCCGGTCGCTGGTCGTGGTTCGTCGTCGTCGCGATGGACGGCCGCGCCCAGTAAACAGGCGCGCGAGACACTGGGAAGCCCGAGCGCACCCACTCTTGACCGAGGCAGTTTGGCAAGTCTTTTGTAAGTGATACAAGCACGGTGTTTCGTTCGCCTGGGCCGCCAAAGCGTAACCTTAACCACAACTGCGGTTTAGCTCCCGAATCCACCTATCCTCCTCGAATCTGCAACGCCGCTTACGCGGGCGCTTCTTGAACGGAGATCGAGAATGAGCATTGAAGCGATGCTATTGGTAATCACTTTCTGCGTGATCATTTTCCCAGTAGCACGCCAACGATACGTCGAGGTTTTGCGGCGCAGAGCGATTTTTGCAATTGAGAAGCAGCGGCATACGCGGGTGATTTCATTGATCCACCGTGAGGAGTCGATCAATCTTTTCGGAATCCCGGTCGTCAAATTCTTGAACATGAATGATCTCGAAGAGATCATGCGCGGCATTCATTTGACAGACCCCGAGACGCCCATCGATTTTATACTTCACACGCCAGGCGGACTTTATCTCGCCGCTACCCAGATCGCGCGAGCTTTGAAAGACCACGCTGGAAAAGTGACAATTTTCGTGCCCCATTACGCAATGTCCGGAGGAACTCTTATCGCTCTCGCAGCTAACGAAATCATTATGTCCCCCCATGCAGTTCTGGGACCTATCGACCCTCAGATCGACGACCTTCCGGCAGCGTCGATCCTCAAGGTGATTCAGCGAAAGCCAATTGCTGAAATTGATGATGACACGATTATACTCGCCGATCTTGCTGAAAAGGCCATTTCTCAGCTCGGAGATATTGTTGGGGAACTATTAGCCGATAAACTCGACGCGTCAGCGATTGAAATGGTGTCAGAAAGTCTCACGAGTGGGGCCTGGACACATGACTTTGCGATCACGTATCGGCAGGCAAAAAAGCTTGGTCTGCCGGTGACGACGAACATCCCCAATGAAATTCTCGACCTAATCGCTCTATATCCTCAACCCATTATTGGAACGCCAAGCGTTGAATATCTTCCGAACACCACTCGGCGAGGGAACGCGGCGAAAACCGATCCATCGCGGAAATAAACTGAAAGTCAGCTTCGGCGCCGGCCGTCTTTTGGCGCCCGGTTGCAGCAGGCGCCTTCGGGTCGAGGAGAATAAGACGGGCTCAGCACGGTCGCCGCAAAACCCCTAAGGCGCGTCAGACGGTTTGGTCCCGCCAGGAAAGCGCGAGCCGCTCACCGGAGCTCGAAGAGACGCGCGCGCCCAGTTTGCGGCTTTCGTGGTCAAGTTTGTGTTGAAGCCAACCGACATCCGCCGTAGTTGGCCGGCTTAGACGAAACCCTCTGATTTGCAGTGGCGTCATCTCGAGCGCATGCAGGAAGCCCGTCCCTGCCTCAACTTCGACGAAATACATCAACGCCAAATCCCCTCTATATTCCTCGTAGCCGGAAATTCCCTCGTAATCATTCAGAAAATCGCCACTTCCATAAAGGATGAGGCGATCACGGTAGACCTCAATCCCTTTCGGATGGTGCGAGGAATGGCAATGCAACACAGAAATTGGTGTGTCGTCAATCAATCGATGAGCAAAGTTTCGATCTTCATCGGAAACCTCATAGCCCCAGTTCGGTCCACAGTGCACGGAAAGAACGACGACGTCGCCGGGTTCGACCCTGCGCGATATTGAATGAACAATCCGCGATACATTGCGCTCCGAAAAACTCGTCAACAGCGCAATACCGGCGACATCAGATTTCGCTGCCCAGCTCATTGGCGCTCCACTCGAGACGCAAGCGCAGGAAAAAATGAGGACGCGTCCTCTGCCGGGAATTTCGAACGTCGCTGGCGCCCAAGCATCTGCCAGGCCGCGCCCGGCCCCGGCGAATTTTATTCTTAACCGTTGGAGGGTCTCGAGCGTATCGAATAAACCCTCCCGTCCCCAATCCAGGACATGGTTATTGGCGAGCACGCAACAGTCCACGCCCGCAGAAGTCAGGCAGCCGGCGTTCTCCGGGCTCATTCGGTAATTTATGCCCTTGGGGAAATAGCTTTCGCTTCGCGTGATGCTTGTCTCTAGGTTGATGATGCGCAGGTCAGGTTTCGCGCGCTCGAACTCCGGGAGCGCTGCGCCCCAGATATAAGGAAACGGCGCGGATCTCGGAATTTCGCCATGCGCATCCTCCGCAAGTCTCACATATCCTTCGGCCGAGGCCATATATTCCTCGTGAAGACGGGGGTTGCAGGGATAGGGCAGGATTTGGTCGACGCCACGTCCCGTCATTACATCCCCGCAAAGGAACAGCTTGATCGAGGGGGAACGCATTCATTCAGGTCCTGGATGTTCCATCTCGCCAGAGAGGCGCCTTGCGCAAGACACCCCCCGCGTCATGGCCTTGATTGAGCGATGTTATCCCTCTTCACTGGTCCGCGTCCGGGGTGGACTCGACGCTGGAAGCGGAAGGGGCGCGCTCTGCGAGCGGCGCCGACGCGAGAACTTGGTAGCCCGTCGCGCCGGCAGGCGGCGATCGGAAGAGCTCAACGGATTCGACATATTGCACGAAGGACAGCGGCCGGTCGATCGGGTGTCGGCGCGCGATCGCCGCGCCATTTCCGCGAAGACGGGCAAGCGTGATATGCGGCCGAAATGGCCGGTCGTCGTTTTGGCCGAACAGATCGAGAAGCGCGCCCCGCAAGGCTACGGCCTCATCCGGCGCCGCGCACTCCGCCCATAACAGGCGAGGCCGTTTCGCCTCCGGGCCATAATTGAGGCGCCGCAACTCGAGTGGGAATGGGCCGAATTTAGAGACAATCAAACGCATCTTCTGGATTGCTTCATCTATCGACATTTCATTCCACGGAGGAACCATCGTGAGATGAACATCTCCAGGCGAGACGAATTTGACCTGTTCCTCCCGCAGCTCTTTTACGAGCCTCGCCAGTTGATCGGAGATGTCGGGCGCTATCTTAACCCCTAGAAAGACGCGCATCCCTTGAGGCGGTTTTCCGACACCGCTCGCAATCGCGTGGTCGTGTTCATTTTCCGGCATCTACCTCGAAGCCTTCAGGCTTTCCCCGAGTTCTCGTTTTAAGGAAGCAGTCGATGAAGGACTGGAACGTCGTCATTACCATCTATCAGGATGGCTATAAACGGGCGCTCCGCGCTTTGCGAGAATTTGGCGCCGTCACCGGTAGCCCCTACCACAATGTGCTTGTTATGACCGTCGCCGATCCTTTGGCGCTGCTCGAGTCCATGGAAAAGCGTACGGCGGAGGCGCCCGCCCTGCTTGACGCGATCTCGCGGATCGCCCCGGCGCTCGGCAATTTCGATTTTGTGTCTGCCGATGATTTTCGGCAAAAAGCCAGGGAGAGGCTGCTCCAATGGGCGCCACGACTGGCGGGGCGCTCCTTTCACGTGCGCTTTCACCATCGCGGAACCGCTTCCGACCTGCCGACGCCAGACGTTGAGCGCTTTATGAATGACGCCCTCTTGGAGGCCTTGAGGCAAGCAGGAACGCCCGGCTCGATTTCTTTTTCCGATCCCGAGGTCATCATCGCGATTGACACGCTCGACCGTCGCGCCGGCCTGGGCCTATGGAGCCGGGAGGATCTCGCCCGCCATCGCCTGTTGCGGCCGGACTAGTCTCCGCCGTGAGAAGACGCGCCGCCAATCACCTCGGCGCCCGGCAGGGGCGCGGGGCAACCCGGACGTGGCGCGGCCGCCCGGAGTCGACCGTGATGTCGGCGACGCCGAATTGGCCGATCGTCCAGGCGTTTGTCAGAAGGTGCGCCGTTGGTTCCGCCACAGTAAAGGTCGAAGGGCCTGTCGCGAGCGCGAGCGGCGCCAGCAATTGATCAGACAGAAAGGGCTCGACCGCCGCCCCCGAAACATGGTGCTCGAAGAAGGCGGCGACCGCCGCATCCGCGACGGCCTCGGATGGCTTCCCCAATCGACCGAGCGCGGAAAAGCTTACCGCCAACGCCTCATACTCGGCGGTCAGAAATATGCCGGCTCCCGGGCAAGCGGCGCTAACGCATCGCGCCTTGATGTCGACCGGGACGCCAAGCGCGCAGAGCGACTCCCGCGCCCGGTCGGCCATGCGCTGCGGAATGTGTTCCGGAAGGTTCGCCGCGGCGGCGCGACCGGCGATGCGCCGCAAGGGACCGCGCCGGACCAGCGTGAGCGGCATCGGCGGGTTTGCGCCGCGCTCCACCCGCGCCGGAGCGATCCGACACGCCACTTCGCCGCCGCCCGCCGGGCGCCAGCCCCAACGGTTCAGTTGGGCGTCGAAGCAAAAGCCCATTTGTCGCAACGCCGGCAAATAGGAATTGGCAAAATGGTCGAAGGGCGGCGACAAGTCGACATGCGTTCCTCCACGCGCCAGCAGGGTGGAGGCGCCCTCGGCAAGCGCCAGCGGAAGAACGAGCGTTTGAAGGATGAGAGTCACCGAGCCGGCGCTGCCGCGTTCCGCTGTTGCGGCGACGTCGAAAACGTAATCGCCGCTCCTTCCGGCGTGGCCGGGAGCGAAGGTGAGCTCGGTCGAGCCAAGCGCGTCTCCGGAAACAGCCGCGCCACTGATCGCCGCCGCCGCTCTCACCGCCGCAAGATGTTGCGGGCGCAGGCCGGGATTGCGTCGGTTGGCGCGGATGTTTTCGAGGCGAAAGCCGCGCGCCGTCACGATCGAGAGACTGAGCGCGGTCCTCAAAATCTGGCCGCCGCCTTCGCCGTGCGAGCCATCGATGACGCGAAGTTCCGCCGACCGTATCCCGTGTGCAGAACCATCAGCTGGCAAGACTGTTTATTCCTCGAAGATCGGGGACTCCGTTTCGTCGGTTTCGAGCTGTTCGACTGGCTCGTTCCCCGTCTCGGGAAGCTCCCGCTCCACATCCGCCATTTCTGTTTCGATGAGTTTCGGAGCCTCGTCTTCGCCTTCGGAATAGGCGTCGGGCCGCTTCGGCTTTCTGGGCCCGCGCATGTTCGTTGTCGCTTCTCGCCACATGGGATGACCTCGTTGCTTTCATTTGCGGCGTTTGCGCCTAAGGGACTAGCATACCAACAATCATGCGACGTGAGAAATGAAGCCCCTCGATCCGCTCGACCTATGGCGTTGGCGTGCCTTGTAGCTTGCGCCCGCGCCCTCGGGCGCGTGTTTCCGTTTTGGCCGGGCCGGCCTATCATCCCGGCATGACGAGGCGAAACTGGCGCCGGACCTCATTCAAGCGGCCTGATGGAACAGCGGGCGTCGCCAGGAACGACTGGACGTTATCCGACGACGCCGGCCGCGCGCTCGCCCGCATCTACCGCTACCTCTACGGCGCCAACGCGGGGCGCTGGTTTTGGATGGTCCTGATCGCGCCGGATGGCACGCCCTTCAATGCCGGGTCAGGTTTTGCGGCGACGGAGGCAGAAGCCCGCGAGATCTGCGAAGCCATGATCCCGCCCGGCGTTCAGGAGCGCGGCTCCTGTTGCGACGAGGGTGGCGAACCGGGCGTCGAATAGAACCGGCATGGCGCGCATGGCTGCGATACGCATGAGTATCTCGGCGCTCCTCGCTCTGCCTGGCGCGCCTGGGGCCTCATTCAGTTCGCGGCTAACGAGTTCTGGCCGCCAGCCGAAAACAGCACGACCGTGCCAGGCGGCGGTGTAAGATCCCCTGACCCATTCGAAACGAGCTCCTATCGAATTATAGGGTGATCGCTCGAGACCACGTGAGCACAAGCTTGAACTTTTACTGAGCGCTGCGTAAAAGCTAGCGCCGCGCGGCGAGCATTCATCGAGCCCCGGCCTCTTCGGCAGAGACAAAATCGGAAATGGTTGTTAGGTTCGGGTCGAACTAACGCCCCAGATAAGCGCTGTGAACGTCCCGCCCAAACATCAGTGGAGAATCACGGCCAGCAGCGGCGATCCGCGGCTTGCTACCGACGATAATTATACGACGTCGTGGCCCGTGGGAGCCACCGGGACCTGGCTGGAAATCGATCTGGGCGAAAGAGCCATCCTCGGCGGGCTCGAAGTTTATTGGGGCCAGCAGGCCCCGATCATATATGGGTTCGAAGCCTCGCTCGACGGCAAAATCTGGGCGCATCTGTGCCGCACGCGCCATGGCGAAGGCGGGCAGGAAATCTTCGCTTTCCCGCCAACCCCGGTTCGCTTCCTGCGATGGACATGTGACGATCGGGGACCGGCGCGGTCGCTCGAAATCATCGAGATCAATCTCTACGATCCCGCCAATGCTCCATTGGTTGCCGAGGAAGGACGCGTCGCAGCGCTTGGGCATGCGCCCGTGACGCTCCGCGCTGGGGAGAGCATTACGGTTGACTTCGGTTATCCCCGCTTCCCGCTGGGCGCGCTTATCGCGTGGGGAAAGACTTATGGAACGGATTTCTCCGCCTCTCTCTCGGATGATGGCGTCAACTTTCGCACTGTGGGCCGCATCACGCTCGGCAGCGGCGGCAGCGATAGCTTCTGGTGGCGCTCCACGATCGCCCGCCACTTCCGCCTGACTGTTCACGAGACCAGCTCGCCCGAGGGCGCCGTCGTCGTCGAACTCAAACTTCGCGTCCTCAACAAGGACCGCATGCCCATCGGACAATTGGAACGCGGCGCTCGGGCGGGGCGTACCGATCTTTACCCACAGGCGCTTCTGGGGCGCCAGGTGTATTGGACCGTGGTGGGGGAAACAGATCATACCGAGGAAGCGCTCTTCGACGAATATGGAAACCTCGAACCGAAAGCCCGAGCGCCTCAAATCACGCCCTTGCTCCGGCTAAGCGGGCTCTTGCAGGGCGCCCCCGCCAGCGACGCCGTCAGCCAATCCCTTGCCGAAGGGTCGCTGCCGATCCCGCGCGTGGTCTGGTCCCTCCATGGCGTCGAGCTCGTCGCAACAGCTCTCGCCGATGCGGGGGAAGCGCTGGTCGAATACCGCGTCACCAATCGCGGCAGCTCTTTGCAGGAGGGCGCGCTCGTCCTCGCGGTGCGCCCTGTCCAGATCAATCCATACTGGCAACATGGCGGCCACGCGGCCATCAACGCCATCGCCGTCGATGGCCGGGAGGTCTGGGTCAACGATAGAGTATTTTTCGCGGTTTCACGCGAACCCGACGTCGTCTCGATCGCGGACTTCGATGACGGCGACGTCGTGAGACTGATCGGGACTGCGCCCGAAGAGACCGCTCGGAGCCTTCGGTCGGACTCCGGGCTGCTCAGCGCCGCCTGCGAGTTCGGCTTTCGACTCGCACCGGGGGACACTCTCGCCGTCGTCATGTCGTCGCCGATGCGGGACAAGGTCACGCCACGACCGGACGTGGACTTCGGCGTTGTTTACGAAAAAGCCCTACGATTCTGGCGGGAGAAAATCGGGCCGCGAAAGATCACGGTCGGGGACCGGGAAGTCAGCGACACAGTCGAAGCGCAAACCTCGTATATTCTCGTCAACGCAACGGACCATGCTTTTAAGCCCGGTCCCCGAAATTACGACCGCACCTGGATTCGCGACGGCGCATCGCAAGCGCTTGCCCTGCTCTGGGCCGGCTTGGCAGAAGAGGCCAAAGCCTACGTGATCTGGTACGCCAAACGTATTTATGAAAACGGCATGGTGCCGCCGATTCTCGAAATCGATGGCGGCGTCTATCGCGGCTATGGGAGCGACATCGAGTTTGATT
Source organism: Hyphomicrobiales bacterium (assembly GCA_003963405.1). GTDB lineage: Bacteria > Pseudomonadota > Alphaproteobacteria > Rhizobiales > Beijerinckiaceae > Methylocystis. The sequence continues at coordinate 11,379 of RXIY01000037.1, forward strand.
CACAGGGCGAGTTTGTCGGAATCGCCGCGGACGTTTACCGCACCACCCGCGACCGCGACTTCCTCGACGTAATTTTCGATGCGGTCGTTCGGGCGACAAATTTCATTGAGGAGCTTTGCGCAAGGACGAATGTGCTACATGGGCCGGCGTCGCGGTTCCATGGCCTCCTGCCTCCCTCCATCAGTCATGAGGGCTACAGCAAACCTTCCTACAGCTACTGGGACAATTATTTCGCCTTGAGCGCCTGGCGAAATTGCGAGTATCTCGCCAGGCAGATCGGCGACACGGCTGTCGCGGCGCATGCGAAAGCGAAGGGGGCGGAGTTCGCCGCAAATCTCGCGCGCTCGATACGCATGACCACCGAAGACCTGGGCACGGGCGTGATCCATGGCTCCGCCGATCGTGAGGACGTCGATCCAACCTCGACCTCCATCGCCTTCGAGCCCTGCCGAGTGGAAGACGTGCTGCCGACTAAATTCGTTCAGGTGACATATGATATTTCCGCAGCCCGCATCAAGCTGTTCGGCAAGCCTGACTTCGAGGGATCCTATCCGCCGTACGCGATACGGAACCTCAACGCCTTCGTGTCCTTGGGTCGTTTTGAAGATGCGTTTCGGCTATTGTCGGCCGCGCTCGCCTGCCGACGGCCGAGCGGCTGGCGAGAGTCGGCCGAGGTTGCCTGGGCGGCGCCGCGATCGCCGGATTACATTGGCGACATGCCGCACAGCTGGGTCGGCGCGGAGTTCGCCACCGCGATCCGCCGCATGCTGTTGCGGGAAAATGGAGCGACGCTCGAATTGTTCCGTGCCGTCCCCGACTCCTGGTGGCAGGGTGAAGGGATCACGCTGCGCGATCTGCCAACCACCTTCGGCGTTGTCAATCTGAGAGCGCAGCGCGGGCCATCTTGCGCAATGGTGGACATGACGCTTACGGGGCCAGCGCCAGAAAGAATCACCGTCCGATATCCGGGCGTGAAGCAAGCGCGCGCCGATGGAAAGCGCTGCGAAATCGAAGATGACGTCATCTCAGTGTCCGCCATGACCAGGCTCGTGATCGACTTCTGACGCCACCCGCCGATCGGCGCTTGGCGCTTGGCGCTTGGCTTGCTACGGTTGGACAGGGGCAAATCCTTCATGAGCCACTGCCTCCACTTCGCGGCTTGGCCCTGCGGCCCGGGCGGCTTCGCCGTTGCAGCGTTTCCATGAGCGTCGACAAGGGACGCGTATTTATCACATCGTCACGCTCTAGCCAGCCACGCCGCGCCTGATCAACGCCGAAGCGCATGCAGTCCAGGCCAAAGACGGAATGCGCGTCCGTCGAAATCGCCACTTTGACGCCGATCATTTTCGCCATGTGGGCGTGCACGTCATTGAGATCGAGCCGGTCGGGCGCGGCGTTGATCTCCATCACGCAGCCGCGTGCCCGCGCCGCGCGCAGAATCTGCTCCATGTTGATGTCATAGGCGTCACGTTCGCCAATCAGACGTCCTGTTGGATGACCGATGATCGAGACGTGCGGATTCTCCATGGCGCGAAGCACGCGCTCGGTCTGCGCGTCGCGCGGGAGGTCAAATTTGTAATGCACCGACGCCACCACAATATCGAGTCGCTCGAGAATCTTGTCCGGCAGATCGAGGCCGCCATCCGCCAATATGTCGACTTCGACGCCTTTGAGAAGGGTAATGCCTTGCAGCTTCGCGTTGAGGTCGTCGATCTCGCCGATCTGCCGCATCAATCGCTCCGGGGTGAGCCCATGCGCGACAGTAACGCGACGACTATGGTCGGTCAGCGCCAGATAGGCGTAACCGCGTGCCTGCGCCGCGATCGCCATCTCCTCGATCGACGCCACCCCGTCCGTCCAGTCGGAATGCACATGGAGATCGCCGCGAATGTCGCTCAGGGAAACAAGTTCCGGCAAAGCCTTCTTTTCGGCCAGTTCGACTTCGCCGCGATCCTCGCGCAACTCGGGTGGCACGAAGGCGAGCCTGAGCTTTTTGTAGATCTCTTCTTCGCTGACGCCGGCGATGCGCCTGTCGCCGTCGAACAGGCCATACTCGTTGAGTTTCCATCCGCGCGCATTGGCGAGATTGCGCAGCGCGATGTTGTGAGCCTTTGACCCGGTGAAATACATCAACGCCGCGCCATAGCTTTCATCCGCAACGACGCGGAGATCGACCTGCAGCCCCGAGCGCAATCTGACCGTCGTACGTGTCGGTCCATGCGCCAGCACCTGGGCTGTATTCTCATAAGCAGCGAGCCGGTCGCCAACGGCGGGGCCCGCTTCTGCCGTCGCCAATATGTCGAGATCGCCGACGGTCTCCTGACGGCGGCGAAAGCTGCCAGCCGCGACAAGGCGCTTGCAGAGCTTGCCGCGCGCGAGCCAGTCGAGAAGCGCCTTCGCCTCCGCTTCGGCGACTGGAAGCTTGAATCTCCCTGTCGCCGTCTTCGGCTTTGCAAGCGCGTCGAGAATGCTATGCTCCATCTTGGGCCCGAAGCCGCGCAGTTCCTGCAAGCGGCCGGCTTTCGCCGCGCGGCGCAGGTCGTCGAGAGAACTCACGCCCAGCTCGTCGAAGAGAAGCCTGACGCGCTTGGGGCCCATCCCTGGAATCTCGAGCAGCTTCGCGAGCCCTCCGGGCATTTCGCGTTTGAGCTTTTCGAGGAGCGTGAATTTGCCCTTTTTGACAATGTCGGCGATTTTCCCTGCGAGATCCTCCCCGACGCCGGGCAGTTCTGAAAGCTCTTCACCTGAACCCAGCATCGCGGAGGCGCTTGTCGGCAGGCTCTCGATCGTGCGCGCGGCGCGGCGATAGGCTCTGATCCGGAACGGGTTGTCGCCCTTGATCTCCAGAAGCTCCGCCGCCTGATCGAACATCGCGGCGATTTCAGCGTTTTGAACCGGCATTCTGCCCTCGCCCGGTCGAGCGCATGAATCGACAATAAGCGCGCTGTCATGGCTTTGCGAGATTTTTTGCAGCGCCTTTACATTGAGCGGCAACCCGCTAGGCTCGGTTTTGGACAGGCGTATGCGACGCTACTCCACCCGTGAGACAAATGTCCGATCGACAGGCGGCGGCGGCGACCGCTCAGGAAATGGCCGGCAGGCAGAAAGAAATCTCCGTTTCGGAGTTCTTTCTCAAGAACCGCCATCTGCTCGGCTTCGACACGCCAGCCAAGTCCCTGGTGACAGCCGTCAAAGAGGCGGTCGACAACGCCCTTGACGCCTGCGAGGAAGCCGGTGTGCTGCCGGAGATCACGGTCGAGGTGCGGGGGCGTTTCGAGCGGTCATGGGTCGCGGTCGAGGACAATGGCCCCGGCATCGTCGAAAGTCAGATCGCGCGCATTTTCGGCAAGCTGCTTTATGGCTCGAAATTCCACAAGCTCAGCCAGTCCCGCGGCCAGCAGGGCATGGGAATTTCAGCGGCGGGCATGTATGGCCAGCTGACCGTCGGCAAGCCGCTGCACATCATCAGCCGGATCGAAGGGGAGCCGCTGGCCTCCGAGCTCTACGTCTCGATCGACACGGCCAACAACCGCCCCGACATTCATAAGAGAAAACGCATCGCCTGGAGCCGCCCGCACGGCACGCGGGTTGAGATGGAGTTGGAGGGCGTCAATCAGGGCGGGCCGCATTCTGTCGAGGCCTATCTGAAGCTGACGGCCATCGCCAATCCGCATGTGTCGATCATTTACAAAGGTCCCCGCGGCAAGGAGCTATTCTTCGCCCGCGCCTGCGACGAGCTTCCGCCCCGGCCAAAGGAAATCAAACCCCATCCGGGTGGCGTCGAACTCGGGCGGCTCATTCAGATGCTGAACGGCGCCAAAAACCGCTCGCTACACCAGTTCCTGGTCGATGAGTTTTCCTGTGTCGGCGAAAAGACGGCGCGCGAGATCATCCAGCTCGCAGGCAAGCCGTTGAGCGAGCGCTCCTATCCGGCGCATATCGCCCATGCTCAGGCGAACGCCCTGCATCGCGCCCTGCAGAAGGCTCGTGTCCAAAAGCCGCGTCCAGATTGCCTCGTCCCGATCGGCGAGGCGCAGCTCCTCGAGGGACTGCGCAAGGAACTGCCCGCCGAGTTCTATACGGCGGCGACGCGCCCGCCGGCGAGCTACCGGGGCAATCCGTTCCAGGTGGAGGTCGCGATCGCCTTCGCCCGTCCGGGCGAAGCGGAGATCGACGTCGACGTCGCTTCCGGGCGCATGCGCAAGAAGCAGCCCGCGGAATCAGACCCGGCGCCGCACCTCATCGCGCACAAGGACGAGCCGGTTCGGCTGCTGCGCTTCGCCAACCGCGTGCCCCTGCTCTATCAGCAGTCAAGCTGCGCCATCACCAAGTCCGTCCTGCAAACCAATTGGCGCGCCTATGGCCTGCATCAGCCGAAAGGCGCCCTGCCCATCGCCCCGATGGCGATCGTCGTCCATGTCGCCTCGGTCTGGGTTCCTTACACCTCCGAAGCCAAGGAGGCCATCGAACCCTACCCTGAGCTTGTCCGGGAGATCAAACTGGGCTTGCAGCAATGCGCGCGGCGTCTGTCGCATTTCCTGCAACGGGAGCGCACTCTGCAGCATGAATATGAGCAGCGCGCCTATATCGAGACATACCTGCCGCATATCGGCGTCGCCCTTCAGGAGATCCTTGGGTTGGACGACGGGACCCGCGACGGCGTCGTCGCGCGGCTCGACGACGCGCTGCATGCGAACCGGGCCGCCAAGAGGCGAAGCTCATGAAAGAGGACGGAAGCGAACAGGACAGACGCACAATCGATCTCATCGAGTCGATCGCCAGCCAGGTGCGCGCCGCGATCGAGAGCGGCGCCCTGCCGGCGATCCGCACGCCGACGCGCAGCCTCGAGAACGTCAGCTATAACAAGGAGGTCGGATATCTCGAACTTGGCAAGAAGGAGCAGGTCCGCGCTCTGACCGTCAATACGGCGCGTGCCTTCGCCCAGACGCTGCGGTTGATGGCGGCCTCGCGGGCGATGGTGGCAAGCAATGATTTCGCCACCAAGCGAGAGGCCTATTACATCAGCAAGAACTGGGGCGACTGCCGATTCGACGAACAGGCCGAGTCGGACGCCATCATGGACGACATCGAAGCGATCGCCTCGCTGCATGGCCTGTCGCGTGAGAACCTCCGGTTTTATCCCGAGTCGCACGGCGGCTCGGTCGCGGGGCGCCTCGTCATTGTCGATAAGAGCGCGACTACCGGGGAGACGATCGAGATCGACTGCGCCAGGCTCGGCGTCGGCGCCTACAGCATTCCCCGCTCGGCCGAACATCTCGCCTTCCGGACGGACGCGCGCTTCATTCTCGCCATCGAAACCGGCGGCATGTTCCAGCGCCTCAACAATCACCGTTTCTGGGAACGCGCCCAGTGCATCATCGTGGAGATGGGCGGCGTGCCAACCCGCGCGACGCGGCGCTTCATTCGCCTTCTATCCGACAGGCACGATCTGCCGGTCTATTGCTTTGTCGACTGCGACCCTTACGGCTTCACCAACATCTACCGTACGCTGAAGGCGGGGTCCGGGAACGCCGCGCATGTCAACCGCTTTCTCTGCGTGCCGCGCGCGCAATTCCTGGGCGTCACCCCGCAGGACATTATCGACTTCGGCCTTGAGGATGCGACGCATCCATTGACGCCTGTCGACATCAAGCGGGCGAAGGACGCATTGCGCAACGACCCCTTCATCGTCGCCCATCCACGCTGGGTGGCGGCGATCAAGCAGTTGCTCGACATGGGCGTGCGAGCTGAACAGCAGGCGCTCGCCAAATGGGGCCTGAACTATGTAATCGACGAATATCTGCCGCGAAAGCTTGCGGAGGTCAGTGGCTTTTTACCGTAGGCGGCGCGCTCGTCCATTTGGCGGGAGCAAAAGCAAGCGCAACTTGACCGTCAGATGTCGCTAGGATGGAAACGCTCATGGTCTGGTGGAAAAAGGCGGTCATCTACCACATCTATCCGCGCTCTTTCCAGGACTCGGACGACGATGGGGTCGGCGACCTCAAGGGCGTTCGTGATCGCCTCAACTATCTGGTCTGGCTCGGCGTCGACGCGATCTGGCTCTCGCCGTTTTACAAATCGCCAATGAAGGACTTTGGCTACGACGTCTCGGATTACTGCGACGTCGACCCGCTCTTTGGAGCGATCGACTGTTTCGACGCCCTGCTGACAGAGGCGCATGCGCGGGGGCTCAGAGTGATCCTCGATTTCGTTCCAAATCATAGCTCCAATCAGCATCCGTGGTTTCTGTCGAGCCGGCGATCGCGGGACGACCCGAAGAGAGACTGGTATATCTGGCGCGATCCGGCTCCCGGCGGCGGGCCGCCGAACAATTGGGTCAGCCATTTCGGCGGCAGCGGCTGGACCTTCGACGAAGAAACGCAACAATATTATTATCACGCTTTTCTCGAAGAGCAGCCGGACCTGAACTGGCGTAATCTTGAAGTTCGCAATGCGATGCACAACGTGCTTCGCTTCTGGCTTAAGCGCGGCGTCGACGGATTTCGCATCGACGTCGCATCGCATCTCGTTAAGGATGCAGCTTTCCGGGACAACCCGCCAAATCCAAACTATGACGGGCGCGGTCCGGACATTCAGCGGCTGATGCAGACCTATTCCTCGGACCGGCCGGAAGTGCAGGAGATCATCGCCGGCCTGCGACAGGTTGTCGACGAATTCGGCGGCGATCGGCTTCTCATCGGCGAATTGTATCTCTCTCTCGACAGGCTTGTGCGCTATTACGGCGAGGGCCTTCGGGGGCTGCATCTTCCGTTCAATTTCCAGCTCCTCGACGCGCGCTGGTCGGCCGATGACATCCGTCGTGTCATCGAAAAATATGAAGCGGCCTTGCCTGAAGGCGCATGGCCGAACTGGGTGCTGAGCAATCACGACCGGCCGCGCGTCGCCGTGCGCGTAGGCGAGGCGCAGACGCCGATCGCCGCAATGTTGGTCTTGACGCTGCGCGGAACGCCGACGCTCTATTACGGCGACGAGATCGGCCTCGGGAACGTGCCTGTTCCGCCCGAGAGAACAAGGGACACATGGGCGCTTCGCGAGTCTGGTCCCGATGTGGGACGCGATCCGTCACGAACGCCAATGCAATGGGACGAAGGCCCCTTTGCGGGCTTTTCCGGCCGGGAGCCCTGGCTTCCGTTGTCGCCCGATCACAGCAGCCGCAATGTCTCCGTCATGCGCGACGACGAGCGCTCGATCCTTCTGCTGATAAGAGAACTGTTGCATTACCGACGCGGACATGAGGCGCTCGAACGGGGCGCATGGCGCCCCTTGCGGTCTGACGACGACGTCCTCGCTTACGAACGCGTCTTCGGCGACGAACGGATCGCGATCTTGCTCAATTTCTCCAACGAGCCGCGTTGCGTCGAAGGGCTCGGTCTCGACTCTGCGGAGATTGCCCTCTCGACCCACGCGGATCGCAAGGGCGAGCGCGCGGGAGAGGTTGTAACGCTTCGACCCGACGAGGGACTCATCCTGGAACGCCCGTAATCGCGTCCGACGGGCGATCTGCGGAGCGCGTGGGGCCACGCAGCCGAATCCGGGTTTCGAGCGCCGATCTGCTGTCTGCGTCGAGGCCAACCCTCACGTCGAAGTCGCCGGCCTCGACGACAGGCTCGAGGGTTCTGTCGAGAAACTGGAAATGGCTGCGGTCGAGCAGGAAGGAAACGGTGCGGGCTTCACCGGGAGCGAGCGCAACCTTGGCCCATTCCTTCAGTTCCATCACAGGGCGCGCGACGCTGGCGACGGCGTCGTGAAGGAAAAGAAAGATCGTCGCCTCTGTCGCGACCTTTCCGTCATTCGAGGCCTCGACCTCTATTCTGACAGGCGCGTCATCGAATTCTTCCGGCGTCGCGCGCAGATTCTTCAGGCTGACGCTCGCGAAGGACAGGCCGTATCCGAAATGGAAAAGCGGTTCGTTGGGCAAATCGAGATATTTGCTGGTGAAGGGATCCGTCGATTGCGGCGGCCGGCCGGTCGATCGCTGCGCGTAATGAAGGGGGATTTGGCCGACGTCGCGCGGCCAGGTGACGGCGAGGCGTCCGCTCGGATTGAAACGCCCGAGCAAGACATCGGCAATGGCGTCGCCGGTCCGATCGCCGAGCTGCCAGCTCGCCACGACCGCCGCCGCCCGTTCGATCAGATCGGCAATCATCAGAGGCCGGCCGGAAGACAACACCAGGACGACAGGAGGCCCGGCGCTCAGGGCAGCCTCGGCAAGTTCGCGCTGGCGGCCGGGAAGACCCGGCATGGCGCGGCTTGCGGCTTCTCCGCTCATGCCGGCTGATTCCCCGAGGCAGAGCACGATAGCGTCGGCCGTTTCGCACAAGGCGCGGGCGGCGCCGATCCCGCTCGCGTCGCCGCCATCGATATCGACGCCCCTGTGATGCAAGACGTCTCCCTGCGTCCAGGTGGCTCGCAACGCGTCGAGCGTCGTGACGGCTTTCGCCGGATCGCCCGCCGCCGACCACGGGCCCAGCATCTCCGCTCGCGCATCGGCAAGCGGTCCGACGACCGCGAGACGGCGGATGTTTGCGTCGAGCGGAAGCGCGTCCCGGTTCATCAGGAGAACGATGGATCGTCGCGCGGCGTCCAGCGCCAGTTCACTCCATGTCTTGCGAGGCGCGCGCGCCGGGGCGAGCCGCAAATAGGGATCGTCGAGCAGGCCGAGCTTTTCCTTGAGCGCGAGAACCCTGCGCGCGGCGGCGTCTATGTCGGCCTCGGCGACGAGGCCGCGCGACAGAGCCTCTGGCAGGCGCAGATAACATCCGCTCACCATGTCCATATCGACGCCCGCCTTCAGCGCAAGCGCCGCCGCCTCCACCTCGTCGGCCGCGACGCCATGTTCGACGAGTTCGGCGATCGCGGTGTAATCGCTGACCACGACTCCGTCGAAGCCGCGCTTCTCCCGCAGCCATCCGGTGACGAGCGCGCCATGCGCCGTCAGGGGGATGCCTGCGAGACTGTTGAAGGCGGGCATGACGGCGGCGCAGCCGGCCGCGACGGCCGCCGCAAAAGGCGGCAGATAGGTTTCGTGAAGCTCGCGGTCCGACATGTCGATCGCCGCGTAATCGCGTCCCGCCTGCGCGGCGCCGCCCCCGCAGAAATGCTTGGCGGTCGCGGCCAGCGCGACGCTGCTCGACAGTCCGGCGCCCTGAAAGCCGCGTATTTTCGCTTGCGCGAATTTTGCTCCGACCAGCGGGTCTTCGCCGGGCCCCTCGACGATGCGTCCCCAGCGCGAGTCGCGGCAGATGTCGAGCATGGGGGCAAAGGTCAGGTCGATCCCTTCGCTTGCGGCCTCCTCGGCGGCGGCGCGAGCCGTTTCCTCCCATAGAAGCGGATCGAAAGCGCCGGCCTCGGCGAGCGGAGACGGGAAGATCGTTTTGAAGCCGTGCAGCACGTCGAGCCCGAAGAAGAGCGGGACGCCGAGACGGCTTTCCTCGACAGCGGCCCTCTGCAGGACCGCCACGGGCTCGCGCCCCCAGATATTGAAGACGCCGCCGACAGTGCCGGCGCGCACATTCGCCATGACGTCGCCCGACCCCGACGGGCCGGTGACGACCTGCCCGGCGGTCACCAGATTGAGCTGGCCCACCTTCTCCTGAAGAGTCATCTTCGATAGCAGCCAGTCGACCCTGCCCATGCCGAAATCCGGTCAGTTTGTTCCCCTCTTTGACGAAGGGAATGAGAGCGCCGAAATTGTCGCGCCTCCCCAAGCGCGCGTTTTCGGAAAGACGCCGGCGAAAATCATAGCCAATCGCGACGACGCGAGCGAAGCGCCATGTCAGGCGCGCTATTTTTTCTCATTGCCGCAGTGGCCCCGGCGCTGCAATGATGACGATTGTTTTGCAAAGCTTCAAGAAATGCCGGAACAATGGACGACACTCCCATGACGCCGCAATCGGACGACGCCCATCTGACCACGGGGGCTTCGGTAAGCGCCAGTAGCGTCTCATCGCGGTTCGCGGCATTGATCCGCATGATCCGCGCGTCGGGCGAGGGCGCCAGGCTGCTCTGGCTCGTCGCGGCGCTCGTCGCGGTCGTCGGCGCGACGGCCTATGCGCAGATCCGTCTCAATGCGTGGAACGAGCCGTTTTTCGACGCCATCAACCGTAGGGACATTCCGGCCTTCGGCTTTCAGCTCGGCGTCTATGCGATCATCGCGGGGACGCTCCTTGTCCTCAACGTCAGCCAGACCTGGCTCAATTTGATGATGAAACTCAAATTGCGCGAGATCGTGTCGCGCGACCTGTTCGAGCAATGGCTGTCGCCGCGGCGGGCTTTCATGATCGCCAACGCAGGACAGATCGGGATCAATCCCGATCAGCGCATTCACGAGGACACGCGGCGTTTGACCGAACTCTCCACCGATCTCGGCGTCGGGCTTTTTCAGGCGACCTTGCTGCTCGTCAGCTTCATCGGCGTGCTCTGGTCGCTCTCTGCTGGCGTCAGCTTCACTGTCGAGGGGTCGAGCTTCGTCGTTCCCGGCTATATGGTGTGGTCCGCGCTTCTCTACGCCGGTCTTGCGTCGCTGGCGAGCTGGCGCGTGGGCAAGCCTCTCGTCGATCTCAACGCCGAGCATTATGCGCGCGAATCCGACATGCGCTTCTCTCTCGTGCGGGTGAACCAGAATTGCGATGGCGTCGCCGTCTATCGCGGCGAAGCACAGGAGCGCGGCCGTCTCGACCTCGAATTCGACCGGCTTCTCGACGTCCTGCGGCGGCTCGTTGGCGCAACGACGCGGCTCGCGTGGGTGACCTCGGGTTATGGCTGGTTCACGATCGTCGCGCCGGTCATCGTCGCGGCGCCCGCCTATTTCGCCGGAAATCTGACCTTCGGCGGATTGCTGATGGCGGTCGGCGCCTTCACGCAGGTCCAGCAGTCGCTGCGCTGGTTTGTCGATAACGCCAGTCTGATCGCCGACTGGAAAGCGACGCTTCTGCGCGTGAGCGAATTCCGGCGCGCCCTGACCGAGATTGATCGCGTCGAGAGAGACCTGCAGCGAATCGAGATCGTCGAAACAGGCGACCGCATCGTTCTCGACGACGTGAACGTGCTGCTTCCCCCGGGGCGCAGCAGCCTGAGCGCGCGGCGCCTCGAAATCTCTCGAGGCGAGCGCGTCGTGATCGTCGGCGGGCCGAGTTCAGGCAAGACCAGCCTTTTTCGCGCCTTGGCGGGACTGTGGCCCTGGGGAACCGGCCATGTCGAACTCCCGGCCGAAGGCGTCATGTTCATGCCGAAGCATCCCTATCTTCCGGGCGGCTCGCTGCGCGACATTCTCGCCTATCCCTATCCGCCAGATAAGTTCGGCGACGCCGATTTTCGCGCGGCTCTCAACGCGATGGGCCTGCCGCACCTCGTCTCCGCGCTCGACACGGCGGCGCCCTGGGAAAAGGAGCTGAGTGACCCCGAACAGCAGGGACTGGCCTTCGCGCGGCTCCTGCTTCACGGACCGCGCTGGGTGGTAATCGACACGGCGCTCGACACCTTGTCCCCGCAAACGCGCCGCGCACTGTTCGATGCCTTGCGCAAAGAGTTGCCCCAGACGTCCGTGCTCGCGATCAGCGGCGTGGAGCACACATATGATTTCTTCGACCGCCTGATCAGCCTGAGTCTTCGCCCTGAAAACGACGGCGCCGAGGGACGGTCGGCGACTTCAGTCTAAGGGTCCCCTCAGACGAACAAGCCCGCCCCACAGCCCGCCAAGGTCGCCGAGAGCGGCGCGCCGCAGTTCTGGGAGGACTGGATTCTTGCGTTTGACAGCTGCGAGGCGCGCTTCGATGCGATCGAGACGAATGCCCACGTCGCCCATCATGGAGCCGCCGAGGACGATTCTCTCGGGAGACCAGTAGGCGATCGTATTGTGCACTCCAATCGCGACGATCTCGGCCAATTCCTCCCACACCGGATGGTCTTCGCCGAGCGAGGCGGGCGGCGCGCCGAAGCGCTCTTCAATCGCCCGGCCTGAAACAAGCGCCTCCAGGGTGCGGGCGCTCGCGTCACGGCCCATGAGCTGTTCGCCAATCTCAAATCCGAACGCCGCGCGGTCGAGCGCGCCGTCGACGATGCGCGCGCCATTCACCCCCGTCGAGATCGTCACATAGGCGACGATGGCGGCGCCTCTTCCGGCCCCGACCGTCGCCTCGCCGAGACCGACCAGAGCCGTGTCGTTTTCCATGATCACGGGCGCGCCCAGCGCCGATTCGAGATCATCCGCGAGAGCGGCGCCGCTCCAGTCCGGGAGATTGGGCGCATTGACGATCTGGCGCTTGTCTTGCGAGAGAACGCCGGGCGCGCCCACCGCGACGCCGCGCGGCGTTTCGCCCGCGATTCTTTTCACCGCGTCGACCAGCGCGCCGAGCCCCTCCCGATAAGCAGGCGGCGTGTGAAAAATATCTACAGAGGCGAGCGCGTCGGCGCCATCGGCGCGACCGATACGCGTTTTCGTTCCGCCGATGTCGAAAGCGATGAGCATGGGCGCGCCTCAACCACCGGAATCCGGCTGGCCGAGCGCCGTCTCGACATAGGCGATGGCGCCGCCGATCGTGAAAAGCTTGCGGTAGTCGACCTCCGGAATATTCACCCCTGTACGCTTGTGTATCGCAACTACCAGATTGGCGAAATCCATGGAGTCGAGGTCGAAGGCCTCGCGAATGTCCGCGCCGTCGGCGACGGACGACGGATCGGCCTCCGGCGCGATGTCGCTGATCAGTTGGAGAAGAAGCGATCTTATTTCATCACTGGTCACAATTTTTCGGGCTCCTGCAAAAGACGCGCAACCTCGGCGAGATAGAGTCCGCCAAGATGGCCGTCGGTCACGCGATGATCGGCGGCGAGGCTCACCGTCACGAGGGGGCGCGGCGCGATCCCTTCCTCGACGACAAAGGGGCGCGTGACGACGCGCCCGAAGCCGACGATCGCCACCTGGGGCGGGTAGATGATCCCTGTCACCGTCTCCGCGCCACGATCGCCGACGCTCGTCACGGTCATTGTGGGAGACGTAAGCTCCGACGCCCGCAAGCCGCCGCGCCTTGCGCGTTCGACCAGATCGCGCATCGCCGACATGAGGTCGGCAAGCGATTTTTTGTCCGTGTCCCTGATCGCCGGCGCCACCAGCCCGCCGCCGCGAAGCGCCACGGCCCAGCCGATGTGAATCTCGCTCAGGGGGACGAAGGCGCCGCTCTCGTAAAACCCGTTCAGTTTCGGCTGCGCGCGCAGCGCGAGGGCGGCGGCCTTGAGAAAAAGCACGGCCGGCAGGATGCGCGCGAGCGGCTCCCGGTCGCGATTGAAGTTCTCTAGCCAGGTGAGCGCGGCGTGAAGATCGACCGTTTCGCTGAGATAGTAATGGGGAATCTCGCGCTTCGAACGACTCATCGCGGCGGCGATGGCCTTGCGCATTTCCGACAGATCAACGCCGCGCCTGATCGACGGCGCGCTGGCTGGAAGGGCGCGGGCGGCCGCCTCCACATCCGCGAGCCGGATCGCCCCCTCGGCGCCCGTGCCGCGCAGCGTCGTCACGTCGATGTTCAGCGCCGTGGCGCGACGGCGGGCGACAGGCGTGATCTTCAGGCGCGCGCCTGTCGCGATGGTTGGCCTTGCGACAGGAATCGGCGCCGCCACGACTTGCGGCGTCGGCGATCGCGCGGCCGCCGCGGCGGGCTGCGCCGTCTCGCCCGCCGCGCCGTCGATCCGCGCGAGGACGGTTCCGACCGGGACGCGCGCGCCGACGGGAACCAGTATGTTCGAGACGACGCCCTCGACGAAGACTTCGACTTCGATCGCGCCCTTCTGCGTCTCGACGACGGCGATGACGTCGCCCGACTTCACGCGATCGCCCTGCTTCACATGCCATTCAACGAGGGTGCCGGCCTCCATGTCGGCGCCGAGCGCCGGCATCTTGAAGTCACTCATGTCGGCCGCACGAGGTCGCGCGCGGCGGCGACGATGGCGTCTCGCTGCGGCAGGCAGGCGTCTTCGAGATGCGCGGCGTAAGGCATGGGAACTTCGCGCCCGCACACGCGCCTGAGCGGCGCGTCCAGTTCGAAGAAGGCCCCTTCGACGATGCGCATGCCGATTTCCGCCGAGATGGAGCCGCTGCGCCACGCTTCGTCGATAATGACGCACCGCCGCGTCTTGCTAACCGACGCCAGAATCGCGTCGGAATCGAGCGGCCGCAGCGTGCGCAGATCGAGCACTTCGGCCTCGATCCCCTCCTTCGCCAGCGTCTCGGCGGCGTCGAGCGTTTTGAACAGGCCGCCGCCGTAAGTGATGAGACTGACGTCGCGCCCCGGGCGGCGGATCGCGGCATGGTCGATGTCGACGGAGGTCACGCCGGGCGTCAGAACGCCCTCCATATTGTAAAGCATCACGTGCTCGAAAATGAGCGTCGGATTGGGCTCGACGAGCGCGGCGAGGAGCATGTAGCGCGCGTCATCGATCGTCGCCGGCGTCAGCACGCGCAAGCCGGGAATATGCGCATACCATCCTTCCAAACTATGCGAATGCTGCGCGGCGACCCGGCGCCCGCCGCCTGTCGCCATGCGGATCACGAGGGGGACAGCGAATTGGCCCCCGGACATATAGGGAATCGTCACGGCGCTGTTGACGATCTGATCCAGCGCCAGAAGGCTGAAATTGACCGTCATGATCTCGACAATGGGCCGCATCCCCGCCATCGCCGCGCCGATTCCGGCGCCGACGAAGGCGCTCTCCGAAAGCGGGGCGTCCCGGATCCGTTCGTCGCCGAATTCTTCGAGAAGCCCCTTGGTCACCGCATAGCAGCCGCCGTAACGGCCGATGTCCTCGCCCATGAGAAAGACGCGGGAGTCTTCCACAAGCGCCTGACGCAGCGCCTGTTTGCAGGCTTCGCGATAGGTGATCGCGAGGGGAGCAGACTCGCTCAAGTGGGAATCTCCGTCATTGTCACGAAACGCTCGACCTCCGCGACGGACTCGAGCGCGCCCGCTTCGGCGAAGACGACGGCGGCGGCGATCTCGGCCTCGACTTTCGTCTCGATCGCTTGAACCTCTTCCGGCCTGATCAGGTGATTGCTTTCGAGCCAGCCCTGAAAGCGCAGGATCGGGCCTTTCTTTCGCCAGGCTTCGATCTCTTCCTTCGAGCGATAGAGTTGCGCGTCGAACATCGAATGCGCCCGAAAGCGGTAGGTGCGGCATTCCAGAAAATACGGATCGCTCGTGGCGCGGACCCTTTCCACGGCGCGCCGAGCCGCGCTTTCGACGGCGACGACGTCCATGCCGTCGACCCGCTCGCCCTCGATCCTGTAGCCGCTGGCCTTGTGCACGAAATCCGTGTCCGCCTCCGCGCGCTCGACCGCCGTGCCCATCGAATAGAGATTGTTCTCGCAAACGAACAGAATGGGCAGCCGCCACAGCTTCGCCAGATTGAGCGTCTCGTGGAATTCTCCCTCGTCCACGGCGCCTTCGCCGAAGAAGCAGGCCGTCACGGCGGCGCGCTTCGACAATTTGTCGGAGAGCGCGACGCCCAGCGCCAGCGGCAATCCGCCGCCGACGATGGCGTTGCCGCCGTAGAAACGATGCGCCCGGTCGAAAAAATGCATCGAGCCGCCGCGCCCGCGGCAGCATCCGTTGAGCTTGCCCATCATCTCCGCCATCAGGCAGCCGGCGTCGACGCCGCGGGCGAGCGCCTGACCATGTTCGCGATAGGTCGCGATGATGGAATCTTGCGGCGTCAGGGCCTCCATGATCCCTACCGACACCGCCTCCTCGCCGTCGTAGAGATGCAGGAACCCCAGGATTTTCTGCGCCTGATAGAGCTCGACGCATTTTGCCTCGAAACGACGGATGCGGATCATCGCCTCGAGGAGCCGCAACAGATGCGCATGATCGAGATGTACCTTTTCCGTCATCGCTCGTCGCTCTCCAGGGTCGACAGGTCGCCCTCCGGCAGGCCGAGTTCGCGCGCTTTCAGAAGGCGCCGCATGATCTTGCCGCTGCGCGTCTTCGGCAGATTGACGCGAAACTCGATCTCCTTCGGCGCGACAGCCGCGCCGAGACGTTTGCGCGCATGTCCCAGCAACTCCTTGCGCAGGGACTCATCCGCCGCGAAGCCTTGTTTCAAGGCGACGAACGCCTTGACGATCTCGCCCGCGACCGGGTCCGGCTTGCCGATCACCGCCGCCTCGGCCACGGCTTCATGCTCCATCAATACGCTTTCGACCTCGAAAGGCCCGATCAGATGGCCGGACGATTTGATCACGTCGTCGGCGCGGCCCACGAACCAGAAATAGCCGTCGGCGTCGATGCGGGCGAGATCCCCCGTGAGATACCAGTCGCCCACGAAACATTTGCGGTAGCGCTCTTCTTCATGAAGATAGCCGCGCATCATGGAAGGCCAGCCGCGCCTGAGCGCGAGCTCGCCCTCCTTCTCCGGCGTATCGACGATGTCGACGCTTCCGTCCGGCTTGCGCAAGGCGATGCGCGCCTCGACGCCCGGCAGCGGGCGTCCCATGGAGCCGGGCTTGATGTCCATGACCGCGAAATTTCCGATCATGATGCCGCCCGTTTCCGTCTGCCACCAATTGTCGTGAAAGGGCAGACCCAGGGCCTGCGCGCCCCAGACCACGGCTTCCGGATTGAGCGGCTCGCCGACGCTGGCCGCGAAGCGCAGAGACGAAAGGTCGAAACCATGAAGCGCTTCTTCACCCGCTTTCATCATCATGCGGATGGCGGTCGGCGCCGTATACCAGACGGTGACCTTCTCTTCGGCGAGAACGCCATACCAGCTTTGCGCGTCGAACTCGGCCTCGACCACAATATTGGTCACGCCATGCACGAGCGGCGCGATGACGCCATAGCTCATGCCCGTCACCCATCCCGGGTCCGCCGTGCACCAGAAGCGATCGCCCTCATGGAGATCGAGCGCGAAAAATCCGGTCGCGTAATGCGTCACCACGGCGTCGTGCACATGCAGGACGCCTTTCGGCCGGCCGGTCGTCCCGCTGGTGAAATGGAGAAGCGCGACGTCTTCCGGATCGGTGGGCGGTATGTCGAAAACGGGCGACGCCCCGCGCATCAGCTCGCGCCAGGACAGCACGCCCTCGCCACCTGTCTCGGCGTCGACGAGAATGATGTGTTCGAGCTTTGGCAGGCGCGGACGCAAGGCTTCGATCTTGCGCCGGTAGAGCGCCTGCGTGGTGACGAGGACGCGCGCCTCGCCGATCTCCATGCGCGTGGCGATCGGCTCGGGACCGAAGGCCGAGAACAACGGCGAAACGACGCATTTGGCCTTCAGCGCGCCGAGAATGGCGATGTAAAGTTCAGGAATGCGCCCGAGCAGAACGAAGACCGCGTCTCCCGCGCCGACGCCCAGAGATCGCAGGGCGTTGGCGAAGCCGCTCGTCGATTGCGCAAGTTCGGCGTAGGTATAGTTTCGACGTTCGCCGAGCTTGCCAATCCATCTTATTGCAATCTTGTCCTTCCTGTCGCCGCCTGCATGGCGATCGACGGCTTCGAAGGCGATGTTCAACCCGCCGGCATTCGGAAGACCCGCCAATTTTGCGCGCGCCGTCTCCCAGCAAAATTGCGCGCGCGCTGCGTCGTAGTCGGCGAGATTGGGGGCCGTCGCGAGCGAGGCCGCATCCTTGTGGATGCTGGCGTAGCGCAGGCCGTCACTCGGCAGCCCCATCTTGCCTCTCGATCCCGGCGCACATCAAAGCCGCTTCCTCATGTGATTATTGTGTGATCTGCCGGCCTGGCGATCAAGCTAATTTCGGCCGAGCGTCACCTCGGCCTTATATACTTTTCGCGATCCCTTCCGGCCGCGTACCTTTCACGCAGGTTGCGTTGTCGGACGCGTCGGCCCAATCTGGTTGTCGATCATATTCGCAATCATGCGCGGGACGTGAAGCGATGACAGAGCAACCGCAAGGCCGCTACAGGACGCAAGGCGAGGAGGGAAAGCCGAACACGATTTTCGTGGAGGTGGGAAGAATCGGTCTCGAAATTTCCGAGCAGGAATACCGCGATCGCGGCTATGAACCGGCGTTCGATACGCTTCCCTGGAAGATCAATTATTGTCCTGTCGACGAGAAATGCGACAAGCATTCGGCGCGCCGGAGAGATTGAGAGTGCAAAGACGGAGAAGCCGCCGCTATGAGCACTTTGACAAAACTGGCGCTAGGCATGATGGGGCGTCTGCGTCCAAAGCCGGCGCGAGGCGACGCTTCGGAGACCATCATATTGCCGGAGCCACAAAAGGAAGGCGGCATTCCTTTGATGGAGGCGATCTCCAAGCGCCGATCCGACCGCGAGTTCGCAAGCCAGGAATTGCCGCTGCCGTTGCTGGCGAATTTGCTCTGGGCCGCCTACGGCGTGAACCGGCCGGATGGACATCGCACCGCTCCATCGGCGCTCGACGCCCAGGAGATCGACGTTTATGTCGCGCTGCCGTCCGGCGCTTACCTTTATAACGCCACGGCGCATCAGCTCGAGCTGATCGCTTCCAGCGATCTGAGAAGCATTACCGGCTACCAGGATTTCGTCGACGAGGCGGCCCTGGACCTGGTTTTTGTCGCCGATTACAGCCGCATGAAACTCGTGCCAGTCGCTCTTCGCGAGAGTTACGCGTCCGTCGCGGCCGGCGCGATTTCGCAGAATGTTTATCTATTCGCCGCGGGCAATGGGCTTTCAACCGTGATCCGAGCCTGGATCGACCGGGAGGCGATCGCCAACGCCTTAGGGCTGAGCCACGACCACGAGGTGCTGCTGTCGCAAACGGTCGGTTATCCTAGGGGATAAGCGCATGGTTGATTGCTCAAGATCAAGTTAATCCGGGGCTTTTGGGGTTGCGTAATCAAAAGGAGTCTGAGCGCGCCTTTGACCAAGCGTCCTTTAACAGCGGGTGCGAAAATTTCAGCGTCTGTGGAGGGGAAGCAGAGTTTCATCGCCGCGGCGCTAACCCATGCGGCCGCGGTGAGCTGATCGGGCGCCGTGGCCACCATTTCGCGAGGGCGCCGGCATCGATTGCCTCGTTTAGTCCAAGAAGCCCCGCCGCGCGCAAGATCGCCGCATCGAGTCGCCCGCCCTGCGGCGCATAGAGACGAAAGACACGATGCAGCCGCCCCGCCGGGCTGGTCTCGCCGCTGCCTGCAAGATGCTCGGTGGCGCGCAGGAGTCAGCGGCGCGCAGCGCGAAGCGCTGGCGCAAACAGCCAGCGAAGACCGGCTCGGCGCCGTCCGGCCCGCTGCGCAGAATCTGGTCGAACACGGCGAGACCGGCGCCCGCGGAAAACGTTGCCAGCGCCCCTCTCCGTTTTGAGGTCGCGCCCAGCGCGGAAACGATTGAATTTCAGTGATCTTCGAAGCCAACGGCGCCGCGACGCGACGTGCGCGGGAGGAGCGCTTCGCGGCGGAAACGGGCATGAACGCGAAGGTCGAATCAAGCGCATGCATGGGAAGAATCCTACCGGATGGCGGCGCTTTGTCACGGAGTTTCGGGACCAATGCGCCGGGCCCGTCGCCCTGTCTGGATGTCCGATAATGTGCGCTTATCGGACGCAGTGGCAAACCCCTGCTATACTGGCCGAAAGGCGCTGGTTTGGGCTCCCCAGTGCCCGCCGAGGCGTCGGATTTTTGAGCCCCGAGCGCACGCCGGGGCCCGCCCGGCGGCGGCGCAACCGAGGACAAGAATGGCTGAGGCCGACAAGGACAAAACCGACGGCAGGGCGCTCGCCGCGCCCGCCCCCCATCTCGCGGCGCTCTCCGAAAAGGCCCGCGACTATGCCCGCAACGCCCGGTCGGAAAATACCCAAAAGGCCTATGACGCCGATTGGCGGCAGTTCGCCTCCTGGCTGCGCCGGCAGGGCCTCGACCCCCTACCCCCGGACCCCCAGACCGTCGGCCTCTATCTCGCCGCCTGCGTCGAGGGCGGGCCAGGCCGGCCGCCGTTGTCCGTGTCATCTTTGGAGCGCCGGCTCTCCGGGATCTGCTGGCGCTATCGCCAGCTCGGGCGTCCGCTAGATACGGGCGACCCGCATATCGCCACCGTATTGGCCGGCATCCGCCGCGCCCATGGACGCCCGCCGGTCCAGAAGGAGGCGATCTTCGCCGACGAGCTGCTGGCCATGCTCGCCGTCCTGGACAACGACCTGCGCGGCCTCCGCGACAAGGCCATTCTCGCCATCGGCTTCGCCGGCGGCCTGCGCCGCTCGGAAATCGTCGGCCTCGACTGCGGCCCGGATCAGACTGAGGACGGGACCGGATGGATTGAGATCGTCGGCGCCGATCAGAACGGCGGCGGCCTGCTCCTGACCCTCAACGGCAAGACCGGCTGGCGAGAGGTCGAGATCGGCCGCGGCTCCTCCCCCCTCACCTGCCCCGTCGCCATGCTCGAAACTTGGCTCAAACTCGGAAGGATCGCGCGGGGTCCGGTTTTTCGATCTGTCGCCCGCAAGAACGGCGGCGTCGCGCCCGAGCGGCTCTCCGACAAGCATGTCGCCCGCCTCGTCCAGAAAGCGGCGCTGGCGGCGGGCCTGCGCGGCGATCTCCCCGAAGGCGAACGACGACGCGCCTTTTCCGGCCACTCCTTACGCGCCGGCCTCGCCTCCTCGGCCCAGATCGAGGAAGGCCATGTGCAAAGGCACCTTGGCCACGCCTCCCCCGAAATGACCCGTCGCTATCAGAGGAGACGCGACCGCTTCAGGGTCAATCTCACCAAGGCGGCGGGGTTGTGAAACCGCGCCCTGTGAAAAACAAAAGATTTCAGGCTTCCATCATCTAGAATCGGCCGCCGGCTGATTGAGCCGGGCGATCAAACCAGGCGCCGCTTTGAAGGTCAGAACGAGGCGCGCAGAGATCGGCGCCGGCGTCTTCGTCTTCGGGTTGCGGCCGACCCGCGGGCGCTTGCAGCGCACGTTAAACGCGCCAAAACCGCGTAGCTTAACCGGTTCGCCGCTCACCAACGTTTCCGCGATCTCCGCCAACACGAGGTCGACAAGCTCGGTGGCGTCCCGGCGCGCTAAGCCGGTACAGGATTTGTAGACAGCCGCCCGCAGATCGGCGCGCGTGACGACGCCTTGGCTCTGATGTGTCGATGTCATTTGGTCAGTCCGCCCACGCGGCAGGATACGCGGAAGTCTCCGAAGCGCGCAAACGTGAGCGGGCGCGTTCTCCAGGGAGCTTCCAGAGCTCAGCGTCGTCAGGGCGCCGCCTCTTGACCGGAGTCCCGCGAGGACTCAGACTCGCGCTCGTGCACGCGATCCTTCTGCATCGCATCGACCCGGCCAAGAACATGCGCCGGTTCTACCGCCTCGAGGTCGCGCCCGATCTATTCGGGCGCTGGTGTCTGGTCGCGGAATGGGGACGGATCGGCCGCGCCGGTCGCCTGCGCATGATCGCTTTTGACGATCTGGCGCAAGCCAGGGAGGCTCTTGTCCGGCAGCGGCGTGTGAAGGAGCGTCGCGGTTATGTGGCCCTGTGACGCGCCACGGTCGGCGGACCGGACCGTCCTCAAAGCCGAGCCTGGCGTTCGGCTTTCAAAGATCCGTAAACCCTTCTCCGTCTAATCATCATCTCCGGAAAGGGCGAGGGGTTATCCATGTCGACGGTCACGACCGGCGGGGCGTCACGTCATCAGAAAAATTCTACGAAATCTCGCCGCGCCAACACATCAACGCCACGGCCCGCCACAAAGCCCGCGACCTCAGCTCTCCCGCGTGGAGACGGCGTAAGATATGCCCTCTTCGCCGGAAAGTGCGTCGCAGCCGCGGTGTTCGTGTTCGGCGCCCTGTGCGCCCTCATTTACACGTCGGCGGCCCCTCGCCAGACAAAGCATGTCGCCAGCGAGAAACAGAAAATCATCGCAAGGCAGAAGACGGCGACAGCGGATAAATCCACCGCGGACGCCAAAGCGGCCCCGGCGAGATTGGTGTCCGCGCTGGTTTCCAAAATCGATCTGCCAATCAGAGACGCGCCAAGGGGAGAGGCGAAGATCCTTGGCCGAGCTGTCTATGGGTCCCGCGTCGAGGTCCTCGGGCAAGACGGCAGATGGGCGCAGGTCCGCGCCATCGGGCAAAACGCCGCCGGTTGGGTCGAGAAGGCCGGCCTGAATTTCTAAAGGCGGGGCGCTCGCAGAACCATCCTCTTTCTGCAGCCGTCGCGATCACCCCGCCGCCTTTCGCGCTCTCGCCGACTTGGCGGCCTTGCCCCGCAACAGCGCCATCAACACAGGCCCCAGGGAAAACTCCCCTGCCCGCGCCTTGGCCGTCAGTGCGCGCAAATAGCCGCCGGCGGATGTGATTTCGTCGCCCCGCTGCAGGATTGCGGCGATAACGATCGAGGCGTCATGTTCGCCCATAACCTCAATCGCCTGCGCCCAGGCGTCGGGCGAGACGCCAAGGGCTGAACGAACCGTCGCGGCGGCCGTCGCGAGATCGCGCCACGACGAAATCTCTCCGCCCCTGGCGTAATCGACGATATCCGGACAGGCTTGCAGCACCATCCCAAGCGGATAGGTTCGGGGGGCTGGTGGTGACCCGGGATGGATGCGCGTTTCGGTTGCCTGCCGCTCAGGCTCCAATGCTCCTCCCCCATCGGCCGCCGCTTCCTTGCCGATTGGCCCGGACGGTTCGGCCCTGCCTTCGTGAAGGCTAGGTTCAAGATCAGAAATGTTTGTGGTTTGATTCTGTATGTGGCGCTCAGTCTGAGACTCATTGGCGCTCTTATTTTGGCGTTTAACGTGGTTTTCCAGCGCACTATTGATTTCGGCCGCGAGCGCGGCGAGTTCCCCCGCCAAAGCCTCCAAATCGGTCCGCGTCATTTTTCGCGCCTGGCGGCTGGCAAGCGCCCGATAATCGCTGTGGCGGGTTTCCCAGTCGCCGCGAACGCCCTCTTCCATCCCAGTCTCGATCATTTTGGCGATGTCGCGCCGCGCCAGAGTAATTTTTTCGCGCAGCAGCGCCATCGCGCGGTTTTCGGCGCGAACCTCTTCGGCGAGATTTTCGATTTCGGTCGCGCGCGCAACGAGCGGTGTTAGGTCGAAGCCGTAGGCGTCCTCGATGGCGCCCCCCTGCCCTCTCCTGGCGAAGCGTTTGCCGTTGGGTGAGTCCCGGCGGATGATCAGTCCGGCGTCGACCAGCATGGCAATATGCCGGCGCAACGTGGCTGGGGCCATCCCGTGAGCGCGGATCGACAGTTCCTTATTCGACGGAAAAACGACGATCCCCGGGGCTACTCCGCTTTCCGAGACCCCCACGCCCTTCTCGGACAGCGTCAGCACCGTCTCCTGATGGAAGCTCAGCAGAGCGTGCAAAACCGATAACGCCCGGTCGGTGACGCCAAGCGGCGCTTTCGCCTCTGTCAGGGCCCGAAATAGCCGCCATTTGTGGACGACGATTTCCGCCGCGCCGGCGCGGCGCATGAAGTCTTTTGCGGTCGCCTGGCTCGCCACCATGGCAAGCGTCAGCGACCGCCGCCCGAAGGGCGTCGTTGAGCAATTTTGTTCCATGCCTCTGCCTCTATGGCTTCAGGCAAAGAAGAACCGCTCGCCGAATCGACGTTCCAACATTGACAAATTTTGTGGAGAGGCTTATTCGTATCTTCGCCAAAAGAACACGAAGGCTCTCGAGTTGGTTCGCCGCTTGGGGGCCTTTCTTTTTGCCGTGAGTTCCGTCCTCTATTTTCATTGTTCGGGCGATTGCCGTTTCTGATCAGCGGAAGCGCCGATCGTGAACGATGAAGAATCCTTGGCATCTGCCAAGGATTCATCTCGCCATCAAATTACTCTTCACGCTCACTCGCAAAAAACTTGCTCATCAACGAAGGAAGTTCTGCACTTAGAAAAGTGGCGAACGCCTCCGAACGTGACTTTTCGATCGTCAGCCTTATTTCCGACGCCGAAAACGTGGCCCGGCCGACGACTTTCCCTGCAGGAGACGAAAGGTCGAGGCCCCTGCGCGGGCTCTCAGTCCGCTTTTTCACGGACTCCAGAGCGGCGCGGAAACGATCGTCGGACACAGAATCCTTGGCAGATGCCAAGGATTCTTTCAGGCGATCCAACGCGGTCGGGTCAGCGTTGACAGCGTTTCCAAGCGCCACCCAACGAGGTCGGCCGGCCTTTGGCGCTCGGCCAATCGCTAGAATTGTTTCCACGGAAAGGGCCCGGCAAACTGCACGGAATCGGGCTAACTCAGGATCGTCGATCGCGAGGGCAGAGCGGATGTCTCGTGCCTTTATCCCCGCTTCATCCATGCGCCATGCGAAGAGAGCCTTTTCAATCCAACTAAGGTCCTGACGCGCAGAATTCTCGATTCCTTGCGCGATGACCAGTTCCCGGTCATTAAGGCTGGCGATCACCGCCTTGACGGTTATTCCAAGTTCCTTGGCTGCCCGCCAACGTCGATGGCCGTAAACCACTTGATACCGGTCAATGGCGACAGGATGCGGCCGCACTCCGATCGGAACCTTCTGTCCTTCGTCGGAGATAAGCTTTTTGAACTCCTCAAAATCGTGATTATCATCTTCCGGCAGACGATCGGGGTAGGGCGAAGGATCGACCAACGAAGGGTCGAGTTCTCGTATGCCGCCAGCCTCGAGTTGGGCCCGAAGCCTGTCCCGCTCCTCCCGGATATCAGTCAAAGTGCGCTGAGTGGCACCGATCACGCCTGCGCCGACACGCGAAACAGGTTGTGGTGTTTGTCCGAGCCGGGGTGAACCAGAGTTAGTTTCGTCATCTGGCTGTTCGGTCAGTCCCGCGGAGAGAGCGCTGAAATTCGAGATAATAGACTTTCTAGGAGAGTGTTTGCTCATTGCCGCCCCCAGCTCTCGGCGATCAGAGCCCGGATACTATCGTTGACAGCATCCATGGACTCTCGCGCCCGGAGAAACGTGTCGCGCCCAATTTCACCGGACTCCAGTTCATAAAGGCTACGTTTTGCAAGGCCGGCTGCCTCAATGGCGGTGCTCTCTATCGCCGTCGGCATCAATACTTCATCCGCGAAGAGCAGTCGCAACATCGACACTATTTGCGCTTGAGGCTGATCATTTGGGTCATGTCGCGTGATGAGATAACGGAAAAAGTCCTGATTCAGAGTTGCCCCTGCCTCCTTAATGACTCCAATCAAGTCACTCATCATCAATAGGAACTGGCTCATGGAGGCGACGTCGAGCATAGCGGGGTGGACCGTGACCACTAGTCCCGTTGCCGCGTAAATCGCGCCCAGGGTCAAGAATCCCAATGACGGCGGGGTATCCAAGATAACTACGTCATAATCGACGTCTGCTTCAGCAATTGCCAGCCGAAGGCGCTCGAAGAACAACCCTCCAGAAGAACTGCGCTGCGCCAAAATACGCGGAATCTCGTGTTCGTATTCCATAACCTCAATATTTCCCGGAATAAGATCCACCCCCGTGAAATAGGTCTTCCGAATGATATCCCGGATCGGGCGCCGAAGGTCATCATGGCGTAACGCGGCATAGATCGTCTCGTTGTCGCCGACATCCATTTCAGGCTGGGCACCAAACATCGCAGATAATGACGCCTGTGGGTCGAGATCGATTGCTAAAACACGATAGCCGTGGAGACCAAGATAATGAGCCAAGTGCAGACTTGTGGTCGTCTTGGCGCTTCCACCCTTGAAATTCGCGATGGCCAAGACCTGAAGATGTTCGCCCGGACGTCGACGCGGCAGAAACCGCAACGCCTCCAATGGCTTCTGTTCGGCAAAGAGGCGACGTAGCTCATTTATTTGCGTGAGCGTGTAAGCCCTATGATTATTCTCGAGACGAGCCGGTATTGGCCCTTTGCCTTCAATTGACATTGTCTTCAGTGTGGAAGCGGGAATTGATGTGAGCTTCGACACCTCGTTGGTCATAAAGTTGCGGAGGCTTTTTTCGGCATGCGGGGGGTACATTCTCTGCCGTAGAGCCTGCATTTGGTTAGAGAGCACGCCGGCGTGGCGGACAATCCTCTCCGCAGGATCTTCCCGTGCTGCAAGACGTCTCGCGACTTCAACCATCGTCGTTCCCGGCCCTAACTGACGGGTGGAAGGCGCTTTGACGCCCTCCGCCCGTCAGGGAATAGGCCACGATTCTCTCTGTAGGTCCAGCGATATTGGGTTAACAAGATATTAACGCCACCCCGCCGAGATTAAGGCTCAGCTGGCTGCGGGTTTTTGTCTCGGCGGCTTGGGAGATATGACAGAAAGCAGCAACTCGGGGAAATACTGGGTTAGGAAGGCAACTGGTTGCGCAATGAACCTCAATTTCATCGCCAACCGGACGTGCAGAAATCTGATTCAGTGCACCCATGCCTTGAGGACTTCCGCACCGGCTTCGGCCCATTGCTTGTAGGTGCCCCAGGCACCCGACATGTAGCCGCAAGCATCGGCGGCGGCCCAGAGGGTCAGGATGTTGACGCCGCGATAGCGGCTCTTCGAGGCGATATTGACGGGACGCATGATGTTGCCGGCCGAGCGGTGCCAGGGCAGGCGGAATTCGCCTGCGCCGGACTCGATTGCGGCAATGATTTGATTGGTTATGTGCTGGTGAATGTAGAAGCGTTGCTCTTTCATAACGGTTCCCCCTTGATTGGCGAGCCGCGGGAACCGAGGAATAAAGGCAGCGGAGACATTCCGGCTAGTCAGCTGGCCGCCGACGCGGTGCGAGAGCGAAGAAGGTGTTACGCCTGGCAGGTGCGCTCTGATTAAGAGATAGAGCCGGCGGTGCCTGATAAGCCAAGTTTATCGGACATTAAAGGCTCCCGACAGGGCGGCGATTTACAGGCTGAAAGAGGCGATAAAGCGCCGGGTGATCCGCGCGAATTTCGAGCTCACGGGCGATTATTCGCGGAACTGCGATGAAGGAATATCAGGGTCGGGGCGCTCGTCGTCGGAATTCGGACGGGCAGGGGGCGCGCACCTGATCGGCCTGTTTTCAACAAAAACGGGGCCGTTGTCGCCTTCGTCGCCGAAATAATGGCCGGTTTCCTGCTCGATAAGCAGAAGCTCTTCCTCGCCCAGCCAGTGGTCGATCCAGCGGGAGACGGCGTCAATCTCGCGGACCGTGTCAGGATCGCGTGGGGCCTCGTCAAGCTGCCGCCGAACGGCAAGCCCGAGAAGATAAGTCGCCCGCTCGTCGGGGGTGAGGCTTTTGAGGCTCAAGGAAACTCCGTGCTGTCTCACGATGATATTTGATCGAGAAGACGGCTTCGCAAGGGAAAAGGGCGCTCACGCGCCCTGGAGAGAAGCGAGAAACGCTACGGCCTCGGAGGCCTTCGAAGCGGCGGTGAAGATGGCCTTCTTGTCGGCCTTGAGGACGCAAAGCCAAGCATCGAGATACTGCGCGTGATCGGCGCGCGGCGCATCGGTGATGGAAAGATCGGCACAAAGGAACGCTGCGCCTAGTTCGGCAATGAGCTCTTCCATGGCGTAGGCCTCATCGCCGAAGCGCTTGCCGAGCTCACGATTGCAGCGCGTCTCGGCGCTCGTCCAGTGCACGAGCTCATGCAGCTTGGTGGAGGCGTAAACTTCGGCCGGCGTGCTCTTCGTGGAGCCGATAAAGGCCTCGCGCGGGGGCAGCTGAATGCTGTCAGTCGAGGGGCGGTAATAGGCGCGGCTGCCGCCGTGATGCACGATTGCGCCGGTCTTGGCGACGAAGCTCTCGGCGGCCTCGAAGGGTTCAAGAGCGGTTGTCGGCGTCTCGGCGACGGGAAGCTCGAAGCCCTCAACCTGCTCGGCGGCAAACACCGGGCGTCGCGCGAGCGAAGAGACGGGTATCGGCCTCGGTGCTGTCGCTGTCGTCGGACGCGACGGTGATCTCCTTGTAGAAGACGACGTAAGCGGCTTTCTCGCCCTTACGGACCTGCGCGCCGGCCTCGGTCCATTGCTTGTAGGTGCCTTCGCCTTCGCCCGCATCAGCGCCGTCGTCACCATGCGCGTCGAGGACTACTACCCGCAAGGCAAACGCTGGTGGGTGCGGCTGCACGAGAAAGGCGGCAAACGCCACGAGATGCCGGCGCACCATAATTTAGAGGCCTATCTCGACGCCTATATCCAGGCGGCCGGCTTACAGGACCAGAGCAAGAGCCCCCTCTTCCGCTCCGCCGTCGGGCGCACCGGAGCCTTAACGGCAACGCCAATGAACCGGATCGACGCCTACCGCATGATCCAGCGGCGGGCCGCCGATATGGGGATGAAGATCAAGATCGGCTGCCATACGTTCCGTGCGACGGCCATCACCGCCTATCTCGAAGCCGGCGGCTCGCTCGAAAACGCGCAAGCCATGGCGGCGCACGAAAGCCCGCGTACCACCAAGCTCTATGATCGGACGGGGGATGAAATTACGCTCGACGATGTCGAACGGATTACCATTTGAAGCAGCACACAGTTGGAATGGTGGATTCGTGCGACGGAAAGACGCTTTCTTGGAGGCAAGGCCCTCGGTACAACGTCTCTCTTGATCCATCAATTCAACAATTCCATTTCGACGAGGAACCGAGATGGCTCTTTATGCCAACCACGATAGCTTTCGGCACGGCTGAGGATGAGAGATTCCTTTGCTCGCGTGATAGCGACAAAGCAGTTTCGTCGTTCTTCCTCCATTTCCGGACTATCATCGCCCTTCTGACAGGCCTGAAAGGACGGCATAATGCCCTCGGCGAGACCCATGACATAGACAACATCAAACTCCCGCCCCTTTGCACCGTGAACGGTCATCAGGGTCACTGTGTCAGGTCCGGGCGACGGTTCTTTTGAACGAAGTTGTAGCTCTTGAAGAAACTGATCAAGCGGGGCCGCGCGTCCGATGTGGCGTCCTATCTCCCGGGTAATCTCGCGCCAAGCCGCGACATCTTCAGATAGGTCATCGTATCCATCGACTTCGTGTTCATCGACAACAGACGCAAAAATTGCCACGATATCCTCGCTAACCTTTTTCGCTATCCGAACGTCAGACACAGCTGGCTGCGCGACATCAATCAACTTTCGTGTTCTCTCGTCCAACTCCCGACCATTCGCTGCGTCGAACCATACCAGAAGGTAACTTCGGCCCGATGATTCCGCTTCAGCTAAGACCTGAGGACCACTCAATTCCAAGCCTGTCATACGACTGAATGTGTCGACTAGGACAGCGGCGTTACGGCGATCAAGCGGACGAACGATCTGCGTGAGGAAAGCGACTAACCAACGAAATTCAGCAGACAAGAACTCATCACGGCGTTGTGCGATAACAGCCGAGACGCCTTGCGCTCCAAGAGAACTGTGGATGCGTTCAAGAAGAGCTCGGGTCCTTCCGAGAACAGCTATCGCAGCCCAATGCGCTCACCCACGAGCCGCTATCTCGGCGGCAATCCCAGCCGCCTCCTCTTCGTCGGTTCCGAAAACTCGGAGTTGCAAATGTTCATCGGCCGGAAGTTTGAGCGCCGTCTTTCCAGCAAGTAAAGGCTTTTTGTCTTTGGAGCGGGTTACATTGTATGCAACGAGTCGATTAGCGGCCTCGACGATGACCGGAGGACAACGGAAATTTGTTGGGAGCTGGACCACATCTGCGCGAAAATCGGCACGGAAACGCTGAACCTGGCGAAAGCTTGCGCCGTTCCACTGATAAATGATCTGATCGTCATCAGCGACGGCAAAAACGTTCCTGAATTCGCTCCCCGCCATGACTCGGATAAAACGATATTGTGCATCGTTTGTGTCCTGAAACTCGTCTAGTAGCCAATATGGATGCGATCGGCGATACCGCGCCGCAATTGCAGGAAATGTGTTGAAGAGCCGATGTGCCTCAAAGATGAGCGAATTGAAATCGAGCGCGTTGAGGCGGCGAAGCTCAGCCTCATACAAAGCATAGGCCATGGCTACGCGCTGGCTATCCCTGTATTTCGCAAGCGCCGTTTCGGCTCCTTCTGGTGCAACTAGTCGCGTTTTGAGTCGATCGATTAATGGCAAATGCCGGACGTCATCGCTTGTCAGATCACTACCGTCGCGTCGTGCGTATCGAAGCGCATCCTCGAAAACTGCCTTGCGATCGTCTTCAAGGGCGTAGATCGAGAAATCTGGCTTTATGCCAATATGCACTCCATGTTGACGAAGAACTTGACCGCAGAAACTATGGAAGGTCCCCACGAAGGTTCTCTCTTCAAGACCAGGGGCAAGGGCGGAAATTCGCTCCTTCATCTCGTCCGCGGCCTTGTTTGTGAACGTTAGCGCTAGAATGCGAAAACTCTGACCCTTTGACCCCTCCAACAAATGGGCTATCCGGCATGTCAACACCTGCGTTTTGCCGGACCCCGGCCCAGCGAGGACAAGTACGCTGCCTTGATCCCAGAGGACTGCCTGCCGCTGGATACCGCTTAGTTTGTTTATTGCTGCGTCCAAGGGGCTATTCACAGTCTAGCCCCCTTAGCTCGCCGATCGCATCACGAAACGCTTGGGGCAACCGACCGGCAAGAGCTGCGTCCGCCGTAACAAGCCGCGCCAGTTCAGCCGCGTAATCTGTCTTCCTCTTTGACAATCGACTTTCCAGTCCCGAAGCATCGCAACTCACGGCGTCTCTGACGCCGACATCAGTAAGTATTTGTCGTAATTCCGACTCGAGCCCGTCTCGGAGCAATTGCTGCTCTAGGTTGCCGTCAGGCAAGCATCGACACCGTGATCGCACGAAAGTTGGATCAAAGCCGCGCTTTTCGATATCTGACACATATCCCTGGCCGGCGTCATCACCGTCGAAGACCGCAAGCCAAGGTATATCAAGAGCCCTGGCTACCGCCGCGAATGTGGCCGGGTTCCCGTTGTTCATAGCGTCAATCACCGCTACCCCATGCTCATCAAGATCGTAGCCAAGAGCCGTTGCGAGAGCATGCGTGATAAGGTATTCGGCCTGCCCTTCAACGATAAGCCAGCGACGCGCAAAGAAAATCTCTCCTCGGATACGGCGGGCGAATGTCTGCAAAGCGCGAAGCTCGTCATCGGGAATAAACCGCAGCGATCGGTCCATCAGGTCGCGCAGAACGCCAGTGATGACTGCTCGATCCGGATGGGCGCCGTAGCAAGACAATAGACTCCGGTAGAGTCCGTTTTCTAGTGCACCGTTCACAGTTAGCACTTGTGCGGCACGATCATACGTTAACATGCCACGAGAGTTCGCAACAATTGGGTCTAGGCCGGCCGCATGTGGGATACTAGCCGAGAAATTCGGCGGCAACCAGCTGATCCTCGTATCGTTTTCTGTGAGACGCACTAGTCGTAGATCACGAAAAGGCACATGCTGCACGAAATAGGGTGAATGGGTCGTGATTATCTTCTGCCCTGGCAATGCGTTGACATGGGTCCACAATGTGCGTGCGGCTTGCGGATGAAGATGTGTCTCTGGCTCTTCAAGAGCGAGTACCGGGGCACTATCGGCTTCGTAAAGCTCCTTTAAAAGGTGCTCGACGAAAGCTTGAAATAAAAAGATCACTGACAAGCTCTGAAGCCCCTGCCCATGCCGTTGCAGAGGTAACCATGGCCAGTCTGGCTCATTGCGGAGTATGATCTCGGCCTTCGACAACAAGTCCCACGACTTGAGTGGCACGAGCCGCAAATCGGCGCTGCCGGCGCGATCGCGCGCAGCGACCTTGGTCGACTGCGTCAACGTTCTCGCGATTTCTCCCAACCGAGGATCAGCTTTAAGCAGTTTCTTATTCAAGAGATCTAGGACGCGTTGCACCTTGCTTTCAAGCGCAGTCGGGATTTCCATGGCCTTTAACAAGCGGCCCCAGAACTGCGAGCGTGGCGAAAACTCGTCGTCAGCATCACGAAGTGCACGAGATAGAATACCGGCAAGTATTGCCAGAATCTCTCAAGATTCGTACGCCTCGCGGAATGTCCTGCCAGAGGAGCGCGCGCCGCATTTAAGAAGACCCAAGACGGCTGAAAGCAGCCTTCAGCAGCATCCCAACGGCAACTTGATTGTAGCGTGATGAAACTGCGCCCAGTCGCAGGGTCTGTCTGAACAATGTCATCTAGGTCTTGCTGGAGTGAGTCGGGCCACTCGCCGGCCTCGGCCTCTTCTGTTCGGACTTCGATCACAACCCCAGACGACGCCTTTGGGTCGTCTGTTTCGGTAGCCAAATGCACATCGTATTCGGTAAACCCAGTGCCGCGCTGACCCCAGCGACGGGTCAAAGCAATTCGTATGGCATCAAGTACCGCAGTCTTCCCAGCATTGTTTGGGCCGATGAACACAGTCGTATCGCCCAACTCGATGTCGAGCTGCTTGATCGATCGAAAGTTTTCGATCTTGAGATGGGTCAGTCGCATTGAGGTGACAACTCCTCTTAAGCTCTCTCATGTCGCATAGAGGTATAGCCCGTTGAAACGATTCTGTTTTGGCTTCATCGCCCGCTTCATAAAAACGCGCGCTGAGCTGAGCCAAACAAGTTGGCAAATTGAGTTCGATTAGGCATGTATTCGGCTCGCAGAAGAATTTTTTTGCAAACGCGCCAGACCGCAAACACTCAATATCGCGCATATCATAAATGAATAAATCTCCAGCTTTACCTTTCAGGATTGATTTAGCATGTTTTACTACACAAAATAGCAAATATTAAGCCAGTACGCTGCGTAAGCCACTCGTGGCAATCGAGCACGAACCGCGCATCAGAGGTTATGGACGAAAGCTCCAGGACCACAAATCCACTGGCGTGCCCTTCCTCGAACCTCTTGATTGATCGCGTCGATTTCAGCCCGAGACGCCTTCACTGCATTTATAGGCAGATCGTCAAGCACCGTCGTGGGTTTTGATAGGCGCAACCCCAAGCGCGCACTCAAGCCAATCCCAAAGCCGTAATTGATTCGCATCGGTACCGGGCGGTCAGACAAAATAAAGGCAGGCGCGACCGATTCGATGAGATGCCATTCCAGTCCCAAGAGATGCATGGCAACTGGATACGCCGCCTCAATAATGAGCTCAGGGTTGAAGTAAGCCTCGTATCCATGTGCATCGAGGATCTGTTCGAGCTCGTTAGCGAGATTTTCTTCGGAAGCCGCCTTCAACCTCTCGAACTCTGTGGCGGTGATGGCCGCCCCCGGCAGCATACCTGTTGAGCGTAGCGCTTTATTGAGGGTGGCGGCGTCGGGGCATGAAGAGTAGTGCTTGAGCGCGATCGCGAGATATCGACCAAGATTTAGCCTGTCTCGGAACTGGTCGGGGTATCGACACGCCTGAATTGCTAAGAGGTAAGCAATATCGACGCGCGCAAGGGCGTCGATAACGGAAGTGGCTATCGTCCGATCCAATCCCTGGATGGCCTTGGCCTCTAAAGTGCTCAGCCTGTCTTCAAGACGGTCGCTGGGCCGGAAGTATTCGTCGAAGACGATGTATGCATACTCTTCCGACATCTTATTTCCTGGCCCCTGCGCATTCAGGTTTTCCTGAGTGATGACGTTACGGTAATACGGGCCTGCGTCACCCGCAGAGGTAAACCTTTTCTGCCATGCAGCAGGTACGACGTGGTGCGTGTGCTTTTCGAACTTAGGGGCAGGGTTCAATGGCATGAAGGCTAGCATAACTCGCCATTATGAGACGGGCCACAAACTCACGTAAGGCTTTGTATTATAAAGGACATTATCATATATGGGCTTAGATGTCGGCGACCCCCAAGGACGTTATGCATACACGCCCCGTTCGAGAGGAAGTGCGCGTCGTCTTTAGACACCGCCTGAAGGCCTTGAATTCGTGTCTACTGACAATGGACACGAACACGAAGCATTTTTGAGCAAGGGGACGGAAGCTGACTTCAACGACTTCCGGCGGTTTTCTAGCAAAAAGAGGAATCGAAACCCTGCAGTCTGGATTCCTACGCATGTTCATCAAGAAAGCGTCGACAAGCGTCAAAATCCTGCTGATAGCCCTCTGGCAAGGGTGTCTTCTTAGTGCGCGCGATCGTCTGCGCGTATGCGACCATTTTGGCGGTAGGCGCTTTCCGGTTTCCAGCTCTTGCGTCTTCAGCGTTCGCGACTGAGGCGAGACCATTGCGTGTCGTTACTCGGCGGTTTGTCGATCGGCGCTGTGTTCGAGCCGGCTTCCGTCCCTTAGTCTCGGACCGATTGCTCGTCTTTCCGCCATAACGCTACCGCCCGGATCGACGAGTTTGCGTGGAATTTTCTAGACTGATCGTTGCGCTCGATCGCTTTTGGAGCGCCTCAATCAGATCCGCCGCGGCGGCGGCAATGCCGTCGATCACCGCGCGGAAATCCGCCTTCCCGGTGACAACCTCGTCGAGACGCATCTCCCATAATGCCGTTGTGCCGGGATCGACGAGCGCAGGCGCCGAAGCGCGCAGAAGCTCGAACAGTTGGAGTCCCGCAGGGCTTGGCGCCACCAGCTTGCCTTCTGCAATCAGCAAGTTTTGACGCTTCAATCCCTTGATGATTTCAGCCCGGGTGGCGGGGGTCCCGATGCCCTTGGCTTCCTTGAGCCGGTCGCGCAAAGCTGGATCTTCGACAAAGCGCCATGCGTTCTGCATAGCGTCCACCAGCGTGCCTTCGCTATAGCGAGGCGGAGGCTGGGTTCTTTTCGCCTCCACCTTCGTTTCCGACAGGGTCGCGGCGTCACCGTCATTGATGGGCGGCAGCGTCTGCTCTGCCTCTGAGTCCGGCTCCGCCTCGCCGATCTGATAGACTGCCTTCCAGCCGAGGCGCAGCGGAACGCGGCCGACTGCCCGAAACTCTGCCGAGCCCCCATCGGGCAGAGGAACCGGCATGGTGACGACAGTCTGCCGATATTCGTAGTCCGGCATGATGATCGCCAAGTAGGACCGACAAATCAAAGCGAACAAGCGCTTTTCGTCGTCGTTCAGGCGGACTAACCGGCTTTCCAGATCATCGAGAACGTTGACATTGGGAACGATGGCGTGATGCGAAACACCCTCGAGCGCCTTGTCGCAGAAATGGCCCGATTTCCCGCGGCGGATCACTGGCGCAGCAATTTCCAGGTGAGCAAAGCCACGCAGGCGCGTAAGCGCGGCGACGGTCGCCACCGCGTCATGGATCTGGTTTTCGCTGAGGTAACGGGCCTCTGAGCGAGGATAGGTGATCAATTTCTTGCCGTCGCCGTCATACAGCTCCTGCGCGATGGCGAGCGTCTTATCTGCTGTCCATCCCCAACGCTGGCCGC
>RXIY01000108.1 GCA_003963405.1 Hyphomicrobiales bacterium
TCGTCTGCGGCGGCTTCGCCATGCCGATCCGCGAGAACAAGGCGCAGGAAATCTACATTGTAATGTCCGGCGAGATGATGGCCATGTATGCGGCCAATAACATCTCCAAGGGCATTTTGAAATACGCCAATTCGGGCGGCGTGCGCCTGGGCGGGCTGGTCTGTAACGAGCGTCAGACCGATAAGGAGCTGGAGCTCGCGGAAGCGCTGGCGAAGAAGCTTGGCACGCAGCTCATTTATTTTGTGCCGCGCGACAATATCGTTCAGCACGCGGAGCTGCGCCGCATGACGGTGCTGGAATATGCGCCGGATTCGGCCCAGGCTAACCACTACCGCAATCTGGCGACCCGGATCCACGCCAATCAGGGCAAGGGCATCATTCCGACGCCAATCACCATGGACGAGCTCGAAGACATGTTGATGGAGCACGGCATCATGAAGGCGGTTGACGAGAGTCAGATTGGCAAGACCGCCGCCGAGCTTTCGGCGATCGCGTAAGTCTTAAATGCAAGAACGTCGACCTCCCGCCTGCGGGAGGCCGAGCCGAAATTCCGAAAACATCAAGGAGCCATCACATGAGTCTTTCGCCCACACTAAGCGTTGCGGAGATCAAGACCCGCAATAAAGAACTCATCGAGGAAGTTCTCAAGGTTTATCCCGAGAAGACCGCCAAGCGCCGCGCCAAGCACCTCAACGTGCATCAGGAGGGTAAGCCGGATTGCGGCGTGAAGTCGAACATCAAGTCCATCCCCGGCGTGATGACCATTCGCGGCTGCGCTTACGCCGGCTCCAAGGGCGTCGTTTGGGGTCCGATCAAGGATATGATCCACATCAGCCACGGCCCGGTCGGCTGCGGCCAATATTCCTGGGCGGCGCGCCGCAACTATTACATCGGCACGACTGGCATCGACACCTTCGTCACGATGCAGTTCACCTCCGACTTCCAGGAAAAGGACATCGTCTTCGGCGGCGACAAGAAGCTCGCGAAGATCATGGATGAGATCCAGGAACTGTTCCCCCTGAACAATGGCATCACTGTTCAGTCGGAATGCCCGATCGGCCTGATCGGCGACGATATCGAAGCGGTGTCGAAGGCCAAGTCGAAAGAATATGAGGGCAAGACCATCGTCCCGGTGCGTTGTGAGGGCTTCCGCGGCGTCTCTCAATCGCTCGGCCATCACATCGCCAACGACGCGATCCGCGACTGGGTGTTCGACAAGATCACGCCCGACTCCACGCCGCGTTTCGAGCCGACGCCCTATGACGTCGCCATCATCGGCGACTACAACATCGGCGGCGACGCCTGGTCGTCGCGCATCCTGCTCGAAGAGATGGGCCTGCGCGTGATCGCGCAATGGTCGGGCGACGGCAGCCTCGCCGAACTCGAAGCGACGCCGAAGGCGAAGCTGAACGTGCTGCATTGCTACCGTTCGATGAATTATATTTCGCGCCACATGGAAGAAAAGTATGGCATTCCGTGGTGCGAATATAACTTCTTCGGCCCGAGCAAGATCGCCGAGTCGCTGCGCAAGATCGCGAGCTATTTCGACGACAAGATCAAAGAAGGCGCCGAGCGGGTCATCGAGAAATATCAGCCTTTAATGGACGCGGTGATCGCCAAATACCGTCCGCGTCTCGAAGGCAAGACGGTGATGCTGTTCGTCGGCGGGCTGCGCCCGCGCCACGTGATCGGCGCTTACGAAGACCTCGGCATGGAAGTCGTCGGCACGGGCTACGAATTTGGCCATAACGACGACTATCAGCGCACCGCCCAGCATTATGTGAAGGATGGCACGCTAATCTACGACGACGTGACCGGTTACGAATTCGAGAAATTCGTCGAGAAGATCCAGCCCGATCTCGTCGGCTCCGGCATCAAAGAAAAATACGTCTTCCAAAAGATGGGCGTGCCTTTCCGCCAGATGCACAGCTGGGATTATTCGGGTCCCTACCATGGCTATGACGGCTTCGCGATCTTCGCGCGCGACATGGACATGGCGATCAATTCGCCGGTCTGGAAAAAGACCAAGGCGCCTTGGAAGACCGAGGCCCAGCCGCTGCTGCAAGCCGCGGAATAAAACTTAGGCCCGGCGCGTCGCTGACGCCGCGCCGGCTCTCCCCCTAACGCATGACGCGAAGGTTCAGCCATGCCACAGAGCGCAGAACACGTCCTAGACCATTTCGACCTCTTCAGAGGTCCCGAGTACCAGCAGATGCTGGCGAACAAGAAGAAGATGTTTGAAAACCCGCGCGATCCTGCTGAGGTGGAACGCATCCGGGAATGGGCCAAGACCCCCGAATATCGCGAGAAGAACTTCGCCCGCGAGGCGTTGACGGTCAACCCGGCCAAGGCCTGCCAGCCGCTCGGCGCGGTCTTCGCCGCCGTCGGTTTTGAGCAAACGATTCCTTTCGTGCACGGGTCGCAGGGCTGCGTCGCTTATTACCGCAGCCATCTGTCGAGACACTTCAAGGAGCCTAGCTCCTGCGTGTCCTCGTCGATGACGGAAGACGCGGCGGTGTTCGGCGGCCTCAACAACATGATCGACGGCCTGGCCAACACCTATAACATGTACAAGCCAAAGATGATCGCCGTCTCGACCACCTGCATGGCGGAAGTCATCGGCGACGATCTGAACGCCTTCATCAAGACCTCTAAAGAGAAAGGGTCGGTTCCGGCGGAATACGACGTTCCGTTCGCCCACACCCCTGCCTTTGTTGGCAGCCATGTCACCGGTTACGACAATGCCTTGAAGGGCATCATCGAGCATTTCTGGGACGGCAAGGCCGGCACTGCGCCCAAGCTCGAGCGCGTAGCCAATGACAAGGTCAACTTCATCGGCGGGTTCGATGGCTACACGGTCGGCAATATGCGTGAAGTTAAGCGCATTTTCGGGCTGATGGGCGTCGACTACACGATCCTGGCCGACAATAGCGAAGTCTTCGACACGCCGACCGACGGCGAGTTCCGCATGTATGACGGCGGCACGACGCTGGAAGAGGCCGCAAATGCGATCAACGCCAAGGCGACGATCTCGATGCAGGAATATTGCACCGAGAAGACGCTGCCGCTGATCGCCGCGCACGGCCAGGAAGTTGTCGCCTTCAATCATCCAGTTGGCGTCTCCGCGACGGACAACTTCCTTATGGCGTTGTCGCGCATCACCGGTAAACCTATTCCTGAGGAGTTGGCGCGCGAGCGTGGTCGACTCGTTGATGCGATGGCCGATTCGGCTGCGCATATCCACGGCAAGAAATTCGCGATCTACGGCGATCCGGATCTCTGCCTGGGTCTCGCCGGCTTCCTGCTGGAGCTTGGCGCCGAACCGACGCATATTCTCGCGACGAACGGCGGCAAGGCGTGGGCGGAGAAGGTGCAGGCGCTGCTCGACTCCTCGCCCTTCGGCAAAAATTGTCACGTCTATCCGGGCAAGGATCTCTGGCACATGCGGTCGCTGCTGTTCACCGAGCCGGTGGATTTCCTGATTGGTAACACCTACGGGAAATATCTTGAACGCGACACCGGCACGCCGCTCATCCGGATCGGCTTCCCGATCTTCGATCGCCACCACCACCACCGCTATCCAGTGTGGGGCTATCAGGGCGGGTTGAACGTTCTTGTGTGGATCCTCGATCGGATTTTTGAATCGATCGATGCGACCACCAACGTGCCGGCGAAGAGCGATTACAGCTTCGACATCATCCGCTAAGGCGATTCCGCTCCCGCGCTTTTTGCGGGAGCGGTCCACATCTTGCTTGCAATGAAAAGTCAGCGCGAGGGGGAAGAGGCATGAGTTCGCTTTCAGCCACGATCCAGGACGTCTTCAACGAGCCGGGCTGCGGCAAAAATGCGAACAAATCCGAGGCCGAACGCAAGAAGGGCTGCACCAAGCAATTGCAGCCGGGCGGCGCGGCCGGCGGTTGCGCCTTTGACGGCGCCAAGATCGCGCTGCAGCCTTTGACCGATGTCGCGCATCTCGTGCATGGACCCATCGCCTGCGAGGGCAATTCCTGGGACAATCGCGGCGCGAAGTCCTCGGGCTCCAATTTGTGGCGCACCGGCTTCACCACCGACATCAACGAAACGGATGTAGTCTTCGGCGGCGAGAAGCGACTATTCAAGTCCATCCGCGAGATCATCGAGAAATACGATCCGCCGGCGGTCTTCGTCTATCAGACCTGCGTGCCCGCGATGATCGGCGACGACATTGACGCCGTCTGCAAAGCCGCGCGAGAAAAATTTAACAAGCCGGTGATTCCGATCAACTCGCCGGGCTTTGTCGGTCCGAAGAATCTTGGCAATAAGCTGGCTGGCGAGGCGCTGCTGCAGCATGTGATCGGCACCGAAGAGCCGGAATATACGACGCCTTATGACCTCAACATCATCGGGGAATATAATCTCTCCGGCGAGTTGTGGCAGGTGAAGCCGCTGCTCGACGAGCTCGGCATTCGCATCATGGCCTGCATCTCTGGCGACGGCAAATATAGGGAAGTCGCCTCCTCGCATCGGGCCAAGGCCGCGATGATGGTCTGCTCCAAGGCGATGATCAATGTCGCCCGGAAGATGGAGGAACGCTATGGCATCCCCTTCTTTGAGGGCTCCTTCTACGGCATAGAGGACAGTAGCGACTCGCTGCGCGAGATTGCGCGCATGCTGATTGAACGTGGCGCCCCGGAAGAATTGATGGACAGAACGGAGGCGTTGATCGCGCGGGAGGAAGCCAAGGCCTGGGCGGCGATCGCCAAATACAAGCCGCGCTTCAAGGGCAAGAAGGTGTTGCTGATCACGGGCGGCGTCAAATCCTGGTCGGTCGTCGCCGCCTTGCAGGAGGCGGGACTCGAGCTCGTCGGCACTTCGGTGAAGAAATCCACCAAAGAGGACAAGGAGCGCATCAAGGAATTGATGGGCCAGGACGCCCATATGATCGAGGACATGACCCCGCGTGAAATGTATAAGATGCTGAAGGACGCGCGCGCCGACATCATGCTCTCGGGCGGCCGCTCGCAATTCATCGCGCTGAAGGCCTCGATGCCCTGGCTCGACATCAACCAGGAGCGGCATCACGCCTATATGGGTTACGTCGGCATGGTGAAGCTCGTTGAAGAGATCGACAAGGCGCTTTACAATCCGGTCTGGGCGCAGGTCCGCAAGCCGGCGCCTTGGGAAAAATCTGGCGACAATTGGCAAACTCGCGCGATGGCGCAGGCGGAAGCCGAGGCGGCGGCGCTCGCCGCCGATCCGGTGAAGGCCGAACAGGTTCGCCGCGCGAAAAAGATCTGCAATTGCAAGAGCGTCGAACTCGGCGTGATCGAGGATGCGATCACCGCGAACAACCTCACGACGGTCGAGGGCGTGCGCGAAGCGACCAACGCCTCGGGCGGCTGCGGCGCCTGCGCCGTGCGAATCGAGGAAGTCCTTGCGGAATTGGCTTCGGCGTCTCACGCGATCGCGGCGGAGTAGGACAATGGCGACCGTCACCGTCAGTAAGAAGGCCTGCTCGGTCAATCCGCTGAAGATGAGCCAGCCGATCGGCGGCGCGCTCGCCTTCATGGGGCTACGCGGGGCCATGCCGCTGCTGCATGGCTCCCAGGGGTGCACGTCTTTCGGCCTGGTGCTGTTCACTCGGCACTTCAAAGAAGCTATTCCCATGCAGACAACGGCGATGAGTGAAGTCGCGACGGTGCTCGGCGGCTATGAAAACGTCGAGCAGGCGGTGCTCAACATATATAACCGCGCTAAGCCGGAGATCATTGGCATTTGCTCGACGGGGGTCACCGAAACCAAGGGCGACGACGTGGAGGGCTACATCAAGCTCATCCGCGAGAAGCACGCGGCGGTGGCGAATCTACCGATTGTCTATGTGTCGACGCCTGACTTTAAGGACGCCTTTCAGGACGGCTGGGAAAAGACCGTGACGCGCATCGTCGAAACGATGGTCGACGCGCCAAAAAGCCCCGCGCGACGGGATCCCACCAAAGTAAACGTGCTGCCCGGTTGCCATCTGACGCCTGGCGATTTGGACGAGTTGCGGACGATCATTGAGGATTTTGGCTTGGAGCCGACGTTTCTGCCGGATCTCGCCGGATCGCTCGACGGCCACATCCCAGAGGATTTCACGCCGACGACGATTGGGGGAGTCGGCGTCGAAGAAATTTCGATTATGGGTCAGGCCGGCTGGACGATCGCGATCGGGGCGCAAATGCGACGCGCCGCGGAGGCCATGCAACAAAAGACCGGCGCGCCGTTTATGCTGTTCGAGAGGCTGTGCGGGCTCGAAGCCAATGATGCGCTGATGGCGTTCCTGACTGAAATCAGCGGCCGCCCCGCCCCAATGAAATATCGCCGCCAGCGGGGCCAGCTCGTCGACGCGATGCTGGATGGTCATTTCCACATCGGCGGGCGCAAGCTCGCGGTCGGCGCCGAACCGGACCTGCTCAATGAGGTCGGCGGCCTGCTGGCCGAAATGGGCGCGCAGCTCTTGGTCGCCGTAACGACCACGCAATCGCCGGTGCTCGAACGACTGCCGACCGAAGAGGTGCTGATCGGAGATCTTGAAGATCTCGAGAATCTGGCTAAGGCCAAGGATTGCGATCTGATGGTCACCCATTCGCACGGAAGGCAAGCGGCCTCTCGCTTGAAGATACCCTTCTTTCGCATGGGCATTCCAATGTTCGACCGCCTCGGCGGCGGGCATCAACTGATGGTCGGCTATCGCGGCGCTCGCGATCTGATCTTCAACATCAGCAATCTGTTGATGGCCGATCACGAAGAAAACCACGAACCCACACCCGAGACTTGGCTTGAGGGCTTCAGCTCGTGCCACGCAACAGCCGCGCATTAGGGACAAAACGGAGGCGCCATGAAAGTCGCATTCGCAACTCAGGATTTGAAACGCGTCGACGCGCATTTCGGCTGGGCCAAGAACATCGCGATCTATGAGATTGACCCCGAGGGTCACCAATTCGTCGAGGCGATCCAATTCGACGGCGATCTCAAGGAAGATGGAAATGAAGACAAGCTCGCGCCGAAGATCGACGCGATCAAGGATTGCGCCATTCTTTACGTCGCCGCGATCGGCGGGTCGGGTGCGGCGCGCGTCGTCGCCAGCAACATCCATCCAATGAAGGTCAATCAGCCGGAAGCGATCTCGGATCTTCTTGACAAGCTCCAGGAAGTGCTGAGAGGCGTGCCGCCGCCGTGGCTGCGCAAAGCCCTGACCAAGGGGAAAGAGCGCGTGCTCGATTTTGAAGAGTGAGGAATATACATGTCTGAACCTGCCAACGTGCTGGAGAAAGCTTCGGTCGCCGAGCTGCCGTTCATGAAGGAGCTCATCAAAATCTGGCGCGCTCAAGACACGCATGGGACATGGGAGACGAAGTCAGACCTCGATCTCTTGGCGCCCTATGTCCTCGACAAAGAGGCGCGCCGCGCGCTGCCGATCATTGGCGATCCCGACCCCGAGACGATCTGGCGCATGGAGCTCTTCTTCAATGCCGTCGCGCTCTCCATCGAACGCGCCACCGGGGTCATGATCTCGCCCATGCTGAAGATGAGCCATGAGGGTTTCGGCCGCATGGTGCTGATCGGCGGACGCTTGATTGTCGTCAACAAGCAGCTGCGCGACGTGCATCGATTCGGCTTCGACAGTTTCGAGAAGCTCGCAGCGGAAGGCGACAAATATGTTCAGTCCGGCGTCGCGATGATCGAGAAATTCCCCGACGTTGCGAAATACTGAGGCGAGCAATGAGCGAGATCGACGATCTGAAGGCGGAAATCAAGAAGCTCTCGGCCAAGGCCATGCAAGCTAAAATGGATTTGCACGATCTTTCGGAAGAGTTGCCGATCAATTGGACCAGCATCCCTGCGGTTGCGCAAAGGGCGCATGAGGCTTTTGCGGAGCTAGAGAACAAGCGTGCGACGCTGAAATCCCTCGAAGCCGTTTAACTCAAAAGGAAAGTCTGCGGCCATGTCTCAAGCGACGCGCGACGGGCGCGACTGGCGTCCCGAATACCTTGTTGCAATCGATCCCCAGAAATGTATCGGATGCGGACGCTGCTTCAAGGTGTGCGGTCGCGACGTCATGACGTTGAAGGGCCTGAACGAGGATGGCGAGCTCGTTGCTCTCGATGACGACGAGGACGATGAAGTCGAAAAGAAGATCATGGTCATGAATGATATCGGCGCCTGCATCGGCTGCGGGGCGTGCGCACGCGTCTGCCCAACCAATTGCCAGACGCACGACGCGACAGTGGAACTGGTCTGAGTGACGAAGCGGCGCGTGTCGAAGCGCGCCGCAATTTTCCGTCTGACGACCCGGCCGGGCGCATGGAGGCTTATCAGCGCAGGGGTGTGGTGTAGCGGTGGCGCATTGGAACCGACGGCTCAAATACGACGTCCGTTGACCAGAAGCATGCGGCCTATGACAAGGGGACATCCAAGGGTCCGAGCGTTTGTTTCCTAGCGTCCATCATCCTTCCCAAAAAAATGTCATTCGATCCCTTGCTCGCGCGCCTTCCACATGGCGGCGATGCGGAAACGCTCGGCGATTGCGATCGGATTAGCCAGCATCATCGCCTCGGCTTCCTTGAGCGCCTTCTTGACGATCTCGGTCTCTTCCGCATTCAGCGCAACGCGGCCGGCGACATGGGTGGCGTCCGGCATGATCGACCAGATTTTTCGCTTCGCGGGGTGCATCTTCACCTCGGTGAGATCGACAGCTTCGAGAACACCGTCGAGATAGAGCGCAAAGCCTTTCACTTCGAGTTTTCGTCCGTCCTCAGTGATCTTCACGAGAGTCGTCATCGTTAGTCTTCCTGTTGCGCGAGCCAGCCGTAGCCGCCCTGATCCCAGAGTTGGGCGAGCAGCTGATCAGCATTCCAATCGGGGAACTGGGTCTTCAGTTCATCGTAGTCCTGGCGAAACCGCGTGGCGTCGTCGTCACGCAGTTCTGCGATCATGCCCTCGGCTTTGTTGTGGAGGGTGAAGCGCGTGCGATCCGGCGTAGTGGACAGAGTATATTCTTCCCCCGTTTCGAGCTGATGGTCGCTGAGATCGCACACGCGCTACATTCCTTCTTTTACGCCGCCGCCGCTGCCGCTTCTTCGGCGCGTTCCCATTCCGCCCATGATCCGTCGTAGACCGCGATATCGGCTCGACCCAGGAGATAAAGCGCGAGCGCATCCATGCAAGACGTCACGCCCGAAGCGCAGGTGGTCACGATCGGCTTGGCGAGGTCGACGCCAGCGGCTTCGAAACGCGCGCGCAACGCCGCGGCGTCGAGGAACACGCCGGTCTGTGGATCGACCAAATCAGCCCAGGGCACGTTCACAGCGCCCTT
This sequence comes from Hyphomicrobiales bacterium, assembly GCA_003963405.1. Lineage (GTDB taxonomy): Bacteria > Pseudomonadota > Alphaproteobacteria > Rhizobiales > Beijerinckiaceae > Methylocystis. The sequence continues at coordinate 9,335 of RXIY01000108.1, forward strand.
GATATGGCCCAGTTTCTTGAACGGGAAGACGTCGGCTTGCGAGCCGTCGAATTTGCCCGGCCCGCGCGCATCGACGATCTGCTCGCCGCCCTTCGTAACATTGCTTTTCATTTCGTCGAAGCCGCGGACAAGTTCTGGCCTGAACTTCGGCGTGAAGGTCTTGGGTTGCGGACGCACCGGCGACATTTCGGTCGGGCGCTTGGCGGCGACCCATTGGTTGAAGCCGCCGTCGAGCATTGCGACGTTGTCATGGCCGAAGACGCGGAACATCCACCATACGCGCGCCGCCGCCGAAGCGCCGAAGAGCCGGTCGTAGACGATCACGCGATCGCCGTCTCCGACACCGAGCAGCCCGACTTTTTTGGCAAAGTCTGCTTCATTTGGCAGCATGTGGGGCAGATCGGAGTTCGGATCCGCTATGTGGTCGACGTCAAAATGCACGGAGCCCGGCAAATGACGGCCGCGATATTGATTGCGGCCGTCGAGATTGGTGCTGGGATGGTGCCAGGTGCAATCGAGAATGCGAATCTCGCCGTCGCTTAGATGCTCAGCGAGCCATGCCGCGCTGACGAGCGCCCCAGTCAGGGTTTCAGCCATCGGTCGGACCTCTTTGTCTGCAAGTTCACAAACGTCGCGCGTCGGTTTACGTCACGGGGCGACGGGAAGCGGATAGCCGGAGCGCGGACGCGTGCCGTAATAATCGGGCCGCTCCGGCCAATCGCCGTGCTTGATCGTGAATTTGACCACTTTCACCGGGGCGCCGGGCGAGCAGGAGACTTCGGCAAATTTGATTTCGCGATCGCCGCTGCCGGCGGAAAAATCCGCGACCACCGTGCCGTCCGCCTTGCGCGCGCGCGCGAAGCCGGGCGTGCCGGTCGTACTCGCTGCGACGGGATTGGCGGCGAAGCAGGGAGCCTCGGCCCCCTCGCTGGAAGGACCAAACGCCGGTGAGGCGAAGGTGAAGGTCGCGAGCACGCCGCTGCGGTCGACCGCTATGTCCGCGGTCGCCGGGCGCGCCACGGAATAAACGGTCAACGTGCCGCCGCTCAGCAACTCTTTCAACTCGTCCGGCGAGCAATTGGCGAATTCACTGGCTACATTCATCTTCGACTCCTTAGCTGTGCCACTCCAGCCGGAAGTTCAATTTTCGTGCCATGACGCCGGATTGTTTTGGAAAGATCGCGTAGCGGGAAGAATCTTGCACAGTAATTGCTACCCGCAACGTTGAACAGGGAGCGGACGACGCAACATGTTTGACGTGGCGATCATCGGCGGCGGTCTATGCGGTTTGGCGCTGGCGCGAAAGCTCCACCAGCGCGGTCGAGAGGTGGCGATCTTCGAGGCGCGCGACCGCCTCGGCGGGCGCATTTTGACGATGGCGCGCGGGGGCGGGGGCGGCTTGGACCTCGGTCCGACCTGGTTTTGGCCGAAAACGCAGCCGTTGATCATGCAACTCGTCAAAGAACTGGCGCTGCCGGACTTCGCGCAGCATGACGAAGGCGCCGTGCTGCATTTGCGCGAGGCCGAAAAAAGCGCCGAACGCATCGAAGACAAGCGCCTCTATGACGACGCACGGCGTTTGCACGGCGGGATGGCGATCTTGGCGAGGGCTTTGGCCAACGCGTTGCCGGCGGACGCCGTGCGTCTCGGTCACGAGCTGGCGGGCCTGCGCGATTGTGGCGACCATGTGGCGCTCGCTTTCAAGACCGGCGTAGAGCCGATGGAGATTGCGGCGCGCCACGTCGTTCTGGCGCTGCCGCCGCGCTTGTTGCGCGAAACCGTGAGCTTCACGCCGCCTTTGGACGAGGCGATGGATCAAGCCATGCTCGGCGCCGAGACGTGGATGGCGGCGCAGGCGAAGGTGGCGTTGGAATATCGCGAGGCCTTTTGGCGCGAGCAGAGCCTCTCCGGTTCCGCTTTCGTCACTCATGAGCAAGCCGTAATCGGTGAAATCTTCGACGCCTGCGACATGACGGCGGGTCTTCATGCGCTCGGGGGCTTTCTCGCCCTGGACGCCGACTTGCGCGAGGCCTTCGGGGTGGGTCTGCCGATGTTGCTTGAGAGTCAAATCTGCAATGTGTTCGGGCGCAATGTCGAACCCCTGCAGATTGACTATCAAGACTGGGCGAAGGAGCGACTAACCTGCAGTGCGGCGGATCGGACGCAGCACAGCGGCGACGGGTCGGGCGACGTGGTGAATCCCTTGTTGCGTCAAGCGCTGTGGGATAAAAAGCTATATCTTGGCGGCTCCGAGACCGCGGCGCGCAACGCCGGTTATCTGGAAGGCGCTTTGGACGCCGCGCGACGCATCGAACGCGCCTTGGTGGCGCTCGAGGCGAAGAAGACGGCCTCCGGCGACGCCGTTTTCGACAATATGTCGGTGAATGAGGCGAGTCTGGCGCGGTTCTCCGCTTGGGTGGACGCTCGCTCCGACGAGACGTTCGAAAATTATCGGCGGCGGCTCAACCGCGCTCTGTCATCGCAGGGGCGCGACAACCTCACGCAGGTCGCCGTGCTTGGGGCGATGGAGGAGGTGTTCGAACAGGCTCTGCGCCTGTTGGCGACGCTCCCCTTCGAGATGGACGACGTCGAGATCGAACGCGGCCGCGCCGCGCTGACGCCACGCATCCAAAAACCCTTTGGCGACTTACTGCAGTCAATCATGGACGAGGTGGTCGCCTTCAACCAGACGTCTTGCGCCCTTTCTAACTTCCCGGGCGAACATAAATTGTCGCAGGACTACATTCGGGTGATCATGCAGGACATCGCCGCGGCCTGGCGGGAATTTTCGCTGGCGGCGAATGGGCTGCTGCTGGCAAAGCGGCGCGAAGCGCCGAGGCGGGAGACGGCGGAATGAGCGAACAGGGAACGACGATCAAGCAGGATGATGCGGGGCCGGAAGTCATCGTCTATGCTATTTGCGCGATGAGCGACATTCCTAGCCAAAAGGCGCGGGGCTTCAATCTCGTCCGCCTCGACAACGGCGAAGAGAAGCCGTTCCCTATTGTCGTCGTGCGCTGGGGCAAGCAGGTGTTCGGTTATGTGAACAAATGTCCACATGACGGCGTCAATCTCGATTGGGAGCGCAATACCTTCCTCGAACCCAACTACGGCCTGCGCTTGATGTGCGGCAAGCACGGATCCCTGTTCGAACTCGGCACCGGCATGTGCATCGAGGGTCCGTGCAAGGGGCGCGGGCTGATTCCCGTCGATCTCGCAGTGGTCGACAACGATATTTGCGTCGTCGGCGTTACCCTGGCGGAGGATGTCGACGAAGACGTCGAGGAAGGCGAATGCGCCGGCGACTGAAGCGGGCGTGATCCGCCTCCTCCCAAGGGAAAGCTAGGCCGAAGGCGCTGCGTCGGGTGGGGTCGACCCAACTTTTCCGAGTCTCCCCACCAGAACCGCGCTGAATTTCGAATGAATCCTCTAGCGCCAGGGACAGAAGCACGAGGCGGTCGGCGCCGGCATGTTCGACCGCCCTCGGGCCTCACGGCGCGACCGCCTCAAACCGGGCGGTTTTCGTTGCGGTTCTTGACCGGCTCCATGCGATCGACGCCCTGCTGATAGGCGATGATCTCATAAGCATCGCTCAAGTTCAACGCCGCATCGAGCAGCACGTCGAGCTTGCCGCCGGTGTCGAGCTTCTTGATGTCGTTCTTGTCGACCATGGCGAGATCCATCATCTCCTTCCACACCGTCGACTCATCGCAGGGCAATATGTTGTAAGTGATATCGCCAAGCTTGACACGGAATTTCGAGAGGAGGTCGATATTGTTGCAGAACATGAAGTAAGCGCCCGTCTGCGAGAGGAGGTCGCCGATCACTTCATGCGCCGTTTCAAGATAGGCGAAATTATGCAAATAGCCGGCGAGGATTGGGATCGTCGCTTCACCTGCCTTCGCGAAGGTCAGAACCTGTTCGATGGAAAAATCCGGCGGCCGCTTCTCGTCGGCCACCTGCGCCTGAAATTTGAGCGCGATGTCGCCCCGAAATCCAAAACGCCCCGGCTGGCCGGTTGGCCCTTTAAGCACTGCGTTGAGCAGGCGGCCCTCCCGATCCAGCCGAGCAAGGGCAGTCTTCTCAATTTGAGTCATCGACAGTTCTCCGCTTTGCAATCCGTTCGCCGCATCTATGCGGGGGATTTTCGTCACCCCACGCCTTATGCAAAAACGTCGCCGGAGCTTCGAAGCGTCGACCGAGCGAACGGCTGCGATGGAAGTTAGACAGGGCGCGGATGGCGAATGTACGAAACAAGACAAAACTGGTCGAAATTCCGAGATTCCCTGGCTGATCAACGCGCAATTGTCGCGGCACATGGATTGCTTCGAGAGCCGCAGGCCGCATTTCGACACTGGAAGAGGGACATGATCAACCTTACAGACAGCGCCCTAAACGCAGTGCAGGCCGCCATTTCCGGCGCCGCCGATCCCGTCGACGGGCTGAGGATCATGGTGGAGGCCGGCGGTTGCGCCGGATATCAGTACAAAATGGGGCTTGTCCGCGAAGCCAATCCCGACGACACGGTGATTGAGCGGGGCGGGATCAAGGTGTTCATCGACAACACCAGCCATGAGCTTTTGACCGGCACGACCATCGACTATGTCGTTGCGGTGCAGGGCTCCGGTTTCACCTTCGACAATCCGAACGCTCAATCGAGCTGCTCCTGTGGCAAATCCTTCGGATGATTTGAAATCGACTCCACCATTCATGAAAGCGTGTCCGCGGGACAGCGCAGCGGAAGGACTAAGCGATGTCGCAAGACGCCCAGACGATCGAAACAGTCGGTCAGCCCGAAGCGGCTGCATCGCCAGAGCGCGAGCAGATTATTCGCGCCGTGATCGACGAAATCCGTCCCAATCTGCGCCGCGATGGCGGCGATTGCGAGCTGATCGAGATCTGCGGCAACAAAATCATGGTGCGGTTGACCGGCGCCTGCGTGCTCTGCAAGCTGAGCAGCGCGACGCTCGAAGGCATACAGGCTAAGCTGGTCGAAAAGCTTGGCGAATTCGTGCGGTTGGTGCCAGTGCCGGGCGCTGCGGCGCGTCATTGAGCGAGTCTGTCGATGCGGCGCGTCTATCTCGATAATAACGCCACGACGCGCACCGACCCAGAGGTCCTGGCGAAGATGCTGCCGTTTTTCTGCGAGGAATTCGGCAACGCTTCCTCCTCGCACAGTTTCGGCGTCGAGGTCTCAACCGCGGTGCGTGACGCGCGGCGCAGCGTGCAGTTGCTGCTCGGCGCGGCCCATGATCACGAGATCATGTTCACCTCGGGCGGCACGGAATCCGACAATGCGGCGATCATGGCCGGCCTCGCCGCGCGCGAGGGTCGCGACGAGATCGTGACCACCGTCGTCGAACACCCGGCGATCCTGTCGCTCATTGAACATTTGCAGAAGACCCGCGGCGTCACAGTGCATTTCATTGGCGTCGACGCGCGCGGGCGCATCGACCTCGACGCTTTTCGCGCTGCGTTGGGGCCGACGACCGCGATCGTCTCGGCAATGTGGGCCAACAACGAGACCGGCACGCTGTTTCCGGTCGAAGAATTGGCGCGCCTCGCACATGAGGCAGGGGCTTTGTTTCACACCGACGCCGTGCAGGCGGTCGGCAAGATTCCGATCGATCTGAAGGCCACGCAGATCGATTTCCTCTCGCTCTCCGGGCATAAGCTCCATGGGCCGAAGGGGATCGGCGCGCTCTACATGCGCAAAGGAACGAAATTCGCGCCCTTCGTTCGCGGCGGCCACCAGGAACGGGCGCGCCGCGGCGGGACTGAGAATACGCCTGGGATCGTCGGACTCGGCGCGGCGGCCGAATTGGCGCGATTGCGCCTGCTGGAAGACGCCGCCCATATCGCCGCCTTGCGTGATCGGCTCGAACGCGGCATAAGGCAGCGGATTGGCCATTGTCACGTTTCTGGCGATGTCGACAATCGACTCGCCAACACGTCCAACATCGCCTTTTCCGACATAGAGGGCGAGGCGGTGCTGACCCACTTGGATCGCGCCGGCATCGCCGCGTCTACGGGTTCCGCGTGCACGGCGGGCTCGACCGAACCCTCGCATGTGCTGCGCGCGATGAACTTGCCGGAAAAGGCGCTGCGTGGCGCGGTACGCTTCTCCTTCTCTCGGGAAAACACGATCGAGGAGGTCGACGTTGTGCTGGAGACGCTGCCCGGCATTGTCGGGAAGCTAAGAGAAATCGCACGGGCGTCGCGCCATCCGGGAGCGCCGCTGCTCACCAACTAGCGCGGGGTGCGATGACCGCGCAAAAGGAGTTGACATAATGAAGATCATGATCCGCCGCTCGCCTGAGACCGGCTTGTCGATCTACGTCCCCAAAAAGGACTTGGAGGAGCCGATCGTCGAAAGCGAGCATGAAAGCTTGTGGGGCGGCTGGATCAAGATTGCTAACGGCTGGGTTCTCGATCTACCCGAAATGGCGGCCGGCACCTCGCTGCCGATCACGGTCAATGCGCGCAAGCGCGGCGAAGAGGAGTGAAAGCGATGAACGCGCCATTTGACGGCCATGTCCTCCTCGAAGGCGAGAGCGCCGAGGCGACCCTCGGCAAAATTGCCGCCGAGCTAAAGACAGGGACCATCATTCCCTATATTGGTCCGGGGCTGACTCAGCTGTCGCCAACCCAGGCGCCGATGACGCCCGAGGCGCTCGCCGCGTTTTTCGGGACCAAGGTGGCGTTGCCAAAGCGCGCCAAGGGCAACGCCTGGGCGAGCGCGCAGCACATCGAGAGCATGAAGCATCGCTCGACGGTCTCGGCCTTGATGTCAGAGGCCTTCGCCGACCGCATCGCGCCGACGCCCCTGCACGCCTACCTTGCGTCGCTGCAGCTGCCGATGATCGTCGACAGCTGGTACGACGCCACGATGCGTTCGGCGCTCGAAGGCCGCGGCGACTGGGGCGAGATCCAGGGCATTACGCGCGCCGGCATTGGCGAGGACCGCTGGTTCCGCTTCTACGAAGCGGACGGAACCGAAACCACCAAGGAAAAAGCCGAGGCCTGGCGGACTCTCCTCTACAAGCCGCATGGCAGCATCGCGCCGGCCAAGAATTTTCTGATCTCCGACGCAGATTACGTCGAGGTGTTGACGGAGATTGACATACAGACGCCTTTGCCCGAAGCGGTAAAAAATCGCCGATCCGAGCGTAGCTTTCTGTTCGTCGGCTGTCGTTTTCACGACCAATTATTGCGCACTTATGCCCGGCAGATCATGAAACGCTCGGCGACGACGCATCACGCAATCGTCGATCCGGGCGTGCTGACGAAAAACGAGCTGAAGTTCCTCACCATTCAGGGGATCATTCCGATCGCGCTGCCCATTGAGCGCGCTTGCGAGATCCTGATTCGTTGAGTGGATCCACAAGGGTTCAGGCCGGGGCGCTGGAGCGGGTAAATCCGCCAAAGCGCCCTAATGATTCATGCACGTCGGCAAAAGATAAATTGTCCGGTTCTGGCGGCGCTACGCCGCCAGCATGAAAGCGCAATGAAATGACTTCGGAGCGATGTCGTATTTTAAACATGCAATCTTAGCACCCACGTCGCTTGTCAGCAAATTGACAGGCGACCTGGCCCGTCGTTTCACTTCTCGACGCCCCGGTGTGGCACGCATGTTGCGTTCTGTCCGGAAGACCGACAATGCGGCTTTCGGGCTCCGTCGCACAGCTTCGACGCCGCCGCCGCAAAGCCGCTGACGAGAGGCAAGCCTCGGTCACGCGTGCGGTCGTCGCAAGTGGGGCCGACACAACGGAAGAAGACAGGGATGAGCAACATCGTTCGCGACAGCGAAGTATGTGAATTGACTGCCCCGCCCGTGTTTTCTTTCGGCGAGAAGGTGAAGGCGAAGCGCACAATTCGCAACGACGGGACTTACGCCGGCAAGGAAATCGGCGAAATTCTCGCCAAGAAAGGCGAAGAAGGCTACGTCGTGAGCATTGGCACGTTTCTCCAACAATTCTACATCTATGGCGTCGAATTCGTCGAAAGCGGCAATCGAGTCGGCATGAAGCGCAAGGAGCTCGATCCCGCCAATCCACGCGAAGACGTCGATCTGCCGCTGCCTTGAGGAGCGCCAACGTGTTTGAACCACGAATGCCGAAATATCAATGGGGACAACGCGTGAAAACGCTCGTCGATCTGCTCAATGACGGGAGCTATCCGGATGCGCAACCGGACGCGTTGCTCGTCGCGAACGGTGGATTGGGCGAAATCGTCCAGGTTGGATCGCACACCGACTCCAACACGCCGATTTATCTCGTGGAATTCGGCGACGGCCGCGTCGTCGGTTGTCTCGAGGAAGAGATCGCGCCCTTGTAAGAGGAGCGATGGCGAGCATGCGACCGACGGTCACGACGATGTACGACGGCGCTGCCTCCGCTCAGCCAAACGAATTCGACTACAAGCGCATCCAGCGCGCGCTGGAGCAACGACGACGCTACCGCTACGTGACGCCGCTCTTGCTCAAGACCGCGAACGGCTACCGCATTCAGAGCCCTTGTTGTTCGCGGAACGTCGATCCTGACGGCGGCGTCATCGATATTGCCTTGCTGCTCTTCGACGAACGCAATGGCAAGTGGCGCCTTCTTCGCAAGGACCATACAGTCGGGGTATGGGAGCTCGATCGCGAGTTTCCGCGTCTTACAGAGTTGCTCGACCATCTGACCGAAGACGCCGAGCGGCGCTTCTGGCAGTGAGTTCGATCTCGAACGAGGATAGGCCATGGCGATCAGCGATGTGGAATTGACGGAAATCGAAACACTGCTCGGCTCCGAGAAAACGCCCGTGCTGTCGGAGCTGCGCGCCAAATTTTCGCATCTCTCCTGGACGTGCTGCGACGAATCGGACGTAATCGAAACGCCCTTCCGCAGCTTCATGCATTGCGACCTGCATCTGCTCGACGGCGCCGATCATTGCGTGACCGTCACCGATGACCCGGCGCGCGCCACCGGCGTTATCGTCGCCTATCGGAGGGCTTCATGATGAATGCGCCTGTCGAAGGAAACGTCGAACTTGAAGACGAGACGCAGGCGCCTGTAGAAGCCTCCGGCGGCGATCTGATTCCACTCTCCGACCCCGACATCACGCTCGACGACATTGCCGCGGTAGACGCTGTGTTGCGCTCCAGCCGCTTGTCCAGCGGCCCGGTTATGGAAGCTTTCGAAGCCGCCTTCGCCGCCTATCTCGGCCGCAAATATGCGGTGGCTGCGCCAAGCGGCACGATGGCGCTGCTGCTCGCCCTCGCGGCGTACGACATTGGCCCGGGCGACGAAGTGATCGCCTCGCCGCACTCCTTCCGCGAAACCGTGCATGCGATCGCCCTTGCGGGCGCCAAGCCGGTTTTCGCCGATATCGACTATTGGTCTGGCGTGATCGCGACCGGAAAAATCGAGGCGTTGATCACGAATAAGACGCGCGCAATCGTGGGCGGCAACACGAATGGCCATCCGGCGCAATGGACGGTGCTGCGCGAAATCGCCGACAAGCATCGGCTCATCCTGCTTGAAGACTCCACCGAAGCGATTGGCTCCAGATACAAGGGAGCGCTGGTGGGCACTTTCGGGGACGCCTCGGTGTTCGATTTTTCGCAGCCGGGGCCGCTGGTCTGCGGCGAAGGCGGCATGGTGGTCACCGACGACATCGACCTTGCCGTCGCGATGCGGCGCTTCCGCGCGCATAGACCGAACGAAAGAGCGTCGGTCGTGGTGAGCTCCAGCGCGCCCTATCAGGCGACGATGAGCGACATGAGCGCGGCGCTGGGCTTGGCGCAGCTGGGCAGGCTAGACGAAATCCTCGAGAAGCGTAAGCTCATCGAGCACTATTACTTCAAGCACGTCAAATCCTTCGAAGGCATCAAGGATCCTTTCATCGGGCCCGACGTGGACGAGGTTCACTGGTTCCTCTATGTCGTCCATCTCGGCACGCGCTTCAGCAAATCCAGCCGTGATTCGATCGTCGAGGACTTGCTCGTCGAAAAGGTGGAGGCCGCCGCTTACAGCAATCCCTTGCATACACAGCGGCGCTATTTCGACTACGGCTACCGTCGTGGCAGCTTTCTCGTCGCCGAAAAGGTTTCGGACCGCGCCGTCGCCATGCCTTTTCACGTCCATCTGCAAGAGCGCCAAATCGCCTTTATCGTGCAGACGATGAAGGAAGCGTCGATCAACGTCGGCGCCGGCGCCGCCATTTACTAGCCTCTCAACCAACAGGAGTATAGAAATGCCGACCGTGACTATCATGCCCTCCGGAAAGACGGTGGACGCCGCGGAGGGCGCGACCTTGCTGCAGATCATTATGTCCAGCGGCGAAGAGATTAATCACAAGTGCGACGGCAAGGCGGAGTGCGGGTCCTGTCACATTTTCGTGCATGAGGGTCGCAAGGGTATTTCCAAGGTTGCGCGCGAAGAGAACGAAAGGCTCGACACCATTGTCGGCGTCGGCTCGAAATCCCGCTTGGCCTGCCAGGCCAAGATTCTCGGCACCGAAAACATCAAGGTCGAACTGCTCGGATTCTCGTCGGGCTTCTAAGGTAGGAGAAGGAAATGTCTTCCGACATTCTGATGCTTCACGTTCGCTTTGCACCCGACGGCGGCGTCGTGGAGATCAGCGAACGACCGACGTCGAATTCGGCGCAGGCCTGGTTCGACTGGATCAGTCTGAATGCGCCCGACGCGTACCAAGCGCTTTCCGGTGGGCGGGGGGTGTTCCGTATTCCTCGTGAGAAGCTCGAGGAGCTCCGCGCGGGGATCGGCGCGAAGACTGCGGCGGCCTAATTGGGCGTAGCGGATCGACGGAAATCAATTCCCTTCCGCAGGAGGTTTCTTGCGGAAGGGAAGCTTGACATTCATGTCAGGAAAGTCGCCGCGAAGCGCGCGCGCTTTTCGGCCGTATCGAGGCCTTTCGCGATCGGCCATTTGTTTTCGTAAAAAAGCGTATTGACGGCGCGGGTGACTTCCTTGCCGCGCACATACCAGCGCATCACGCCATCGGGAAAAATCACTGCCGGGCCGTCCTCGCGATGCACGGCGCCGTCTTCGACGTTGATGTGCGTCCCGGTATAGAGGTAACAACCGGCGAGGCGCGAGAGATCGTCTTGATTGCGTTCGTCAACCTGGAGCATGACCACTTTTCGCCTCCGCTGAAAGCCCTCGATGTGGGCGACGAAGCAAGAAACACGCTGGGGGCGGCCAGACGGCAAGAATAATGCTTATTCGGAGGTTGGAAGCGGCGCGCCGAGGAATTGTCGTCTTTCAGACACTATCGGAGCCGACCTTTGGCCTGGGGGCGATGTCTGTGTAGGGGAGCGGATCGGCGCCTGACGGAGCACTTGGCATGCAAGACGATGTGAATCTCTACGTCATTTGCGCGCTCGACAGTCTTGAGCGCGGCCAAGCCATGCCGTTCAGCCTGTTGCGTATCACGCAAGAAGGGGAAACGCGGCCCTTTTCGATCTTCATCGTGCGGACGGAAGACGATCAATGCGTGGGTTATGTAAACATCTGCCCACATAACGGCTCCTGGCTGAACATCGGCGAGGGGAGATTCTTCAGCGAAGACGGTCAAAGACTGCGTTGCGGTCGGCATAAAGCCGAATTCGACATGGAAACGGGTTTATGCATTAAGGGGCCGTGCGTCGATAAAGTGCTCGAACCCGTCGCCCTCGTCGTCATGGACGGCGACATATGCCTGTGCGGGGTGGAACTCGCCGAGGAAGAGATTTCGGATGACGACGATCTCGACGAAACGATGGAGATCATGATCCATCCGGGGTGAATGCTCAACAGGTCGGCGATTAAGAGAGGGGCGTGATGACGGTTGCTGAATTGATCGCGAAATTATCGCAATTACCGCAGGAGGCCGTAGTGCTGATGGACAGCGACGGCGGACTTTCTCGCGTGAGCGGATTGGATTTTATCGAGGGGCAGGGGCCGGGCGCGCCGGCCGAAGTCATCCTCGCGCCCAGCATCGACGAATAATGTCGAAGCCAGTTCAGCTTTCAATCCGGTCTCGTTGAAGTTTCTCGCTGCAGCGGTATTCCGAAGAAAGCCTCGTCCTCTCCGCCCCACGCCTTATGCAGAGCGAAAGCTTCGCGCCACTGCGTTTGCTCGGCTTCCGTCGCGGCGCGATGCGTCACCTTGCCGGCTGGCTTTTCGGCAAGAAGAAACACCTTGCCGTTACGCAAGAATCGGTTGAGATCCTTGGCGTCGACGGGTCGTACGACGCAGCGTGGGGTTTCGTCGATCAGAATGGTCGTCGGCAGCATAAGCGAAGCTCCCGTTGGCCTCAATCAAAATCCGTCCGCCTTGCTCCCCCAAGGGTGCGAGCCGGGGACCAGCGACGCCTTAATGCCCGCCTTTGCGACGTCGGCGAGGGTTTTGTAATAAGTGCCCTCATGTATGAGCGCGCCGCTCTTGGTCATGATCGCCACATAGCGCGCCACCGTGTCGGCTTCGCACAAATAGCCGCCGCCCGGATCGCTCGTACGGCGCGCATTTCCGTCCCAGTCGATAAAAAAACCTTCGTCAGCCATGTTCCCTCACCTTCTCGGTTGAATCCGTGTGACGAAGGTGAGCAACATTCTTGCCAAGGTCTTCGCCTAAGCGGCCAGGAACGCGACTTGCTTGCCTGGGAAAACGTTCGCGTGCGAAGCATTCCAAGCGCGCCTTCGAAGGAGATACAGATGGCTAACCTCACGCAGAAAAATGCGTCGCTCGACGATATGCGAGGCCTTTGGGCGTTGATGCGGCAGACCGCCGCCGACATTCCTTGCTCGATCGACAGCGAAAGCGATCAGCAGCGCGCATTGGCCGAAAACATGAAGTGCTGCACGGCGGAATTCTCGCCGCTCGTTCTCGATGCGAAGCGCAACCTCGTCGGGGCATTGCTCGCGCGCCGCGATGAACTCGATTGGGGTCTGCGCAACGCTGAAACAATCAACCTCTCACTGGCGGCGGTGTCCGCCGCCCATCGAGAGCATGGCGTGTTCAAAATGCTCATTGAAGCGATATTGAAGCGCAATGCGCCGGTTTACGTCGAAGTGAAAGCTGGTGAAGCGCAGGGGCTGGCGGCGGAGCTCAAAGGCTGCGGCTTCTTCTTGACGAAGGCGGAAGACGGCGCCGAGCTTTATAAATGGGAGCCAGCAATTGAGGCTAAAGCCGCCTGAACAGGAACCGCGGAAAGGGCGGCCGCCGGTTCGTCGATAAAATTGCTGCTCCGTTCCGCTCCTTAGACGACGCGGCCATTGGGTAAAATTGCTCAATCGCGAAGACTTTTTGGATCGCTCCCCAAGCGTAAAGCGCGCGTTCCTGCGAAAACACGATACCGCTTTTTGCCCGCGCGCTCTAGCAGGCTGTTGAAATAGCACCCGGCCATTTGTTCGTTCGGTGTCGCTCCGGTTCTTGGCGCGGTCGAATTGGGTCTGGAAGCTGAGGGCGGTCTACTCCCCTTCGGCGTCGCATCTCACGCCGCCGCGAGCAGCTTCGGCAACCGGATTAGATTATAGGCGGCGGCTGCGAAGGTGAAGGCGAAACCCACCCTGTCGCAGCCTCGAAACTTCGTTTTCTCCTGCCCGGCGACCGTCTTGATCCAGCCAAAGCCCTCCTCGATCCGTTTGCGGATGCGCTGGCTGAGGCCGTAGCCGTCATGCCGCGTCGTGCGTCTGTCGATGGCCGACGACCGGCCGCTCACGTTTTGCGCCACATGCGGCGTCACCCGCATCGACCGCAACTCGTTGACGAAGTCCTCGGCGTCGTAGCCCTTGTCGGCGGCGAGCGTGATCCGCCTCGGTCGGTCGGCGCGCGGCTCGATCATATGCAGCGCCGCGACGCGTTCGGCGTGGCCGTCGGCTTTCGTCAGGCAAGCGTCAACGAAAAGCGCGTTGCGGTTCTCCATCAGCGCATGGCCGATGAAACACAGCTTCGCCTCCTTGCCTGCGCCCTTGCGATACAGCCGCGCGTCCGGGTAGCTCGTGGACGCGTACGTGTCGTTCGAACGCTTCTCGCCATGGAAATCAGCCTCGCGATTGCGCGATCCGCCGCCGGCCGAAGGCGGCGGATCGTCCTTCTTATTTTCCGGGCTTTCGCCCGCGCCTTTCGGCGTGAAGCTCTTCATCGACGCCCAGGCTTCGATCAGCGTGCCATCGACCGAGAAATGGTCGTTGCTCAGAAGCCGTTTCACGCGCGCCTGCGCCAGCACGGCGGCAAGGAAC
>RXIY01000073.1:0-811 GCA_003963405.1 Hyphomicrobiales bacterium
TTTCACTCGGGCCGGTGTTGATGGCGCTGTTGCGAGGCAAGGCCGCAAAAGGGGCGCGCGAGCGGAAGAGGGCAGGGTGATGACGGGAGCGTGCGCCCAAAAGCCTGGACCTTGAACTACCCCCTTAATGGTGGCATCTAAGCTCATGGAAAAGCGGCGGCCGACCTATGATCTCGAGGCCATCAAGCAGGCGATCGGGTCGGTTGATCGGCTGGCAATCACGACGTCGGCGCTGCGCGACGCTTCCGCATTGGGGTTCGATCGCCTTGCCATCGTCGAGACGATCCATAGCGTCGACCGGGGCATGTTCGTCAAGTCGATGACGACCTTTGCCGACCATCGGCTCTGGCAGGATGTCTATCACGTGCCGGTGCGGGGATTGCTGCTCTATGTGAAATTTCAGGCGGATGTGCTGACCGAGTTCACGGTCGTCTCGTTCAAGGAAAAGTGAGTGATGGCCACGAAAGACGAGCCGCTTCCCGAGATGATGATTTCTCCTGAAACCGGAGAGACGCTGGCGCGCGGCGTGCGTCCTTTTACCGTCGCCTATAAGGGCGAGAGCGTCGTCGTCAATCTGCCGGGCTATTATCCGACGGGCGAAGGCGAGGGCGTCCACATCGGCAAGGACATGGCCATCGTCGACCAGGCGCTGCGCGGTCTCAAGGAGAAGGCGGACGGCGTGCCATCGCCAGAAACGATCCGCCGCCTGCGCGCCAAGCTTCAGCTATCTCAGCGCGAGGCGGGTGCGCTGTTCAAAGTCGGCGAGAACGCCTTCGACAAATATGAACGGGGCTTGGTCGAGCCGAGCGGC
>RXIY01000073.1:861-24106 GCA_003963405.1 Hyphomicrobiales bacterium
TCGCGTTTGCGCTGGTAACGGCGGGTCATTTCCGGGGAGGCGTGGCCAAGGTGCCGTTGCACATGGCCTTCTTCGATTTGCGCCGAGGAGGCAAGGCCGGCGCGTAAGGAGTGACCGGAGAAGGCGCGTCGCCTTTCGCCTTCGGGCAAATCGCCGCGAAGGCCCGCGGCCAGCGCGGTCTTCTGGACGAGGCGGGCGACGTGTTTGTCGGAAAGGCGCTCGGGCGCGACGCCGCCGTTCTTGCGGGCGACGGGCCGGAACACCGGACCCCGCGTGATCCTCCCGAGCTTGAGCCAGGTTTCGAGCATAGAGACAGGGCAGGTGAGGGGAGAGGAGCCGCGGCCGATCTCCACCTCACGCCAGCCAGTCTTGCCGTTGAGGGTTAAAAGCAGACCGCCGCCGTTCTGGTCGGAGCCGACGATTTCGATCCAGCCGGTTCCGTCCTCCGTCTGATCCGGCCCGCAGTCAAGGCCGACGATTTCAGAGCGTCTGAGGCCGCCGGCGAACCCGATGGCGAGAATGGCCTTGTCGCGTAACCCCCGCAGGTCGTTGTCGAGGACCGCGAGCATGGCCAGCAACTCATCGGCGAAGATCGCTTCCTTCTGGGCGGATGCCGGCCAGCACCGTCGCGATATGGGGATCGCCCGTGTCGAGCGGACGCCCGAGCTGGCGATAGCGCCAGCAGATCCCGGAGAGCCGGCGCTCCAGCGAGGAAACAGACAACGGCGGCCGACCCGGCCTGCCCTCGACACAGGCGGCGAGATAGAGACCGACGGTCTGCGGGTCCGGGGGCAGGGGGTCGAGGCCCTGCCGGCGCAGCCAGGAGGCGAATTGGCGCCAGTCGGCATCATAGGCACGCTGGGTGTTCTCCGAACGGGCGTTGCGGGCGTAGTCGCGGGCCTTTTCGGAGAGCGCCGCAAGATGGGGGCAGGCTCGGCCAGCGCCCTGCCGCCAGTCCTGTCCTTGTCGGCTTCAGCCATTTGGTCCTCGCTTACGCCGCCGCCGGGCGGGGCTCGCGCGCGGCTGGGCTTCGAAAATCCGACGCCTCGGCGGGCTCTGGGGAGCCCAAACCAGCGCCTTTCGCCCACTCTAGCAGGGGTTTCCCTTTGCGTCCGATAAGCGCACATTATCGGACAGGAAAAGCAGTCGACAAGCACGGCGGATTTGGTTCGAAAATAAGTGACAAAGCGCCGCTCTGTGATGGGATTCCGCCCATGAAATTCGATGATTAGATGCTTGCCCGCGACCGCCCGGCCACTGCCGGCGGGCCGCCCGGGGCTATCACGCCGACGTCTCGTCCGCCGAGAAAGACTCGGAAATCCAGCCGCTTCGGCGCTGGCCAAGACTTCCGGACGTGGAGCGGGTGGCGTTTGTCGCCGGCGCCGGGCTCGCGCTGTTCGATTAGATCCTGGGCGCCGAGGCCTGTCTTCGCCAGCTGTCTCCGCGAGCGCTTGGCGCTGCCGCCGCCGAAAGCTGTGCGACGCTCGCCCTGCTGCGCGAGGACGCGCACGCCTTGTTAGACGCATCCATCGGCTGGTTAGGCTCAGTGCCACGCATCCGGCGCGCCTCGATGCCGCAAGCCTCACGCGCGCCGTCGCGCAGCTTGGTTTGTCCGAGATCGACGCCAACGTCTTGGCGCACGCTCTGGCCGATTGCGTGGCCGCCGTGCCGCCCGGCTGGCATGTCGGGTTTCGCCTTAACCTCTTGCATGGACTATGGGCTCGACCCAACCTTGGCCGCCGATGTCATTTCGTGGGCGTAACCGCCACTCCGTCATCGCGCGCGGCCGCCGCCTCTGAAAGTCCCACGCTTCAACCTCGAAGATTAGGTCGCTCTCTCACGGCGAAAACAGGGGTTCGAGTCCCCTAGGGAGCGCCAAGAAAATCAGTCACTTATGAAAATGAAATGCGCCCCATTGGGGCGCGTGCCCAACATTTGCCCGATAAGCGTCGGTGAACGTAGGCGGATTTGGGCGACCGTTCACCCATCCGTAGGCCCCACCCCTCCCGTCTTGCCGCCTTCGGTCTGCGCGCTCACAATGGCGTCACCCGAGGAGCATGACGCCCGTGAATCTCGAAAACTGGATCAGCCAAGCGCGACGCCACTGGAAAGAGTTCCAGCCGACCAGATATGAGGCGCTTCTAAGGGCAGGAATACTGGAGTCTGAGCTTCGGATTGCCGCCGAGCGGACACATGATGAAATGTCGGCCTTTGAGCAGAACGGCTTCACGACGCATGAGGCTTGGGAGCGCGTGCGTGAGGAATATCTCTTTCCGCCGCAGGAGTAGGCCAGAACTGCGCGCTGAGGCCGCTTGGACCGAACGCTCGCTTTTCCCGGTCTTTTCTGCTGTACTTGCAGTAAATCGAGTCGCAGAATTTGCGACTTGATACGACTTTCTGTCTCCGCCGTGCTTTGTCGCCGAGTGCATTTCCTCATAGATCGCCTTGCGGCGGGAGATGGCGTGCGCCTCGTAAGAGTCCAACAGCATAGATCGCGACATAATTCGGCTGGATAGCTAGGCCATACCCTCCGGCGGGGAGGGCTTTATTGGAGTTTAACTGTGAGCGATACTCAAAAATCAAAACGCGGCTTCGCTTCTATGGATCCAGAAAAGCGCCGCGAAATCGCCAGCAAGGGCGGCAAGGCGGTTCCGGCGGAAAGGCGGAGCTTCTCTCAGAACGCCGATCTCGCCTCCTCGGCCGGGCGCAAGGGCGGCCAAAGCGTCAGTCCCGCGAATCGGTCTTTCTCCAAGAACCCCGCGCTTGCGTCGGAGGCTGGCAAGAAAGGCGGTTACGCCTCGCATGGCGGCGGCCGGCCGAAGGAGTCCTAATCGCCCTCGGACGCCGCCGACTTGTCCTATGATGCTGCCCTATTCAGGGCCGATATTTTAGGCTTGGCTCTGGCTTTTCGGAGTTGCTGGGAGCCGCCTCCGCCTGTGCCGTTTCCGCCTCTTTCCGCTTACGAGTCTCTCCGCCAAGGTAGGGGACGAACTGCCTCGGTATAGTAGAAAGCGAGGCCGCGCGTTGCTGTATTCTCACCAGAAAATCCCACAGAGCTGTGTAAGCGATTTCGAGCATTTCAGATCCCCTCGATTCAATTACTTAGGTCGAAATACCGTAAAAAAACCCTGGCGGTTCATCCACGGCCAGGGCGTCTCGTGCAGGCAATTCAAACTGCTACAATCCGCGATACCGCAACGATCATAAGCAGGAAAGCCATCAGGGTTACGGCCAGGGCTATTGCTTGGTCCGACATGGTAAGCTCACGGGAAAGCGAGTGTCCGCATCGGAGCTAATGCAAGAGACGGGCTTCGGTTCCCGAGAGCACAAAAACCCCCGAGGCGTTCAAGGCGGTGAATGGGAGGCGCGTATGGTCAGGATCGTCGAACACCGAAGCGCCCTGCCGAATGGGCCGATCCTTGCTGTGCATGTGCGCCACGACGCCAATGCTGATCCGCCGGTGTTCGCCCACATAGCCGTCGAGGTCTTCGGCCAGAGCGCCCATCCCGACGCTTTTCCAGAGCGCCTGCCGGTCGAAGAGGCGTTCATACAGGCCATTTCCTACGCCGAGCGGGCCGGGCTAACGGTAGTCTGGATTGATGATCCCGGTCGGCATTTCCCGCCTGAAAAGCGCCCGGTTCGAGACGTGCAGGCATAAAAAAGCTGGTCAGGCCGGGCGTGATGCTGAGGAGCCGCGGGTCAAGCTAGCGGCCCGTCGCCAACTGGCTCAGAGACGACGAGCCGCCCGGTCGCCGGCCCAAACCGCGAAGAATGGCCCGCGACCCTGCGGTGGGAATTAGTCCGTCGGGACTGCACGGCGAGCGGACCAGCGGGGTAGCAGTTCGATTTAAATTGCTCGCAACCGATCGGTTAGTTTTGTGCTGGGTGGAAAACCGCACAACATCTTGTTTCTATTATCATACAGCAGTCTTCCAACTTTTCTGTCCCCAATTAGCCCCCCCAAGCGGGCGCGATCCTAGGCGGACAGAGGCGAACGGATCATGCCCCCTCGTCCACTGCCGGCTACGATAGCCTTTGACGCGAATTGTCGGCCTGGCATGCGGTGCATATTTATGAATGTGGAAGGCGAAGGTGATGACCAAACCGGAGCGCGGCGTTAAGCGAGTGTGTGCGAGTTGTGGGGCGCGGTTCTTCGACCTCAGTCACGAGCCGATCGTCTGTCCGAATGCCAAACGGTGTTCGTCATTCCCGAGCCACAGGAACCAAGGCGCAGCGGCTTTGTAAGCGCCACCAAAGCGGTGGCACGCCGCCCCGTAGAGGAATCGCCTGAAGGCTTGCTCGAGCCTGACGAGGAAGAGACCTTGCCAGCGCCCGAGGAAGACGAAGAAGCCGCTCAAGCCGTCGACGAAGACGAAGAAGCCCTTCGCGGGCTTGATGAGGTTGAGGAAAGCGACCTTGGGCCGGACGATCGTTCTGAAGAAGAGTGAAGGTCGAAAAAACGCCCGCTCCCGGCGCGATCCCGCAAGTCCAACTTTCCTCGAGAGGCCAGCAACCTTCACGGCGAGCGTCTGTCCCTTCGATCATCGCGGCGCAAGGGTCACTGCGCAACATTTGTAGCAATCGAAATGGACGCCTTCAGACGCCGGGTTTCATGCTCGAAAACGGAGATGCATTCATCCACGAAACGCCGACGCAAATGGCCGCGCCCGATTCGGAGCCGCTCACCAACCGCCTCCCGCTTCTCGTCGAAGGCGTCGGTTTCCTCGTCAAAAATCGTGTCGACGTCTCTGAGCGAAGAAGTGAAAACCCGCAAGGTCAGTCGTCGCGCTGCGGTAAGGCCAATGGATCGAGCCGCGGCTGAGTGTCGAAGCGAATATCTCATGGCTAACCCCACAGTCGACGCGAAGCCGGTGAGCGAACGTCTCGAAAGGCCGGCCAGATGGCAGCCAGCGGGAAGTCCGAGGCGCGGGAGGTTCTCGGTTCACCGGGCGGCGTCGCCTTTAGCCAATGCCGATGAAGGAGGCGCGACGCTCATGCGACGGGTCAACGACAACAGCGCCGAACGGTTATCGTCCGGACCGACTTCGCGAGCGGCCTGCTTCGCCTCACTACCCAGCGCCGCGACCTTGGTGGCGCGGCGGCCGAGCGGTCTCCGACGGGCGCGGGTCTCCCCTACGCGAGCCAGCGGCGCAGCCGCGCGCCAATCACCCTTGGCGGTGAAGCGGGGCCTGCCCTTCCGCCGCGGATCGAAACGTCAGGGATTAACAGGCACGACAAATCCCAGCAAAAAGGCTCCTGCCGCCATGGCTAGTAGGATCAAGACCGAGCGGCGGCGCTGACGCCGAATCTCGTCACTTTCAATCTGCCTCCTGAAGTGACCTTCAATCAGCAAGGTCGCCGCCTCTACTCGATAACCGACGCAGCTTACGCCACAGTGTCGAAAGTCCCGCTCTCTGAGATAGCGCCGTCGCTGCGATCGTCGATAAATGCGGCCGCTCAAGGGCGACCGCACCATGCGCGAGGGTAATGCTACCGCTTAGCTTCTTCCGCGTGCTTGACTTGATAGCTGCCGCCGTATTTCGGGTCGGCCTTCACGGGGCGCGGCGCGTGCACTTCGCTGACCTTCGGCGGCTCCTTATAGCCCGGCTGGCCGGCGACATTCGGGGAGCTCCATTTGGCGTCTTCGGCTATCGCGTTCGTGACGCTCAAAACTGCGGGAACCGCAACAAGAGCTACAAACGCAGAGTGCTTGAAAGCCATGTTTCCTTCCTCCGTGATCGTCCTACAGGCAGAAGCTTGCGCTTCCACCACCGATTATGGGCAGCGACCTTTTCAGGCAGGCAACGGAAATTTTACGCTGCGGCGACAGGTGCAGCGAGGCAGCAAAAAGGGCGCGGGAGTTTGCCTGCGGGATTTGCGATTGCTGTGCTGTTTCTTAAGGCGGGCTTTCCACCGGCGGGACTGTGCAATGCGCTGGCGCACATACGATGCACCCTCTCCTTGCGTCATTGACGCGGTCCGGTGCGCCCCGGCGCATCGGGAAGGAGAAGCCGCCGAAGCTCCCAGAGCCTCCGGCGGTTTCTCGCTTTGATCCTCGAATGGCCCAACCTGACAAAAACGCCCGCCAATCCGTGGCGGGCAGTTTCGCAGCGCATGGCTTCTTTGGCTTGGACCTGGCGCGCATGTTTGGCCCGCGTCGCTAAATCGGGCTAAATTGCCCCAGCACGCTGGCGCACCACGGTAAAGTGCACCCGCCTCCAAAGCGCCGAGTCAACGCCTCACGCCCGCAAAGGTTGCATTGCAGCCGGCTCGCGATGAGCGGCCGTTGACTTTTAGGCGTTTCGCTTGAACCATAAGCCGAAGAGAGCGCCGCCTAGCGCCGCCCCGGCTGCGCCGATGAGGGTGCCGTTGAAACCTGAGCCGGGGCCTGCGATGAGAGCGCCCAAGGCCGCGCCAATCACTGCGCCCATGCCGCCGAACGCCAGAACTGCGGACTGCTTGTCTTTGGGGTCGTATGAGATAGCCATGGCGGCGCATCGTCCTCGCCGCCACAAAAGAGAACTAGGGCGCGCCCTGGGCAAAGCGTAGCGATGACCTCGACCCCCTCGCCCTCGGGCGCTTCCTTGCACATTATGCGCGCTCCCCTGCCTTGGCGCGCTCGATGATTGGCTTGCGCTCTTCCTCGCCCATCTTCGCCAGCGCATCCAACTCCACGCCTTTATCGAGGCTTGTTCCGGCTACGGCGTCGAGATCGTCGCCGAGAGCCTTTCCACGCGCGGCGGCGCGTTCAATCGTGCGACGGTCCTTGCCGGTCGCTTCGGAGGTCGTTGAAACAAACGACAAATTGTCGCCCACCACTTTCTCCGCATGCTGATTACCTTTGAAAGTCCCGCCCTCGTATGTCGCTTTCGTCTCAGGATGCAATTCCTCATAGATCGCCTTGCGACGCGCAATGGCGTGCGCCTCCTGTGCGGGGCACTCGTCTTCGCCGGTGGCTTCTGATGTTGACTCGGTGAATGCAAGCGAAGAATTTTCGTTTGCATCCTTCTCATTCCACCGCGCCTTGCCACGCGCCGCAGCCAACCTGATCGTTCGCTCGGCCTTGCCGGTCGCCTTGGCGGTTGCGGCAGTGAAGGAAACGACGGCATTTTCTGCCGCCGTTTTTCTGGCAAGACTAGCGTTCTGCGACGCCTTCGTCTCGGGATGCAACGCCTCGTAGATTTCCTTGCGACGGATGATGGCTGCGGCCTTAAAGGCAAAAACGCCCCGCCGCTACATCCACGGTCGGGGCGTTCTCATGGTCCAGCACGGGCCTGCGCGTAAACCACGGGCGCGCGGCGTGATTTTTAACTGAGGCGGTTGGAAGCCAATACGGCCCGAGCACGGGCCAGCGCACTCAGGCCGCTTTGGCTGACAAAGAGGCGACCTCATCAACAGGCTGGGTATCACCGGCTCGCCAGGCTGATGGCAAGCTCGGCTGAAATGAGGCAAATGGACGCGCGACGGGCGGGAAGCCGGCCATCCGCCCCGCCGAAGCCGCAGGAAGCGCCCGCAACGGCACCCGCCGCCGACGACCTGCCGCTCACCTCGATCAGCGACGCGGTGATCTTCGAGTTTGATTACGCCGCCGCACTGGCTGAAGCTACTGCTCTCGCCACGGAGGCGGAGCCACAGACCGGCGCGCAGCGTAAGGAACCCGGCATGAGCTACGGGGCTTCAAACGTCATCTTTACGAAAGCGATGTATCTCTTAGCGAGCGAGCGGTTCTTGAAGAGGCGCGCCGCTCGTCAGGCGGCCGAGAAAATCATCGCCCCCGTCGCGGATGGAGCGCCGCGCGAAACCTTCGGGGCATTCACAATTTCGTTCGAGGACATTGAGGAGCGGACATGGGGAATGACGGCTTCGCAATCTCGCCCGGCTTCTGGCGCGGGACGCGAGAGGAATTTCGGATAGATCAGCGCGAGCTCGCCTCCATGGCCGGCGTCGCGCAGTCCGGCGTCGCCGGGCTTGAGAGGGATGGAACCGGCAGTCTCGATCTAAAGCTCGCCGTTCTCGAAGCGTTCGTGCTTCTCTGCGAGGGTGAGGACGAGGCTGTCGATGTAGGCGCGATTGCGTTCGCGAGTTGACGAAATCGGCGATGACCGTCCAAGCATCACCTTCAACGCGACTGTCTATTGCGAAGATAGTTCCCGGCACGGTTGCGCTGTTCGCCACTTGCGCCGGGATACGGTCT
Source organism: Hyphomicrobiales bacterium (assembly GCA_003963405.1). Taxonomy (GTDB): domain Bacteria; phylum Pseudomonadota; class Alphaproteobacteria; order Rhizobiales; family Beijerinckiaceae; genus Methylocystis. The sequence goes on from RXIY01000073.1 coordinate 9,056, forward strand.
TAGCAAAATGCGATTCGAGCCTCAATCGTTGTCGAAAGTCAGCCGATGACCAAAGACGAAGCGCGCAAGCTTGTTCTTTCTGAGTGGTTGGCGCTCCCGCCATCAGACCGAGCCACTGAGACGCATGCCGTAATCTTCGCCCTGAAGGCGGCCGGGCAATACCGGTGGCGGGCAGTCGGCGACCGATACCAGGACATCATGGACTGGATCAGGGACCATATCGGAAAGCCCTAAGCCTCAAATTACGAACACAATGCCGTCGCCCGCGGAATCGCGCGCCGCCTGCTTCGCCTCTTCCGAAAGACTGGCAGCCTTGGTTGCGCGGCGTGCATCCTCCCGATTTATGCCAAGCTCGCGGGAGGCGGCGCGGACGTCGCTCTCAGGGCGATGTCCGCGACCGTCAGACCTCTTACTTTAATTTGCCACAGGTTGTGGCGATTGATCCTTCGTCTTCAACTCGGCCAGCCGAATCAACTCCGCAAGCTCGGTATCACGCTCAGGGGCTTTTAGGAGGGGATGATGGCTCGCGGAACGCGGCGCACGGCACAGCGACCGCGACGCCGGTTTTCGATGACCATGATCAGGCGAAGATTTCGACCTGATCATTAGCGAGGCGATAGATTCCACCAACTATTTTGACGCGCTTTTCCTTGACGGCCGCACTCAGCAGCGGCGTCGCCGTCTTGAGTGATTCCACGCCGAGACGGACATTCTCTTTTGTGGCGTTCTCAAGCTCGTCGCCGGGACGGCCGGAAACCGCCTTCACAGCCGGTGTCAGTGCCGTCACGAGATAGGGAAGATGGCCAGGAAGCGTTGTCTTGTCCGCAATCGATGAAATCGCGGACTTCACCGCGCCGCAGCTCTCGTGGTCGAGCACTAGCAGGAGCGGAGTTTTCAGCACTTCCACCGCAAACTCAAAACTCGCGATATTTTCTGGACTGACGAAATTGCCAGCCACACGACAAACGAAGAGGTCGCCGCGCGAACTGTCGAAGGCATACTCGGGCGCGATGCGAGAGTCGGCGCAGCTTAGGATTCCTGCGTAAGGGTTCTGTCCACCTACGAGCGCCTCGCGTTCAGCGAGGAAATCATGTCGCCGAGCAAGACCATTCTGGTATCGCTTGTTGCCCTCCATCAATCGCGCGAGCGCGGCGTCCGGAGTCATCACGTTTTCGGGCCTCGGCGGCGACGCTTCGGACTTTTGTTCCGCTTTGCGCGCTTTTCGAGGTTTGGCGTTTGCCAGCCCCGCCGCCGTCAGCGATCCGGCGACTGCCGCGCCGAACATGAAGCCACGGCGAGGCAAATTCTTCTCATGCGCGATTTCGGGGAATCCGCAAAACTGACACATCAACAAATCTCCCTAACAGTAGCGACCGAACCTACGGATGCGAAAACGCCCGCGCATCCACGGTCGCGGGCGTCCTTGTGCAACATTGAGGGCTGCGTCGCCGGAGCCTACATGCGCGCCGCGCGGCTCGCAACAAGCGCAGCCCGCATAGCCGCCTCTACCGCCGCGAAACTATCCCGCCGGGCGCGGGCGGCTCGCGTCTCGGCTGCATTTGCCGGATGGAGCCTATAACTTCGCTTGTCGCGTAGCGTACCAGTTGGGCTACCAATCGGAGCGCCGAACGCCCCGCGATCGTGCTTTATCCCGCGCCTTCTCACTACGCCAAAGGCTCGACAATAATGGTTTGATAGGCAGCTATATTGCCAAGCCAAAAGGCATGCATTGGCGCACTTTCGAACGCCTCGTTGCGAGAATTCACGAAGCGGAGGGCATTGTCCAAGGGCACGCCGCGCGTTCTCTGGCCCGCTTTTGACCCAAAGCGGCCATCGTCTGTAAGGCTACGGCCTCGGCTGAATGGCGCTCGACTTTCGTGCCTATCTTTTTGCACGTGGCAATCCTTTGAAAATGCGAGGGCGCGCGGCTTTTGCGAAAGCCTTGAGATTCGCAATAAAGACGCGAAATTGGTGTGCCGCTTTATAAATCCGCCCGCGCCCGAACACGCCAACGCCGCCCCGCGGATTATTGGGCAGCCTGCTGCTGCTCCCATTTTTGATTTTGTCCGCCCAGGCAATCCCAGAGCTGCACTTTCGTTCCGTTCTCCCCGATGGTTCCCAAATCGCCGTCAAGACACCTATTGCTTTGCACGTTGTGGAGGGCTGGTGAAATGGGTGCACCGTTGGATTGAAACTTCCATTTTTGATTTTGTCCGCCCAGGCAATCCCAAAGCTGCACTACTGTCCTGTTCTCCCCAATAGTGTTCAGGTCGGCATCAAGGCATCTATGGCTCTGAGCATTTACGATTGTCCCATCGGAATTTACCTGCCATTGTTGGTTTTGTCCGCCCAAGCAATCCCAAAGCTGCACTACTGTTCCGTTCTCTCCAATAGTGCCCAAGTCGGCGTCGAGGCAGCGTTTTCCTTGAAGAATTTTGATATAGAAATTGGAATCGGTCCATTGTTGGTTAGGTCCGTAAAAGTTTTCCCAGAGCTGAATTTTCGTTCCGTTACTCGCGATAGTGCCCAGATCAGCGTCGAGGACATTCGAGGTGAAGCCTTGCTCGTTCTGGAGGCCCGCTGGAGGGAAGCCCTCGCCTCGCTGAGATATGGTGAAAGTCCAATTCTGATTTTTTCCGCCCCAGCAATCCCATAGTTGTATAATCGTTCCGTTCTGACCAATTGTGTTCAGATCTGCGTCAAGGCATCGATTGCTCTGAGCGTTGACAACGGTCCCGTTCCGATTGGTGAGCCATTTTTGATTTTGTCCGCCCAAGCACTCCCAAAGCTGCACTTTTGTTCCGTTCCCACCGATAGTGCCGAGATCAGCGTCGAGGCAGCGATTGGCAGCAGCGGTTGAGCGGATCTCCCTCGGTGTTGGCGGGGGATATTTGCAGCACAGGACCTTAGTTCCGCTCCACCAACAAGGACTTTCCCCGGGAGGATGGGCCGATCGCCCTGATTCCTCCTCGCCAGAATTACACTCGCCGTCACACATAGGCCCGGTGCCTCGCCAGACGCAGTAGGAAGGCGAATTCGCCTCAACCGGGGTGATTGGTTGCATTGCGAGGACAAACATCATCCCGGCGAAAGGACGTCGCAATGGGTTTTCTAGCCACTGGTGTAACATCATCTCTCGAATATGCGAAAGCGATCCCTTGGCCAGCGTGGTTGGGCCCATTGTTCGCATCCTTCGAGTTGAAAAGTGTTACTGAAAGGAATCGGTTTCCCTCCCAGCCTCTGGGAGGACTGGCATACACAGGGGTGAACGCTGAGCGAGACACCGCGTTCCATTGCGGACGGGGATTAAACGTGTGCTTGACCATGGCACCGCCAACACCTGCCGGAGTCTCATCCAGAGATTTTGCCGACAAAACAGGCATTTTCCGGGGAATCTGCATGCCCCGACCGTAGGCGCTATGATCACGCCGAGGCTTATGGAACAAGCGAGGCAGCCAATTTGTTCGTATTCGTTGGGACTTCTGACAACCCAGAGCGGGGGCGTTGGCTTCGGGTAGGCGGCTGTCATGCAAAGTGCGTTGCTTGAAGGCTCACTCACCCATGCGATTGTTGAAACTATCGCTGAACCACTATTGGTCCTCGATGGTGGACTCCGAGTTGTCGGAGCGAATGCTGCGTTCTACCGTCATTTCAACGTAGAGCCTGCCGAAACTCTCGATCATACGGTCTTCTCGCTTGGCAATGGACAGTGGAATATTGCTTCGCTACGACGCCTGTTAGAGGACGTTTTGAGCGATAACAATAAGATTTGCCAGTTCCGGGTGGAACACGTATTTGGCAAGCGGGTCATGCTACTCAATGCGAACCGAATGCGCCCCGAGGCGGAGGAGAACACGATCCTCCTCGCTTTCAACGATATCACTGAGAGCGAGCGTCTACGCTTTGAGCTGGAAGGCCAGAGAGACTTCGCCAATAAGCTTATCGACAGTATTTGAGAAGCTATCTTGGTTTTGGGTTGGGACTTGCGTGTCCATTATGCGAATCAAAGTTTTTACGATCAGTTCGCTGTTACTCCCAAGGAAACCGTGGGCGTCTTTGTCTGGGAGCTGGGGAATGGTCAATGGAACATCCCTGAACTCCGTAGGCTCTTAGAGCAGATCCTGCCCCAAAAAAACTCTTTCGATGACTACGAAATTGAACATAGTTTGAATTGGCCTCCGATCTATGTTGCTTAATGCTCGCCGACTAGATCATATGAATCTCATTCTCCTTGCCATTCGCGATGTTACCGAGCAGCGTCAACAAGAGTTCCGTCAGATAGCCTTGATGGGGGAGCTACAACATCGAGTGAAGAACATCCTTGGTAAAGTGCGTTCGATGGCGAGGCAGACACGAAAGCGCCACCCTAGTGTGGATGAGTTCTTTGAGGCGTTTGATGCTCGACTCGAGGCTCTCGCGAGAGCTCAAGACTTGTTGCTGAGTGCGCCGTCCGGTGACGTCGAGCTTCGCGATCTTGTGGTCGGAGAGCTGGAAGCGGGCGGCGCGGAGCTAGGAGTAAGCTTCACGGTGCACGGGCCCGAGGTCCATCTTTCCTCCCGCGAGGCGCAGACGATGGGTATGACCATTCATGAATTGACAACGAATGCCGCCAAATACGGCGCTCTCAAAGTCGAAAAGGGAATGATCGAAATCAGTTGGAGCGTGGATCGAAAGGAAAGCAAGCGCCTGAGATTCGGTTGGCGGGAACGTGGTGTAAATATTGAAAACCTCGCTCCTGCCAGAGGTTTTGGGACGGAGGTCATCGAGAGGAGCTTGGCTTACATGCTGGGCGGGACTGCGCGGCTTACGTTTGCGCCGGACGGTCTAGATTATCAACTTGAGTTTCCCTTACCTCTCGCAAACACGGGGAAGCACGATGGGTCAGCTACTTAGAGGCCACCGCGTATTGGTCGTCGAGGACAACTTTGTCATGGCGCTCGATCTCAGCCAGATGGTTGAGGAGCTCGGCGGGGCGGTAGTGGGCCCGGCTGGGCGTCTCGATGAAGGCACGGCTCTCGCACAATCTAACAAGCTTAACGCTGCAATTCTGGACGTAAATCTGGACGGTGCGAACACGTTCATTTTGGCTGATGGGTTATTGGCGGGCGATGTCCCGTGATTTTTGCGACCGGATATGATATGAAGACGCTACCTGATCGCTTTACGGAAACTCCGAAGCTTTCAAAGCCGTTTAGCATTCGTTCCGTCGAAAAAGCCATTCGCGAAGCTTTTTCGGGCCGTTTGTAACCCCAGTTCGTAACCCGAAGAAAGGCAAGCGTGATTTCGACTAAGGACAATGCGTGGGCGTGGCGGTTTTGAAGAGAATGGTCTGCCTCCGTCTTGCGCGCCACGCAATCGTTCCGCCCATCGCGGCGCAAGTCTTAGGCCTGTGCTGGACGTTTTGCAGCCGCAGGGATAAGCGCCTATCTGTTGAATCCGGCACGATGCGGGATCATTTAAAAACATCCGTCAGCAAAAAAGACTTGGGGCCCCAACCCCTCCTGATCGAATGGCTCAGCCCCGATTTTGAACAATGTCTTTTGCCCCGTGGCGTGCGAAGCGCGACCCCTGTGAGTCAGCTTGGTTTTGTTTTGCGACTCTCCTATGAGAAAGTCGCGCGAGAGGCGCTGCCTCGCAATTTCGCTCTTGTCTTGCTGCGGCTGGCGCTCGCAGAACTGATTAAAGACACGTCTTGTGACAAAGATGTTTTCAGAATCCGGATTGTGTGAAGTTGGTAACAGAGCGTTTCTTTATGCGCGGCCCAACCGAGAATACACTCGCCGGGCCGCTATATCGCTATATTGGTGTAGGCAGCCTGAGCCTTATGCCATTTCTACCGTGATTGGTTCGCTTGGCTTCCCGCAATTTCCTCTGGCGGCTGCCAAACTGTGTTCGCGTTCACTCGCGCGCTTGCGTTACTGCTGTTCCGCGCGTTTGAATTGGCCCGGCTATCGGCGACGGCCTTCTCAGCAATTTGCCACTCTTCGTCGCTCCAACTCTCAGACTCTGTTTGCGCCGATTTCAAACCCTTCGAAGGCACCACCGCCTTGATGCCGCTCGTTATCTTTTCGCCCAGTGACTCTTCCGATCCTCGCGCTGATCCATACGCGTTCTGCGGAATCTGTTTTAGCTGCGCCAAGAAATTCTCATTCGAGAGCGTCGCCTCAATTGGCGCTTGTTGCGCAATTGCAGAGCCCTCTTCGGGGAGGCTTGCCACACGACGAGAAGTTGCTGTGTTTGCTGTGTAGCCTAAGACCGCCAGAGCCGCCAGTATCGCGGAAACGCTCACGATATGCCGGTTAATTTGCGCCGATAGCTTCATCATAGCTCGCTCCTTGACAGGGTAGGTTACGAGAGGGCTTTAAGGCCCCAACCGTGATACGCCCTAACGTGTATGAACTTACGTTGTTTCCGACGTTGCCAGTGACCATGTTAGGATGCGGCTTTCGCTCGTTTCTTTTGCTCAACGCGCGCGGAACTTATTCCTGGCGCGAAGGGTTCGCTGCCTTCCGACTTCGCCCTTTTGTTAATGTGACTCGCCCTCGCGGAGGTTGTTAAAAAACACACCAAATGACAAAGGCGATTCGTAGAACGGATGTTTGATAGCGTCGCAGCCTTTAGGCTCGGTGTCTTGATCAGCGTGAAGAAATCGAGTATGCGTGTCCCTGTTCCGTTATGCGTCGGGCGCTCGTGCTTCTCACAGGCGCGCAGTCAAAAATTGAAAAGCCCCGCTGGATCACTCTCCAAATAACTTGTGTTGAAAGGGACCATGACGACAATCGCTTCCGAAGACGCGGCCCTCATTGAACGTGAAATTGGCAACGAGCTTAAATCTTACTACGGAAAAGTTGTGCGTGAGCCGTTGCCCGATCGAATTCAAGTGCTGCTAAAAGAATTGGCGGCGAGAGAAGGGCGTCGCGGCGTAGATGATCGAGATGGGTCTTCGGCGGTTCGCACAGGCTGAACCAACCGAAATAGACGGCCCGCCCGGAGGCGGCCTACAGGCGAGCCGTCGCTTTGCCCCTAAAAATTCTCTCTTAAAAACACAACCACGGTAGCCCGCGCCTGCCACAGCACAATGCGTATTTTCCACCATTGCGTGAGCATTATTGACCGTTAGGCTCAGCCTCTTCTGCACAAGCAGACGAGTCGAACTGGCGGCGCGAACCTTTGGCTACGGGCTGCCAGTTCGATGAGCGCCGACTCGGCGGATGGAGTGAAAAACTGAGCGTGGGCCAGCGCCGCATTTGGTGCAACGCCAAGCGGTTCACGAGTGGTGCTGACACTGGCAGATGAATATGCCCGACGTTGCAGGGATCATCCGACGCTCAATCTCTTACCAAAGCGTTAACTGCGGCAACATGGACGGCGGGGACGTAGAGCGACAGAAGCGGAGCTACCCTCTTCGATCAAGTGTTTTCGCGGTGCGACGCTCTCGCATGCCTTTCTTGTAACGAAACACTGCGGCCGATTTTTTCTCGGCCGCAGCATCGTCGTCGTTAGGCGCTGTTGCTACGCTCTATTCAACTATCCCCCTTGCACGGCCACCGGGAACCTTGCAGGAACAACCGGTCCCAAGCCATCCGGGCTCGTTAAGCAAGCAAGTCTTCTCGGAGGTCGCACAATAATAGCCCTCGCTCGCGACTGGCGCGGAATAGCTTGCGCCTGAATAGCCGTAGGTCCCGGAGCCATAATTGCCGCACGCCGATGGATAGGCGGAGCCATAATAGCCGTAGCTATATGGGTAGCTTGCCGCCGCGCCGAGAGCCACGCCGCCGTAGCCCCAGCGACCATAGCCCCATCCTCTACGCATACCGGCATAGCCCCAACGGCCATAGCCCCATGTCGGACGCCACCCAGCATGACGGTAACCCCAGCCGGAGCCCCAGTGGCGGTGCCCCCACCCGCCGCCATAGCGGCCCCATGCGGAAGCAGGAGTCGCAATTGACAGCGTGGCGATTGTCATCGTGGCGGCGAGCGCCGCAGTAATTATCTTGCGTGAGTTCGTCATCGGCGGAACTCCCTCGGCCCGGTTTAGGCCCTTGTTGGACAAAGCCCCAACGCCGCCCCTGCAACGCGAGCCCCGCTTGGCTTGTTCCAGCCCATCGAGGGCGCGCAAGCAGGCAGCCGGCTGCCCTCGATGGGCGTCTTTGGCTTTCTGGCAATAGCTTACATGGTGGAAACTTTTATAGTGGTGGAGCCTCTGTTGAACGGCAAACCGCGCCCCTTCCTCAACGTTAAGTCGTGGGTAAGCAAGCGCCAGATCGTGGCCGCTAGGGACGCGCCAACGCCGGGGCGCGTTGGGCTTTGGATAGGTGGCGGGGCGACCCGCATCCCGCGCCGCTGAGCCCCCCAGACCATCGCCCCGGCACATCATACCTCTTGAGGCGACAGGCGCATGGGAACGTTGTTCTGGGGCTGTGGGGGCGATCACGTGGCACGGGGGTGGTTGGACGGGGTGGGCACCCGCAAGGTTTTCCCTTCTTTTTGTGGGGAATGTTCGAAGCGAGGCACGCTATTCTAAAACGTCAGTCATAGCCTGTTTGATCTATCCCACCGCACAGCAGACACGTGACGCACCGACAGTGCCGGAGCGTCCGCCTCAAAGCTTCTTTACTCTCCGCTCTCTAACTATTGGCCCATATGAACTGAAGCGTTGTGAAAACTTTCGAATCGACAACGTGTAAAGCCATAACTCCACCTGCGAGATACAATAAGCCGGTGATTAGTCTAGCAAACCAGTTTGTCCAAGACAGCGGCAAATATTCCAGTGGAGATTTTTGAAGTTCTTGGTGCCACTGCTCAAGGCTGAATTGCTTAACCCTCTTCGGACAGAAAATTGCATAATCAATGAGGCTAAAAATAACGCGATAACCGAGATAAAGGCCTCAGCGGACATTGGTGGAACTTCGACTGGGCTGTCTTTATACCGGCATTCGCCGGATGGGCTGATGTTTCGAGGTAAGACCTGTGTATTGATGATGAAGGGCCACCCAGCAAAGGACTGGCCAATTCCGACCGGCGCATCTGCGCGGCTGAGAGGGCCGCGCAGGTCTCGCCACAAACTAATCGTTTCGAATCGTGCTTCAACAATCAGCGCCCGAATACGACGTTTTTGATAGTTACGCTGGCACCGCGTTGAGGACAATCGCCGACATTATTATCGTTGCGAACAAACGTGGTGGCGAGCCACGTGCCATCCCGCCCCTGCCAAAAACGGATCGTATGGAAGTCACCCCAGGCTCCTGTGAAATCAGGCCCTGGCCCATCGTTGCATCCAATTCCTTTGCCGGATAGGAAGAAGTTTACCGCCGGAGGAGCCACGCGGTTACGCTCGAGGATGGCTATCATGGCACTTGGAAAGTAATGTTTATTGTGTTTGCCGCCACCGAAAAAATCCACCAAGCCGATATTACCGTAACGATCAGCAGCAATCGCAGCCTGTACGTGGGCAACCGTGAGGCCATACAAGTCACGGCTACCAACCACCGCCAAGTCGGACTCCCGAATTTGCGTTATCCTCGTATAGGGGAAGGGCCGTTTGTTGCCATACTGCTGCGCATCCCAGCTAAACCACAGGGAGCCGCCGCCCTTGGCGGCGAACAATCTCGGGCTATCACTGCACCAGTTTGCGACCACGCCGTCCTCACTGGCGCATTGCGGTCCCCCGCTCTCGTAGTAGATGAATGGCGGCACTGCGCGGTCGATAGTTTTAATGACCTTCGACGACTCGGGCCAAACTAGAAGCCGAAAGATACTGCCCTGACCTCCATGGGGGTCGTTTGCCCCCGCGTAGGCAATATCGCTGATGCCCTGGGGGACTCTTAGCTCGCCATTTTGCCCCTCACCGACATCTGTCCGAAGCACGAAGTCAAAATGGGCCGGCTTACAAGCGGCTAATTCCAGCAATGGGAATCGCAGTAAGGCAAGCGCCTTAAGACCATAGTCCTCACCTTGGAATTGGATAATGCGGGTGGTTAGATAGAGGTAGTGTGTCCCGACGACCAAGTCGTTAAAATCTAAGCTTTCGTCGCTCGGCCGCCCCAAATCCGAGGGCCTGAGTATGTATGGACACCAGTTAATAAAATCCCCTGGCGGGGAATTAGCCAGGACAAGATGATCCTCGATACTCGGATCTTTAGCATCAAGAGATTTTGATGCATTGAGCGGCAAAATGCTGGGTAGATACTGCAACACCCAGTGCTGGCGGTTGCTGCTAGGGTCGTAAATCGTTGCTTGATCACAGCAGAAGCCTTGTTCGCCAAAGATCGTAAAAGGATCCAGGCCTTGCCATGTCGCGCCGTTATCTTTGGAGAACTCTGCATGGTAGTTAGCGGTGGAAAAAATATTTTTTCCCGATTGATCCGTACTGGGCTCGGATGTCGCTCCTGTCTGCCCCGTCGTCACCGGGATAGTCGTATCGCGGAAGATGGTCAGTTGCCTCGAGTCGCCCTTATGGGGACCAGGGTCATCTCCTGGATTGGGAAGCGGGGGCCCTAAAATCGCAGATACATCCGGATTGGTTACCTTGTTCCCGCTTGCAGGGCCCAGCTTATTCTTCCAGCGCTTCCAGACGCCATTTTGATCATGCCCGCGACTTGACGCTTTATCCCCCTCCGTGGCCGGCGTCGGCGCTGTGGGTTGTGCGATCACGATAGATTGCTGCTGCAGCACGCCGCTTTGTGCAACCTGCGGTCCCGGCGTCGCAGATATTTCGGTTGCAAAGGCGTTCGTGACTGGTGACAAGCAACCGAACAAAAACGCAAATACTAGGCCGATTTCGTTGGCAAGGGCGCTCCCTGAGGATTCAGCCTTACTCATTTTACCGCTCCATTGGTTCGAATAAAACTGACTTCCAGACCGTACTGCGCTGTGATGCAATCATGCCTTAACAATTGCTCGCTCGCTACGGAGCCCATTGAGCCTTTTTGTCCCGGCGTTCTGACAAAAACAAGTACATTTGGAAGAGACCGCAAACTCGGCCGTGGTAGCTGTGAAGCCACCTTGTCTGCGCCTCGATCGCCCGCCGCTGGGGGGTGCAGCTTTTGGCTTTTAGTCTAGTGCGAGCTTTGCGAAGTTCCGTCAGGCAAAAGTCCACTTCAGACCGGCGACAAAAAAACACCTGGGTGTGGGCTGATGGCAACACTGTCCCGAAAAAGAGAATTAGCCTTCCTAATTGAGTAGCGACTCAAAGCTCGTGATGAAATACTTCAGATTGCTCGGATCGAAAGAATCTTCGAGGCACAAAATGAACCTTCCCGGTTTTCGCCGTAGTGGTCTTCATCGCGTTTTGGCTGCGATAATTACTGGGTCGATAGCAGGTTCGGCGAGCGCCCAGACGTTGCCCTTTTGGCCCTTGCCTCGTGGTCAGATTGTTACTGGGCCGATCGTCCGAGGTCAGACCTTTACTTCGGGCAACCCCCCACCAAACTGTCCGAAAAATTCAACGACGCCTTGCCGAGGCACGACCTATCCGTCAATCTCCAACGGTCACGACGCGAATCAGTACATTCTACCCGCCATCGATTATAATGAAACGACGTTACCGTTCATCGATTCGACATCGGCACCGGCGGCCGTTGTGTGGACGTACGTACCAACCCAATGGGTGCGTTTTTACACTACCAGCGCGCTAGGGCCGTGGGTTGCCCCATCGAATCAGGTTCGCGGTCTAACCCCATGGGAAGTTAGAGAGGTTCTGGCTCTCCCTCAGGTGCCTACTATGGAGGAAATTGTCGTAGCTCCCGCTCAAACGTGCATTTTGGCCGGGCAAGCCGGGCCAATAACTAACGCTCAAAACGTCAGTCCTCCGTCTGCCCCTGGCTATTGGGGTCGCGGCGGCGCCGTTCAGGATTACTTGATAGGGGTGAGCCCGACTGGATGCGGGCCGGGCTCCTCGCCGAGTTACCTTCCGCCGACGGCGTATGTGAATCAGCAATTTATCGGGGACTATGCTCTAGCTTATGTGCCGCGTGCCGGATACGGCAATCCGCTCGCCGTCGCTTTCGCACTAGACCATGCAAGTTTTCCTGCCCAGTTCACGGATGGGGACAGCGTTTACAACCTGCTTGATTTATTAAATTATGGCGATCCCAGAAAGCTGCGCTACGCTCTCACTCAACTGGACGGAGAAATATACGCCAATGCCCCATCGATTGTGATCGGGGCTGGACGAATGTTTCTCGAGGTCCTTAGAGACCAAACTCAATTGACGCGTCTTCCTTCGACGCCACGCTCACAAAACGGTGTGCGGCCTTGGATAAGCGGATTTGGGGGAGCTGCGTATCTTAATGGAAATCAAAACGTCAGCGGTATAAGATTCTCCGGCGGGGGTGCCGCAGTCGGAATCGATTATGCTTACAACCCAAACTTCCAAATTGGTGTAAGCGCGGCTTATTCGCGAAACTCTTTCTCGATGAATGGAATTTCCGCCTCGGGCAACCTCGATAGTTATTCGTTTGGGTCTTATGCAGGATATGCCTTAGGCAGTTTCTATCTCGATGCGGCGCTTGGATATTCATACAACCCAGCTGGCGTGGGCCGCAGCATCGCCCTACCTTATTTTGCGCGCGCGGCAACCGCGAGCTTCCATAATGACGCGCTGCTTTCGAGAGCAGAATTTGGCTATGATTTTTTCTGGACTGCCCAATTAAAAACCACGCCTTTTGCCGCGTTCCAGAGCGTGGTGGTTTTTCCGATCAATTTTTCAGAGCAGGGAGCCGGAGCCATAAGTATGGATGTTAAGGAGCGCACTGTTACGACAGCGATGAGTGCTTTAGGAACAGAGCTGTCCTACGACATGCCGATAGGTCTGAATGCACCTGTGACGTTGTCTGGACGAGCAGGTTGGTCCCATGATTTCGCTGATGTTAACCGGTTCGCCCTCGTAAACTTCCAGGGCATTTCAAGGTCGAATTTTTGGGTTGAGGGAGCCCGTTGGCCACGCAATGCCGCCTCAATCGGCGCGAAGATATCCCTCCCGCTTGCTCAGGCGAAGTTGTTCATTCGATATGACGGGATGTTTGCGAATAATGCGAATATCTCTAGCGCCACAGGAGGAATTTCCATCAACTTTTAGTTATAGGACCGTGCCTAAGGAGGCGATTCGCTCTCCCATGGGTCGAAAACCGGATTTGCTTTCCAACCCGATTTTGCTCCCACACGAACCGGCGCGCGTTCCCGGCCGCGCGGTGTCGATATCAGGCCGCGCGGAAGAAGAAGGCCGGTAAGGCCCCCTGATCCTGAGACGCCCCGCGTCATGCGTTGCGGGGGAGCGACTTGCGCATCGCCACTAGGGTCTCATCGATAATGGTCGCGACCGTCTTCCTCGCTCGGGATTGTGCATTCTCGCCTCCTATAAAGAGAATGGCCGGACATTCTGGCCCGGCCATTGGTTGCGTCAGCGCAGCCACTCGTCCTGTTCCTCGGGGCTCATTCGCGCGAAGGCCCGATTGAAACCCTTCTGATCGTTCGCCGCCAGCGCGCGCTCCATACTGTCGTTGCCACCGCCGTGCGCCGGCGCATCGTCCACAACGGCGCGCGAGCCGCTCGAGGCGCGCTGCGCCCTGCTGGCGGGAAGTTTGCCGAAGTCCGCCTCGAAGGCTTTAAGGGCCTTGGTCAATTGAGCCTTGTCGCTCAAGCGGGAATTGGCAGGGTCGCTGGTTACTTTCTTTACGTAGGTGTCGAAGGCCAGGAGAGCGCCTTCGCCCTTCTCCGTGATGTGTGCCGCGGGGCCGCGCATGAAGGATTCGACGGCGCGATTCCAGTTGCTCTCGATAGCCTTATCTCTGGTCTCGCGGGCAAATTCAGCTTTGCGCCTCTCCCAGGCCAGATCATTCCGCTGGTCCGCGATGGCTTGCAGACCATCGGCATACTCGCGCGCTGTAAGCTCCCCATCGTCGAAACGCGAGACCAGTTCGGCCTTCTGCTCGTCCAGCGCGGCAAGGCGCTGCGGCAGGTCTTCGGGAGCGCGGGTGTCGAGGATCGGCGCTGGATCGTTGCGCAGTTCTTCCTCGTCGCCGCCGCGGTCGGAGCGATCGGCGCGGGCGGGCGCGGCCTCATGGGCTTCGTCAGGCACATCCACGTCTTCGATGAGGCGCGCGTCCTCTTCGAGAAGCGCGCGCTCGGAGTCGGACAGTTTCGAGAAATCTGGTTCAGCGGTCATGATCTATTCCCCTCAAAGTGAGAAAGGTGGACCATGGTCCGCCCTCTTGGTCTGCTACGCCGCAACCCTGATCGTCACGACGCTATCGACGCCGCGCTCCACCGCCGCCCAATGCAGCCGCGTGGCGCGAGCCTTCAGTTCTTCGGTCCGTTGATCTTCTCCGGCCACGACGATCTCCCTGAGTCCGCCCTCAATCTCGCCCGGCTGGGGCAAGGCGTCGCTTTCGCGCTGCACGACGACAAAGCCATCGACGGTCCATTTCGAGCGAACGTCGGCAGAAACCTCGCCGCGGCCGATAAGCACCACCACCTTGCTCGCGATCGGTAGCTCTGGCTGCGGCTCCTTCGCGACGGGCGCGGGAACGGTGACCGGCTGAGGCTTCCAGATCGAGGCCACCGGCGCTTCGCCGCCCGGCACGAGGACCGGCGCGCCATCGACGGTGGTGAGCTCGAACGATCTCGCCCAGGGTTTGCCATCGGCCGGCGTGGCCAGCGTCAGACGCCCTTCGCCGGCAACGAGCACGACCGACTCGGCGGGCAACGTCGTCGGAGCGGCCTCGCAGACCGAGAGCACGGCGCGGCCCGGCCTCTGAAGCGCCAGAAGCTCGCCTTGAGGAAGGTCCAGATCGACGATGATCAGGCCCAAGGTGACTCTGCGCTCTACCTTGAAAAACTGCTCGAGCTCGTGCAGTCGGAATCCCGACGCCTCTGCGCTGTAGCCGCCGGCCACAGCGATGGGGAGCGGGCGGGAAACGCCCCTCGCCAGGGCGGCGGCGGCAATGGCGCGCGATAGGGTTCTGTTGCGTTAATTTCATTAGAGCGTGGTCCGGTTGCCCCTCGGGGTATTTCAGGCGGCCAATGAATAAAATTGTTCTGCGGCGGAAAGAT
>RXIY01000104.1 GCA_003963405.1 Hyphomicrobiales bacterium
CCGCAGGCATTCGACGATCGGCTATGTCAGCCCCGTTGAGTTCGAAAAGAAGGTGGGGGTAACTTAACTCGGCGTCCATGAAACCGGCAGCAGCTCATTCCCCGATGAGCTTGATGTCCGCCCGCGTGAGGGGCAGGGCGGTGTCGTCGTCAAAAAGCCCGCCGTTAAACCATTCGATTTCGTCCACGCCGAACAAGCCGCCGCTGCGCATGGCCGCGAAGAGCTGGCTCAACATAGAGGTGGCGATCTCGGGCTTGGTCTTCGATCGGTCCAGAATCTGCGAAAAGATGTGACGCGGTAGGAAGTTGATGTCCTCTGCGAACATGCAGAAAACCAGACGATTGACGAAGTGCGCCACGGCCTGCGGGTTGTGCCCCTCGTCGCGGAGCCGCTGGGCAAGCCCTGCGAATTTGTCCGCCACCTCGCGGGTGAGGGCGTCGATCGTCTTTTGGGGCTTGAGCCGCTCGGGCTCCGTGAAAACCGCCTTTAACAGGTCGCGCTTGTTGGCGTCCCGGAGTTCCTCCAGCGTAATGCTGTGAACTTCGGAAACCGTGTTGGTCCAGTTCGTGTGGATGATGATCCGGTCCATGTCGGAGACGACAAGGAGCGGGGGATTCTCCAAGGCGACGGCGTACTGTTGCAGCTGGGCGTAAGCGGCGGTCAGGTCCTTGCGCTTGCCCTTGTATTCCCAGCCGAAGTGGCCGCGCTTCCAAACGTCCGCCCAACCTTCACCCCCGGCCGTCTTCGATGCGCCGCGCTCGAAACAGTACCATTCGCCCTTCGGATCGACGTCCGTGGGGTTCTCCACCCCCAGAAGCTTGCAGAGGTCGTTGAAGTGGGATTGCGAGGCGGAACGCTCCTTGAGCGTCGAGGCGTGCCACTTTTCAATGAATTGGTCGGGGGTCACTCAGGCCCCCTGGAAAATGGGCGAATCAGCATGCGCTCATGCTGTCACCCGAAGCGTATACGGTCGAGGCGTGTGCCTTTGATTTCAGCGGGAATTCAAGGTGAGAGCCCGAACGGCCAAGAATGCAGACCACACCTTGAACTTGATAGCACGGGCGACTTGGCCAAGGCTCTAAGGAGGGCTGTCCGTGCGATCTTTGATATAAAAGCTGGTGCCGCCGGAATTAGGAAAACATAATAAACACAGGCATATATAGCTTAATCTAGGAATTTATGCTGGTCTTGAACGGCCTCGCTCTGATATAAAGGGGATAAAAGAAAGCCCCTCTCAAATGCCAATTCAAAATCCTTGTGCTTTGCTGGACCGCCTCCTGGTCGAACCAGTTGAAAGTCCCTGGCTCGAGTTCAAGAGCAACAACGATGATCCCCAGCTCATCGGGGAGTACGTCTCCGCCCTGGCGAACGCCGCGATGCTGGCAGGCCGCGACCGCGCCTATCTTGTCTTCGGCGTCAATGACAAAACCCGCGCCCGGGAAGGGACAACGGTCCGGCTGCGGGAACTGAAGAAGGGCGGCGAGAACCTCGTCAATTGGCTGAGCCGTATGGTCGAGCCCCGACTCATGCTGGAATTCGAGGATTTCGAGTGCGGGAGCATCCCGTTCTCCATCATCGTGATTGAACCGACCTACGATCGGCCCGTTCGGTTTTCCGGCATCGAGTATTTCCGGATCGGGGAGAACAAGAAAAAGCTCGTGGAATTCCCCGAACATGAGCGGGCGCTCTGGCTCGCGACGGGCCGCCGCAAATTCGAGGATGCGGTCGCTCTCCCGAACCAGTCTGCCGATGAGGTGTTCACGAAGCTCAACACCGGCGTCATCTACGAGCTGAAAAACATTCCGGAGCCACGAAACCCCGCCGAAATCCTCCGGGGAATGGTCAAGCACCGCTTCCTGATTGACAACATGGAGGGCGGCTACGACATCACCAACCTCGGCGCGATCCTGCTCGCCCGCGACATCAAAATTTTCCCGTCCATCGCGGGGAAATCCGTCCGCGTCATAAAATATATCGGAAGGGACAAATCCAAGTCGGAGTTCGAACAACAGGCAGGGAAAGGCTACGCGGTCGGGTTCTCGGGCATGATCCGTTATATTGTGGACCGCCTCCCCAGCGATGAACGCTACATTGATGGCGTGCGGCGGCGCGTTCCGATGTGCCCGGAAACGGCGATCCGCGAGGTTATCGCCAATGCCCTCATCCACCAAGATTTTACGGTGACTGGCGCAGGGCCTGTGATCGAGATTTACGAGAACCGGATCGAGGTCACCAACACGGGCAATTCCCTGATCGAGCCGGACCGTATGCTCAATGAGCGTCGCTCGCGCAACGAACGGCTCGCCTCCACCATGCGTGACCTCGGCCTATGCGAAGAACGGGGCGGCGGCTTGGATAAAACGCTGCTGGAAATCGAGCGGCAACATCTCCCGGCTCCCGAATTTCTGCCCTCGTCGAACTCCTTCTGCGTCGTACTTTTCGGGCCGCGACCGTTCAATGAGATGTCCCGCGCCGACAAGCTCCGCGCCTGCTACCACCACTGCGTTCTGCGCTGGATTAGCCGGGACTTCATGAGCAACGCTTCCCTTCGGGAGCGGTTTTCTCTGGAACAGGACGAATATCAGGCGGTCTCGGTCTTGATCGGAGAAGCCATCCGACTCGGACGCATCGCGCCAGCAGACCCGGACCAAGGGAAGCGGAACGCCCGCTACATTCCTTACTGGGCAGCCATGACGACGCCGCCCGCCAAATAGACTGCATCCGCGCCCGAGCTCAGTCGAGAGAGCGGCAAAGCCAGCTTTGGCTTTACCATGAGCCCGTCGCCGCGCCTGAATGGCCGGGTCAAGGCCGAAGGGCGAAGCGTGCCTTGACGCCGACAGACGGGGGTGGCCTTTCTCCGGCGGGCTTTCATATTTTTTATAAGTCTATGAGTTATAAAGGACATTATCATATATAGCTAAGCTGAGCAATACCGCAGTGCTCTCGGTCGCCCACTATGCTTACCGGGAGTGAGAAATCAGCAATGTAGATTACCGCCACTACTTACCGCGTGACTAACCGTCTGACTTGCGGAGGACCGGGAACCGAACCTTCACAGCCTCCACATCATTATTTGTGCGAACGACAATACGCATTATTCTCCGGTATCGTAGCTAAGTCTCGCATCTCACTTATTGGAAATAGAATAGTTTTCTGGTGATTGCGAAACAAAAATGTATTTTGCAAAAGACTCAGAATAATGGTACGTATTTTCAAATTCTTTTTCTGCACCTTCAATACGTAACGTAAATCTAGTTTTTAACACACGCTTGTTACCAACTATTTCATCATCCACAAGTAAGTCACGACCAAAAATATCATCATTGCCGCTGTGTCCGCTGGCTAGCCATATCTCATTTGCAGATCTAAGCACCACATAAAATGTAAAAATATCACCAACAGCGTCTAGTTCAAATGACTCACTATTGCCACGTATTATAACGTCGAGACCTCCTAGATTATCAAGATTTATTTCAGCAACCATAGAATCGTTCAGTATAGGTCTTAAATATACCCCTCTCAATTCACTATTTGGATCTCTATAGCCACTGACAGCCATACAAAGCGCATTCATTATGCTTATATCCTTCTCTCCGTCCTTAACATCGCCACTAAATACTGCATACTTTCTTGTAAAGTTGACTTTTCCACTAAACGCAGTGCTCATTTTTTTCTCCATGATTGGTTTTTTCAAAGCGTGTTACCGCGTACGTTATAAAACGCTTGCCTTGGTTTTTAAGTTGCATCGACATCTTCCGACCAGGAAAAGGTCCGCTCCACGACCCATCGTTTGGGAAGAACAACATTAGCCCGCCGCGCTAGAGCTAGTCCCTGAACCGTCCTTCCGGCTCCGCAATCAAACGTCTCAGGCACTCGCCTTCGGCTTGCGGCCGCGCTTGGCCGGCGCGGCGTTAGCGCGATTTCGACCGAGCCCAATGCGCTTCGCCAGGGTTGAGCTGCTGCCGGTTTCGTGGACGCTGAGAAACGGTGTTTCATGAAGCCGGAGGTTGGTTATGGCGAGACGGATATTCAGTCGGGAGTTCAAGG
>RXIY01000116.1 GCA_003963405.1 Hyphomicrobiales bacterium
GGTCAGATCGAAGCCGAAGGCGTCTTCAATCTCGCCCCCCTGCCCTCTGCGCGCAAAGCGTTTGCCGTTGGGCGAGTCGCGGCGGATTATCAGGCCAGCGTCGACCAACATGGCGATATGACGGCGCAGCGTCGCCGGCGCCATTCCGTGAGCGCGGATCGACAACTCCTTATTGGACGGGAAGACGACGATCCCGGGGACCGCCGCGCTTTCCGAGCCGTTTGCATCCTTCTCGGGAAGTGTCAGCGCCGTCTCCTGATGAAAGCTTAGCAGTGCGTGCAAAACCGACAGCGCCCGGTCGGTGACACCCAGTGGAGCTTTCGCCTCCGTCAAGGCGCGAAACAGCCGCCATTTGTGAACGACAGTTTCTGACGCGTCAGGGCGCGACGCGAATTCTTTTGTCGCCGCCTGGCTTGCCACCATCGCGAGCGACAGCGTTCGCCGCCCAAAGGGCGTCGTTGGTTGTGTCTGCATGATCCTTTGCCTCGCTTAGGCAAAAGAAATCTGCTCGCCGAAAGGACGCCGACTCTTGACAGTGATTCGCGGAAGTGAGAATCTCGGATTGCTTAGATACGAGAAGGGCTTCCGGAGCGGTGACGTTTCGGGGGCCTTTTTCTTTTGCGGTTCAATCTCCACGCTCGGTATTAGATTTCCCCTGTCTGAACGCTCGATACAAATCGGCCAAGTGTTCAGACAGGTATTCTCCAAACGCCTTTGCGTCAGGACCTCTTGCCTTAAGCGTTACGGTGTAGCGCTTGCCTTCGGCTAACATTTCAGCGGACAGCGCTCCGTCTTCCGAAGCCCAGTTCTGCTTTTGACTCGTACGACGGCTCGCCGACTTCGCGTTTTTGAGGCAAGTTATGATTGCGTTGAATCGTTCGTCGCTGGAGAGGCAAGATACTCCGTCTTCCTCGATAACCTTCCGCGCGACATCATGATTGCCTGGCTTTTCGAGTAAAAGCTTAAGCTCATACCACCGATCTCGGCCCACGCCTTTTGCGGGCCCGATCGCTCGGAGAATTTCCTCTGGCAAACTCGCCACGGAGAGCATCTTGGAAAGCGTCGCCCGGTCAATCGAAAGAGCCGCGAGGATTGTCGCGTTATCTTCGTCGTAGCGAAGCCGGGAAAGATTTAAAGCAAAGAGCGCTTTTTCGATGAAAGAAAGATTGGCTCGGGCTGAGTTTTCTTGGCCCTGTGCAACAACGTGTTCGCGATCCTTCAGGTCTTTAACGACCGCGCGCACTTTCCTACCGAGGAGCTTCGCCACACGGACTCGCCGGTGGCCGAATACTATCATGTAGCGGCCCGTCTTAGCGGGATGTGGGCGCACTAAAATAGGAGAGTCTTGTCCCCGGTCGCGGATCGCTTCCACCAGTTCGTTGAATTCCTGATCGTCGCCATCAAGTCGATCCTTTACGAAGGAAACCTCGATGAGCTCTGGATCGAGTTCGACAATCGTCTCTCCTTCCATGAGCTTGTCCGCTTTGGCGGCCAGTTCGTCAATAGAGCTCAGGAGAGAGCGTGACGCGCCTTTCAACGCGTAATCGACCGCAGGAGACTTCTCCTCGGGACTGTCGTGAGCCATGAGGCTAGCGAATGGGTTTTTACGAGCCACCGTTCATCCTCCTCATGGATCTAACTGGCTGAAAAGAAGACGTGTTTCCATAGTTTTTACGGCCGTCAACATTATAGCCGGCCCCATGCTTGATGGATGAGGCCCTGAATCTCGAAATTAACGGCGTCCATGCATTCGATCGCGCGATCATAGGTATCGCGATTGAAGTTTGCCCTTTCGACCTCATACAATGTCTGCTTTGTGAGGCCCGCGTCCGATATTGCAGTGGATTTAAGCATCGGACTTTTCAAAATTTCTTCTGCCAACATAGACTGCATGAACCCAAGCATTTGTGCCTGCGGAATATCTGTAGGCTCGTAGCGCGTGATCAGGTACCTAAGCCAGTCCATTTGCACATGGGCCCCCACGTGCTTAATAGTCTTTGTGATGTTGCCGAGCATGAGCAGGAACTGACTCATCGACATCAGGTCCAGCATTTGCGGATGGACGGTGATCAGCACTGAGGTAGCTGCCGCTAGCGCCGTCAGGGTCAGGTACCCGAGTTGCGGTGGGCAATCTACGATAACGATGTCGTATAGCTCATCGACATCGGCGAGCGCGTTACCAAGCCGAGCAAAGAATCTCTTCCCTTCCGCTGAACCTTGCATAGCGAGCGGCGTGGCGTATTCGTATTCCTGCAGCTCAAGGTTGGCAGGGATGATGTCCAGATACGGAAAATTAGTGGCTGCGATGACATTCCGTATTGGCTTTCTTTCATCGTCGTAACGAATGGCGTCGAACAGCGAAGGGTTTCGATCTATCTCTGGCTGAAACCCGTGCAGAGCGGAAAGAGACGCTTGCGGATCGAGGTCGATGGCAAGGGTCCGATGCCCCGTCAACGCGAGGTGCTGGCCAAGATGTGCGGCGGTCGTTGTCTTGCCAGATCCGCCTTTGAAATTCACAACCGCGATAACCTGCAGCTTCTCGCCGGGTTTCCTATGCGGCACATATTTTTTGGCATCCGATCGGCCATTCTTGTCCAGATATTGCCGCAGCTCGATCATCTGTTCAGCTGAATAGATCCGGCGCCCGCCGGCGGCGATCTTGGGCTCTGGACCTTTTTTTTCGAGGTGAAGTCTTTTTAGATTGTTGGGGCTTACGCCAAGATAATGCGCAACCTCGGCCATTGAAAAATATCGAAGAGTCTTTTTGGCATTGGGAGGAAACTTTTCCAGGCGAAGCTGATCAAGCTTCCTGGATATTTCCGCGCCCTGAGCGAGTATCTTGTCATCGAATTCGAATGCCGGAAGCAACATGAGCTTTTTGCCCGATTAGAAAATAGCGCCAAGATCTCTCTAACGGCGGATTTAGCGCCATTATGTCCGATTCGTTCGAGCTGGCAAGAATTATAGAGTTAACAAAAGATTACCAGGAAGCGATGCGTCAGTCAGCGGGCCGCGAGAATCATTGCCAAGCGCTAATTCATTGGTTCTCAGAGCGTTCCAGCC
The DNA here is from genome assembly GCA_003963405.1 of Hyphomicrobiales bacterium. Classification (GTDB taxonomy): domain Bacteria; phylum Pseudomonadota; class Alphaproteobacteria; order Rhizobiales; family Beijerinckiaceae; genus Methylocystis. The sequence continues at coordinate 3,064 of RXIY01000116.1, forward strand.
GCTTTGACGGCAGTCAACACATCCGCCCCTTACACGCGGCGAAATTCGGCTAGCCATCCACACGTGGTATGCGCCCTCCAGCCCTGAGTGACGATCACTGGGCTGGTTGAAGCGGTTCACGAAGGGCAAGGCGGTCATGCTGGACCGCATCAAGGATGGAAGCCCCTAGGGCCGAAACCGCCTGCGGCTTCGGGTCGTGACAGTCCGCCAGCGCCTGGCGGCGGGGACCCCCGCAAGTTAGATGTGGGACTTCAAGCACAAGTTTGATTATGGACCTTGACCCGTCGGCCATTCCAGGAAGACGTAACCAAGCCGCCCGTTAGCCTCCGTGATTTGGCGCGACAACATGGGATCCATGCGCTGCACGACCATGAGGTGAGGGTGCGATACGTTGGGTCACCCTGGACGACAGGCGCGGCTTCTATGGGCGGATTTACAAGAGGCCCTTTACCGGCAGCGAAGAGCGAAGCTCCATAAATTCTCGCACACCTACAACACGCGCCGCATGTGGCGAGACAAAAGAGACCGCGGGGCGGCAAATGAATGCTGTCGGTCGAGGGACGATAGAAGGCGCGGCTGCCCTCGTGATACGCGACGGCACCTGTCCTGGCGATGCCAGGGGAGGCGGTTTTCGCCTGCGCCGGACTTAAGAGGCTGATCTGCATGTCCGGCCCCCGGGGCAACTCTCAGGCTCGCAACCTCTGCGGCGCATCGGCTACCTGCACGAACACGAAGCGTTTTTACGCAAGGGGACGGAAGCTGGCTTCAATGAAGTCGGACGGTTTTCTAGCACAAAAGGCAATCGAAACCCTGCAATCTGGAGTCCTCATGCGCCTGCTTCTCGATAAATTTTGCGCTGTCGCCGTCCGGTCATCTCGCATGTTCATCAAGAAAGCGTCGACAAGCGTCAAAATCCTGCTGATAGCCCTCTGGCAAGGGTGTCTTCTTAGTGCGCGCGATCGTCTGCGCG